>DAOVGN010000090.1 GCA_030672385.1 Deltaproteobacteria bacterium | reverse complement strand
TCATATCCATAGTCACCGCCACAGTCTTCAGGTGGACACGCCCTCCTTCCGGCGATACATATCGGGTATTTAACCCCCTCTTCTTTGGGCAATATCTTCTCCAGCTCCACCTTGTGCCCCCAGTTGTCGCCAAAGTCATAGATGTAATCGGCAGATCTACTCTTCGGGGAGAACCAATCGATGATCCTCTCCTCCCGACCAAAGAGAGTCTCGGTAGTGGAGTCAAAATCCTCATCAGGGATTTCTATCGTGGTCTCCAAACCTGTTCGAGGATCGGCTATCCTGAACATGTGGAGATGGGTATCAGTCCAACCCATTGCATCCTGAATGGCCACGTGTAGGTCCCAGAAGGTATAAGTCTCCGGAACCTGCACACGCCGCCAGATAGGTGGCCTTATACCCCTCAGCGTGATCTTGAATTGATATACCTGCTTGAAGTTCCCCTTTACTTTCATCTCTAATAGACCTCCTCATGATGCCCCACGTCAATGAGTATTATCTTATCCCCCTTCACAGAAAAGGTCAGGACAATTCTATAAGAGTATGTGATTGATGCAACATACTTCTTTTGAAACCTTCCTTTTAATTTATGAAGCTTGAGGAGAGGATGAGAGGGGTCGAGTTCAAGGAGTCTCAGGACCTTCTTATATTTTTCTATTAGCTCCGGGTGCCTCTTGATAAAGGCCTCTTCCCTTCGAAGGTAGCTTTCAGCAAAGACCAGCCTAAACACTATATGCCTAGTCTCTTGAAGTGCTCTTCGGCACCTTCAATTCTATATCTCCCCTCTTCATAATCCCTTTCTGCCTCCCTTATGGCCTCCTCCAGAGCAGCTTCCCTCAATCTTTCAAATTCCTCTACCTCAAGGATAACAAGCCTCCTTTTTCCTCTGACGGATATGAACACCTCTCCATATTTCTGCACGAGTTCATCAATATGAGAAATACCTTTGGTCTTTACGTCATTGGCAGTGACAATCATATCCTTTACCTCCCGATTAATGATACTCTTAAAAGTACTCGAATTTTCTTTGATTGTCAATTAAATCCCTTCTCCTTCTGATTTATCACACCATCCCATGGCACGTACTATAGAGCCTTTCGCAATAGTTTAGTACTACGACAAGCGCAAATCTACCCTAGCCTCAAAGGGCAAAGAAAGCTATAATTATACCGTGAACAGGAGAACGAACATATCCCTCTTTTGCCCCCAAGAGATCCGGGTGGAGACCTTTAAGGCCTCGGGCCCTGGCGGGCAGCATAGGAATAAAAGGGAGACGGCCGTACGTGTCCGCCACCTCCCCACGGGGATCACCGCTATAGCAACAGAACATAGGTCTCAGGCCAGAAACAAGGAGTTGGCCTTAAGCCGCTTAAATCTGAAGCTGCGCGCATTACACCAGAAGAAAAGACCGCGCATCCCCACCTCCATCCCTCGCATATATAGGGAAAAGATCCTGGCGGCCAAGCGCCATCGCACCCAGATAAAGAGGTGGAGGAAAAGGGTCAACCTCTACGAAATTTAAGGTCCTAATCCCCCTCCTTCTCACCTTCCAAGGGATCGAACTCCTCACAGAGGATCGGGTCATCACGGTCGAAGTCGGCAAATAAGGCCTCCATGGCGGGGGCTATTTGATGGGATTGGTTACCATACACCTCCCTTCTTTGTATGCACAGCAGGGCGATCCCCACTACCATCAAGAGATAGTGGGGTAAGTCTTGCAACAGACCGAAAAAAAAGCCGGAGGGGAACCCGGTGATCAGCAGTCCGGCAACACCATCCCTAAAGGTATTAAGGACCAAAAGAATGGCCACAATGAGGAGGCCCCTTTTCATCCATCGATAGTTCCCCTCTAGGAGGTCTGTTGTTTGGTCATGGTACTCCCTAAAATTGTGCCAGCCCCGCGAGATGGACTTAAGGATCTCCTCGCGCGTACTCTTATCGGCTTGAGCCTTGCCCAGGAGACTATGTTTTTTCCCCCGGAATATCATATATCTCTTCAAGAGGGCTTCTGCCTCCATTAGCAACAGCTCATACCTCCTGTGTCCCCTGATGAGAAAAAAGGCGAGAAGGCCTAAAATGCCCGCGGATATCAGGGGATTAAAGGGCAGGATACCCCGAAAATAGGGTGTAGAAGGGGTCAAAAACACCAGGATCTTCTCCAAAAACAAACCAAACTCCATGATTGCCTCCTATCTCTCCAAACGCACCTTGACCCCCTTCGCTACCTCCTTAAAGACATGGGGGTTTCCCTTGACCTTGCCCACTATGTTTACAGGGCTGGCCGGGCGGATTTCATCGCCTTGGCCCATGGGGGTGGGCCCGAAAAATATACAAAATGCCCGCCCCGAAGGCCAATAACCCAGACCACCTCTCTCCACCACATCCTTTGCCATATCATCTAGTTCAGCCTCCACAGGTATGGTGAAATAGATCTCTTCACCCCAAAGGTTTACCTCGCCTTCTATCGGCAATGCCTCCCAGATGAGGGTGGCGGTAGAGCTTTCATTCAACTTCCCTTGTACTACTAAGTCGCCGAAGCAAATCTTTATCTCTCTCTCCATCCGAAGGACCCACGCTACCGATTTATCAAACTCGCTATGTATCCTGCTCCAAACCCATTATCTATGTTCATCACGGCCACATTGGAGGCACAGGAGTTGAGCATGGCCAGCAGGGCAGCCACTCCATCAAAAGAGGCCCCGTACCCTACACTGGTGGGGACAGCGATAACAGGTCTGGCCACCAATCCCCCCACCACGCTGGGCAAGGCCCCTTCCATCCCAGCCACTACGATCAAGACATTGGCCCCTATCAACTTCTCCCTATGGTTAAGGAGCCTGTGCACCCCTGCGACCCCTACATCATAAAGGGTCTCTACCCTATTGCCCATCATGGTGGCAGTCACCATCGCCTCCTCGGCGACCGGGATGTCCGCGGTCCCCGCTGATATTACCAGGATGTTCCCCCTGCCCACCTCCTCCACCTCGCTGACTTGCAAAGTGATGGTCCTTGCCCGGGGGTGATAACTGGCTCTGGGGAACCTCTGTAAAATAGCCCTCGCCTTCGTCTTCTCTATCCTCGTCGCCAAGATGTTCTCCTCCGTTTCCACCATCCTCTCCATGATCTTGATCACCAGCTCTGAATCCTTTCCCTCGCCGAAGATCACCTCAGGAAAGCCCTTGCGCAGGGTGCGATGATGATCTATCATGGCCTCCCCTATATCTTCGAAAGGGAGGTCTTTTAACATCCTTACGCCATCCTGTACAGATACTTCCCCACTCTGAATAGAACGCAATAGCTCTTCTAGCCTCCTCGGATCCATATCCTATCCCCTCGCGGGCCATCACATTGTATGCTTCTCCTCGTGATGAAGTCAAGGAAGAAGGAACAAATTTCCCTGTATTCTCGGCGAAGGCAACGATGTGATTTATTTTGTTGTCTTTAAACGCCTTTACAACTCCGTGTAAACGCCCTATAATAGCCCACAATTCACTTTAAACCCTTACTATATTGTTCCCTGTTCCCAGCTTGATGTGTGTGATGTGAACGAATATAAAATTATCATTGCAACTGCAAAGCTATAACGAGGTGACACAGGTATGAAAAAACACTGCTCATTCATCATCCTCTCTTCTGTAGTTTTGTCTCTTTTATTATCAGGTATACTACATGCTGAAAGGTACATAATCTTCGAAGACCTGGTCACATTAAACGCCTTTGAGAGCAGTTTTGCAACAGACTATCAGGATCCTACTTATTCTGGGTTAGACTTTACAGTACGAGGAATTGTCGCATCGCATGATCATGAAGGCTCTTTCAAAAGCTTCCGCATCGATTTCAATGCAGATACAACAAGTTACTTAAGCTACCAAGACATTCAAAACAAAGAGTTGTACGCACTGAGTAGTAGAGGACTTAAATGCAAAATAAAAGTTGTAGATTATATATCGTATATAAAAAAAGATGATCCCCTCTTCGGACCAGATTATTGGTTCACAACAGTAAAGTTAAAGATATCGGTCTGGTCAATAGAGTAGCCTCGTATTTATGTCCGCCACTCATTAACAAAACACGTCTCAGTGATAGGATCTCTTCCTCTTAGGAGGTCTCTGAAAGCCGTCTCTGCCCCTTCCTGCAAGGCCTGTAACGCCTCCGAGAAAAAGAGGTGGCTGGGGCAATGGCAGTCACTGGAGCCAAATCTGGGTAAGGAACGAAACATCCCCTCCAATCTCTGGGCCAGCTGACATTCTAACCTCTCACTCGTGGGGGCATAGATCATCCCCTTCACCCTCCCCTGTTCTAAGAGATAGTCGATGTGCCATCGTACCCTCTTTACCCTGTCCAGATGGCGGTTCAACCTGGCCTGCAACCCCCCCATGGCAGAGCCGACATAGGCGTAAAACCCCTGGGGAAATTGCATCTCCCCCAGTGCCCCTATCCTTATGCGCCGTACCCGAGGCATTTCAACAAGAAGGATGTAACTCCCTTTTGCCCATCCATCGATGACGACCTTCATCATGAAGTCAATAATCAGGGATTAATAGAAAGAACAGGAAGGGGGATCCCCTTTAATCGCTTGATCACCTTCATCTGCGCCTTGCGC
>DAOVGN010000030.1 GCA_030672385.1 Deltaproteobacteria bacterium | reverse complement strand
TTCCTGGTCTGGATAGGCCTTGTGAAACCAATCCCTTCCAGTAGGGACATCCTCCAGGGTATAACCAGTGATGCTGGTAAATTCGGGATTGATGTAGAGGTAGTTCCCCTCCTTGTCCATCAAGATTACCCCATAAGGGGCCTTATTCAAGATGGAGAAAAAGGTCTCCCTCTCCTTTTGCAATAACTCCTCAGCCCTCTTGTGCTCGGTGATGTCCCGGATGATGCCCTGGTATCCCAGAAGGCTTCCATCATTTGCCCGCCTCACAGTCGCAGTGAGCAGACACTCCATCTCTGTCCCATCCTTCTTGCGGAGTTTTAGTTCAAAGTCTCTAACAGATCCTTCCTGCTCTATCACCTGCCGAAACCTTAGCCGGTCATTGGGATTAACGTATGTCTCACGGACGTCCAGTTCCCTCAACTCTTCCCTGGTATAGCCAAAGAGATCCAGATATGATTGGTTGACATCAACCAACCTTCCCTCCTGGCTGGTAATATAGATCGCATCTCTGGACCCCTCGAAAAGGGTGCGGTATTTCTCTTCACTCTCCCGCAATGCCTCCTCCGCCCGCCTGCGCTCGGTGACGTCGCGGGCAATTCCGCAGAGTCCAATGATCTCACCGGAGGTGTCTTGTATGGGGACCTTGATGACGTGAAACGCAGTCGGGAATCCCTTCACCGGCTTGGTGTGCTCCTCCTCGATGATTTCCCCGTCAATGACACGAGAATCCACCTCCCTGATGTGTACTCCCGCTTCCTTCCCAAAGAGTTCCTCATCCGTCCGTCCGATCAGCTTAGAGGCTGGGAGTCCGAAAAGTCGCTCCATCGCCGGATTGACCTGGGTGTATTTTAGGGTGCGATCCTTGATGAATATGGAATCTTGGGCCGTCTCGAAGATAACCCTGAGTCTTTCCTCGCTCTCCCGCAGTGCTTGCTCGGCCTGCTTGCGATCCGTGATGTCAAGAAGAGAGGCAACACTCTTTTTTGTTCCCGGAATCATGGCGGTAGTCAAAAAGATCGCCTTGATGTCACCATTTCTGTCAATGAAGCGAAACTCATAGTTCCCTGGGGCAGAACGAGGATCAACCCTACGTGATCCATGATATCCTTTCATCCTCTCTATGTCCTCTTGTACAACAAACTCGGTCCAGCCCTTCTTTCCTTCAATCTCCTTCTTCGTATAGCCGCTGAGCCTCTCAAATTCCGCATTGACCAGGGAGAGGGTCATATCTTCTTCGATGATCACCATCGCCGTACCCGTGTTTTCAAAGATGGCCTGATATTTCACCCCTACATCTTTTAAATCCCGGGCTGTTCTTTTTCGCATAGAACCACCTCACCAAAAAAGCTAAAAGATTCAATTCATTAAATGATAGAGCAGTTTTCATGCCAAATCTGAATATTTTCTTTAAAATAAAAAACCGTTAAAGATCAAATGGTTATACGATTAGAGGGGGAGGCGGTTTTTGCTGTTATCCAGCGAGTGACATTTTTTGTCAATCGTTACCATCGTTTTCGCAAAATGTGTTATTCAATAAAATACTTTAAAAAATAATATGTTATGATATCGATGGGGAGTAGTTCTTTGTTATTACCATTGAAATGACATTTTTTGTCACTTTCCGCCTTTGTTTAAGATCTGGATAAATAGGGATGTTTGACTTTTCCTCAGCTTTGGGATAAAAGGCTTAAAAATAGGAGATAAAAGAATTGGAGCTAAAGGCCATGAAAGGGTTCAGCGATATTCTGCCTCCTGAAACCGGGCGGTGGAGGGTGCTAGAGGAACGCGCCCGGGAGGTTCTGGGGGGGTTTGGTTTCTCCGAAATAAGGGTGCCTGTCCTGGAGAGGACGGAGCTTTTTTCACGGAGCATCGGTGAGGAGACAGATATCGTGGAAAAGGAGATGTATACTTTTACTGACCGTAGCGGGGAACTCATCACGCTGCGCCCTGAGGCCACCGCCTCAGTGGCTAGGGCCTATATAGAGCACAAGATGTATGCCTTTGACCCGATGGCCAAGCTCTACGCTATCGGTCCCATGTTCAGACATGAGAAACCACAAATGGGGAGATATCGTCAGTTTCACCAGATAGATGTGGAGGTCTTCGGGATCTCCCACCCCATGATCGATGCCGAGGTCATGGCCATTTTGATGTACTATCTCTCCATCGTGGGGGCAAAGGGGTGCGCATTACAGATCAACTCCCTTGGCTGCCCCCGCTGCCGTCTCCCCTACAAGGAAGACTTGCAGGCCTTTCTCAGAGGTCACTTCTCCCAACTCTGCCCTGATTGTCAGAGGAGGATGGAGAAAAATCCCTTGCGGGGCTTCGATTGTAAGGTCCAAGGGTGCCAGGAGGTGATGTCAAAGGCCCCCCTCGTAGAGGGATATCTTTGTCAGGATTGTGCCGAGCATTTCGCCAGGGTAAGGGCCTTTCTGGAGACCATAGAGGTCCCCTATAGCGTAAATCCAAGGATGGTGCGGGGATTGGACTACTACACAAAGACCACCTTTGAGGTGGTGGCAGAGGGTCTGGGAGCACAAGATGCGGTGGCCGCCGGGGGAAGATATGACCACCTCATAGAGGACTTGGGGGGGGGGAATATACCCGGTACTGGTTTTGCCATCGGAATGGAACGCCTCCTGCTCACCCTCCCGGAGGCACCTCCCTCACGTGGCCCGTCATTGTTCATCGCTGCCTTGGGCGAGGAGGCCCAAAGGGAGGCCTTCAACTTGAGTTACAGGCTTAATCTGGCCGGGGTAACCACAATGGTCGACTACGAAGGGCGCAGCCTCAAGGCGCAGATGCGCAGGGCGAATAAATTCGGCGCTCTTTATGCATTAATCATCGGAGAGGATGAACTGCGTAAGGGGAAGGTGATACTCAGGGATATGAAAGAAAGGAGACAGCAAGAGATCCCCCTCCCCTCCGTCTTTGAGGAAGTGATCAGCTGGGTGGGAGGGGGATCTTCTTATTGATCCACGAAGCTCTTCAACCTCTTGCTCCTGCTGGGATGTCGCAGTTTACGCAAGGCCTTGGCCTCGATTTGGCGGATCCTCTCCCTGGTGACGGAGAAATCTTGTCCCACCTCCTCTAATGTGTGGTCGTATTTTTCACCGATGCCAAATCTCATCCGCAAGACCTTTTCCTCCCTGGGAGTGAGGGTGGTCAAGACCTTTTTGACCTTCTCTACCAAGTTTTTGGAGACGGCGGCATCACCGGGAGAGACGGCCTTTTTATCTTCGATGAAATCCCCCAAGTGGCTGTCTTCGTCCTCTCCTATGGGGGTCTCCAAAGAGATGGGCTCCTTGGCTATCTTGAGGATCTTGCGCACTTTCTCCACGGACATCTCCATCCTCTCGGCTATCTCTTCTGGGTGAGGTTCGCGCCCTACTTCCTGGACGAGATAGCGGGATGTCCTTATTAACTTGTTGATGGTCTCAATCATATGGACGGGGATCCTGATAGTCCTGGCCTGATCGGCAATCGCCCTGGTGATGGCCTGTCGGATCCACCAAGTGGCATAGGTACTGAATTTGTAGCCCCGGGTGTACTCAAACTTGTCCACGGCCTTCATCAACCCGATGTTGCCCTCTTGGATGAGATCGAGAAATTGAAGCCCCCGGTTGGTGTATTTTTTGGCGATGCTCACCACCAACCTCAGGTTGGCCTTGACCAATTCGTTTTTCGCCTCCTTGGCTATTGCCTCACCTTGGCGGATGCCCTCAATGGCCCTCTTTAGCCCCGCTGCATGGAGGCCAGTCTCCTGTCCAACCCGCTGGATCTTCCTATAGGTATTCTTCACAAACTTCTCCAGCTCCACAAACTCCTCTTCGTTCAGCCTCTTCTGTTTAAAGAGGGACTTCTTCTTCCCGGGGTTCCTCTTCACCTCTTGCAGAAAAGGCTTTAACTTCTGTACAGGTACCCCCAACCTCCTGCCCACCGCGGCCAGCTCTTTCTCTGCCTTTTCGACCCTGCCCGCCAACCCTCTCAATTTATCTACGATGGCCTCTGTCTGACGTTCCTTGAGACTTATCTGAGTGAGAAGCGTGACCATTTCCTCCCGTCTCTTCTGCAGTCTTTCCTTACCAGCCTCTCCCCTTGTCTTCAACCTCTTGATCTCCTCATCGAGGAGCCTTATTTTATCTATGATCCCCAGGATCTTCTCTTTGTAGAATTCCTCCTCTTCGGTGTAGCCTTCATCGTCCTCGATATCATTGGTGATGTCTTTGACATTTATCAGCTCTTGGGAGAGTCCTTCCCCTATATTCAACACCTCTTTAACCGTCACAGGGCAGTTGAGGATGACCCTGATCACCTCCTTTTTTCCCTCCTCTATCCACTTGGCAATGGCCACCTCCCCTTCTCTGGTCAATAAGGACACCCGGCCCATCTCACGGAGATATAACCTCACGGGATCACTAGTCTTGCCGATGATATCAAGGTCCTCAATACCCTCCTTCTTTTTCTCCTCGACAGCGTCTTCCTCCACCTCCTCCACCTTCTGCACACCCACTCCTTTCTCATTGTTGACGACTTTGATGTCTATCTCATCAAACATCGTCACCACATCTTCCAATTGTTCGGGGGAGACCCCTTCAGAGGGTATGGTCTCATTAACCCCTTCAAGGTCAAAAAACTCTCTATCCTTTAAGGCCATGATCTCTTTCTCCTTTTTGGCTTTCCCCTTTTATTTTATCATAAATATGATAAAAATCCTGCAATTAAGGACCCTTCAACCCCTCCTCTTGAAGTTTTAGGGTTTGTTTGCGCAGCAACAGGGAATTTAGTAAGGCCTCATCCCCCCTTGCCTGTGCTTCTTCGATCTTCTTCGTGATCCCTTTGAGCTCTCTTTTGAGCACATTTATCTTGATTTTTCGAAGACAGTCCGCAACAATCCTTTCTGCCATTCCTTCCTCCAACTCCTCCTCCTGAAAGGCCATACTGAAGGCCATCTCACTTATCCCTCTCTCCTCCAATTGGGGGGATAATCTGTCCAGTGATAGATCGCCGTGGAGTTGGAAATCATGAATCAACAACTCGGCTATGGACCGGAGGTCTTGGCCTTCTAGAGCATCCACCACACCCTCTTGGGCCACCAGCGGAATGAGCTCCGGATGTTGGATCAGCATCTCCAACAACTTTTTTTCCGTCGATATGTGTATCCTCGGGATCAACTTCCTATCCGAACCCTCCCTCTTCCCTTTGCGCATTTTGAGGGCAGCGTCTAAAATTCTTCCTTCCTCCAGCCCCACCATCTCGGCCAAGCGCTTGAAATAGAGACCCCTGCGTACCCCATCCTTGATCTGGAGGAGAAAAGGGAGAGTAGCCTCTACTGCCTTGGCCCTTCCCTCCACTTCGCCCAGGTCATATCCCTCCATCAACGCCTCCATGGCGTACTCTACGCCTGGAACCCCCCTTTCCAATAAGGCCTGGAGGGAAAGCCCTTTTTGAAAATAACCATCTGGATCCAGTCCATCAGGCAAGGGGATCACCGTTGGAAATGCATCTTCTTGGAGGAAGATCTCCAAGGCCCTGAGGGCTGCCTTTCTGCCGGCCTCATCGGGGTCGAAAAGCAGGGAAAACTCCTTCCCAAACCTGCGTAAAAGCCTTGCCTGCCCAGGGGTGAGGGCGGTCCCCAAAGTAGCCACCACGTTCTTCACCCCTCTCTGCGACATGCTGAGCAGGTCAAAATACCCCTCGACGATGAACACCCTTCCTTCCTCTCTCTGGATGTGCTTCTTGGCTATGCTCAACCCGTAAAGGTTCTCCCCCTTCTTATAGAGGAGCGACTCCGGAGAGTTGAGGTACTTAGGCTCCCCACCATCTCCCAGGACCCGGCCCCCCAACCCAATCATCCTGTCCCGTAGGTCAAATATGGGAAACACAATCCTCCCGCGAAACCTGTCATACCACCCCCCCTTCTTGGGGATGATGAGACCTAGGACCTCCGCCTCTCTCAAATTAACCCCTTTCCCCTTGAGATGGGTCACCAAGGCATCCCATCGGGCGGGTGCATATCCGAGTCTATACTCTTCCCAGACCTCCCTTCCTATCCCTCTGCGCTCCAGATAGTCTCTTGCGGTCTTCCCTTCCCTCCCTTCCATTATCTGGTGGACGTAAAACTCCACCGCCAAGATATTTATCTTAAATAAACTTTCCCTCCTCTCATCCTTTGCCGTCACCCTGGCCTCGGGGATCTTTACCCCATATCTCTGTGCCAGGGCCTTGGCCGCCTCAACGAAGGAGATTTGCTCATACTTCATAAGGAAGGTGAAGACATTACCCCCGGCTCCACACCCGAAGCAATGGAATAGCTGCTTTTCATCGCTTACCACGAATGAAGCGGTTTTCTCCTGATGAAAGGGGCAAAGCCCTTTATGACTCCTCCCCGCCTTTTTTAGAGTCACATAATCGGAGATCACCTCTACGATATCCGCCCGCTCCCTGATCTCCTCCAGGACCTCATCGGGGATTAGCCCTCCCATACCCTTACCTCAATTCTACTACGGTAACTGCCAGGCCACCTTCGTTCAACTCGCCTCTCCTAAATCCCTTCACCCACCTATGCCCCTTCAGGTGTCCTTGTATTGCCTCCCTTAGTCTCCCAGACCCAATCCCATGGATGATATGAGCCTTTTCCCACCCCCTTAAGAGGGCGTCATCCAAAAACTTGTCCACCTTTGGAAGGGCCTCATCCACCCTCAGACCGATCACGTTCAACTCCCCATGGGGGGGTAAATCCGAGGGTTCTAGGACGAGATGATATCCTATCCCCTCCTGCCTTTTCTCCTCCCTCGGGGAGATGAGCCTCAGCTCTTCCAGGGGGGCCTTGACCCGCATCCCCCCAATTGACACCTCTGCCCGTGGAGGATCGTGGGAAAATTCCACCACCACCCCCTCTTTGCCTAGGTTTATGACCTCCACCCGGTCCCCCTCTTTTATCTCTCCACCCCCTCCTCTTCGCCTCCTCTTGGGGAAGTGGCCCATGAAGTCCTCTTTTATATGTTTAAACTCCCCCTTTAACGCCGGTACTCTCTCCTTCCTTTCCTCGGCCTTCTTTAAAACTTCCCTGAAGTGTCCCTCCAGTGAACTAATGATCCTCTTCCCATCTTCCTCGGTCCTCTTGATGATCTTCTTCCTTCTTTTCTGGATCTCATCTGCCGCCCGGTGCAACCGCTCTCGTTCCCGCAGGGCCTCCTCTTTTATCCTGGTCGCTTCTACCCTCTCCTTCTCTAAGTCTCGGTGCAGTTGCTCCAGCTCCCCCATGAGATGCTCCTGGTTGCCTTGGACCCCCTCCTGATAACCCCTCGCCCTATCTAAGACCTCTCCCTTTAGGCCCAGCCTTTCTGCGATGAGGAAGGCCTGACTCGTCCCTGGCCTCCCATATAGAAGACGATAGGTGGGTTTGAGGGTCTCCTGATCAAACTCCACGGACACGTTCGCCACATCTTCATGGCGATAGGCATAGGCCTTTAGAGGGTTGAAGTGACTGGTAACCACGGCATATCCACCCTTTTTCCTGATGCAATCCAATAGCCCCATGGCTAGGGCCGCTCCTTGGGAGTACTCTGTCCCGACCCCGATTTCATCAACGAGCACCAAGGAGGTATTGTCTATCCTATCCAGGACTCGATTCAACCACAGGATAAAGGAGGAAAAGGTACTGAGATGTTCCTGTAGATTCTGTTCATCCCCGATATAGGCGAATACATCTTGAAATAGGTTCACCTCACTGTCTGGGGCAGCTGGGATGTGCAACCCCGCTTGGACCATAAGGGACAAAAGCCCCAAGGTCTTCAGTGCTACGGTCTTGCCCCCCGTATTGGCCCCACTTATCACCAGGACCCTCTGAGCGGGGTCCAGGTGTAGATCTATGGGGACTACCTCATCTTCCCTCTCCTCCTGCTGGGCCCGGATCAACAAGGGATGCCTTGCTGCCATCAACCTCACCCGTCCCTCGGTATTTAGGGCAGGCTGGGCACCATGGAGATAGATGCTAAACCTGGCCTTGGCATAGAGGGTATCCACCATGCCCTGCAGGACCAGGTCATGAAGAAGCTCCTCACTGCGCTCTCGAACCAAGGAGGTCAGTCTCCTGAGGACCTTTTCCTCTTCCTCCTCTTCCTCTCTCTGCAGCACATTTAACTCATTGTTTAGCTCCACCACCCCCATAGGCTCCAAGTAGAGGCTCATCTTAGAGTGGGAGTAGTCGTGCACGATCCCCTTCACTCTCCCCTTGAAATCAGCCCTTATCAGGATCACATAGCGGCCGTTCCGTTGGGTAACCACCTCATCCTGAAAGGCCTCCTTTAACTCCTTGCGTCGCAAAAGGAGATCCAGCCTCTTCTGGATGACCCCGCGGACCCCTTTTATCCTCCCCCTGATTTCTTTAAGGTGGGGACTGGCCTCATCATATATCTCACCCCCAGGGCCAATGGCTCCCTCTATCTCTTGCACTAGTTGCCCAGGGGCAGAGAACTCCTCCCCTATACCCTTCAACCTGGCAAACCGCTCCCCTAGATGTCGGAGGAACCCCTTCAGTGAACGGGACACCTGAGCTGACGCGGCCACCTCCAAGAGCTCTTGGGGGGTAAGTATCGCCCCCTCCAATCGGGTGCGCTGAAGGATAGGTTCAATGTCTTCTATTCCGTGCAGGGGAATATCCGCTTCCCCTTCTAGGACCTCCTTAAGCTCCGTCACCTCCGTGAGCAGCCCCTCTACCTGCTGGGTATTATAGAGGGGACGGATTCCCTCGCACCCCCTCCTGCCCAGCTCAGAGGAGGCAAACCCCTTTAGGAGGCTCAATACCTCGTAAAATTCCAGAGAGGATAGGGCATGATCACCCATATCTTGGGTGTTTTTTAAGGGGACTATGAGGCGTCGCGCCCCTTCGGAAAAAACAGGTTTCAATTATCCTTTGCCTTGATTTTCAGGATTACTTAAGTTGGATTAAATAAACAAAAAATGGGATCTCTTGATTATCCCGAAAGCCTCTTTTGAACCAGCTCGTTGACCACCCTTCCCTCAGCCCTGCCGGTAATCCGCGGCATCAAGACCTTCATTACCTTTCCCAAGTCCTTAGGTGTAGAGGCCCCTGTCTCCTCCAACGCCTTGGAGATCTCCACCTCCAGCTCTTCAGAAGTGAGTTGTTGCGGCAGAAAGGACTGGAGGACTTCTACCTCCCTTTCCTCTTTGGCCACCAGATCGTCTCTTTCGCCAGTATTAAACTGCTCTATGGACTCCCTGCCCTTTTTTACCAATCCCGATATTACCTGGATTACCTCCCCCTCGGATAATTTCTTAAGTAACTCTTTCTCCTTGTTCTGCAAGGTCGCCAAGGCCAACCTGATAATCGAAAGCCTCAATCTATCCTTTTCTTTGGCGGCTTTTTTCATATCTTCCATCAATCTCTCTTTAATTTCCATAAAGACCCCATCGGAAAGTTTTATTTATTTAAACTAACAATTATAACATCATAAGCAAGAAAGTCAAGGCACGGCCGTTGGCATATTTTGGCATATAAACAATTTATACAATTTCTAAGGTTTTTAATAGGTTATTCTAGGATTGTATTATAGATAATATGGTATTTTCACATGTCAAGGCCAATTTTTCTGAGGGGATTCCAGGAAGGTGCCATCGGCCCTGAAACAAGGCTCAAGGACCGTAAGGCCAACAAAAGGTTGCGAGCTTATTTTTACCGTGATATTTTTACGGTAAAAATAATTACACATTTCCACATCGGCGGAGGAAGGTATGCTGCACATGGAGATACCGGGAAGGGGAGAGTATAATATAGAATTCTTGGTCCTGGATATGAACGGGACCATCGCCACGGACGGGAGGATCTCCGCCAAGGTCAAAGACAAGATCAACCTTCTGGCCAAGAGGCTGAGGGTATATATCCTCACTGCCGATACCCGGGGGGATGCCCAGGAGAAAATAGGTCGTACCAAGGCAGAACTGGTGAGGCTTGATGAAGGTGAGGAGGCCCCTCAGAAGGGGAGGTTTATAAGGGAGATTGGGGCGGAAAGGACCATCGCCGTTGGGAACGGATATAACGACCAGCTGATGGTGAAAGAAGCGGCCTTGGGCATAGCCGTCATCGGCAGAGAGGGGGCGGCTATGGAAACCATCTCCAACGCCGATGTGGTGGTCAATGATGTCTTGGACGCCCTGGACCTCATATTGAAACCACTTAGGCATCGGGCAACCCTCAGGGGATAGGACGGGAAAGTTTGATTTCGCCCCCTTATGTGTTATCATAAAAAACTAGGTCTGGCTGGGGTGTAGCAGATGCACTTTTTTCAACACAAAGATGGGCTCCTTCACTGCGAAGAGGTCATGGTGGAAGAGATAGCCCGCGAGGTAGGGACCCCCTTCTATCTCTACAGTTACCGTACCCTGGTCCGCCACTTTCGGGCCTTTGACTCGGCCTTCAAAGAACTCCCCCACCTGGTCTGCTACTCGGCCAAGGCCAATTCCAATTTGGCCGTGCTCAAGACCTTTATCAACTTGGGAGGTGGGGTTGATGTAGTCTCCGGTGGAGAGCTCTTCCGGGCCCTGCGTGCCGGGGCCGATCCCTCCAAGATCGTCTATTCCGGGGTGGGAAAAAGCGAGGAGGAGATCAGGTATGCCCTGAATGAAGGGGTCTTGATGCTAAATGTGGAGTCGTACCAGGAACTCCATCTTATCGATGGTATCGCATCAAAATTGGGGACCAAGGCCCCGATTTCCTTCCGGGTCAACCCCGACATCGACCCTCAAACCCACCCCTATATCGCCACCGGCGTAAAGCAGACCAAGTTTGGGATCGATATCGACCGGGCCCTGGGGTGGTACAGAGATGCCAAGGAATTACCTCACCTGGAGATAAGGGGGGTAAGCTGCCACATAGGCTCTCAGCTCACCGAGGTAGGTCCTTTTGTGGAGGCACTAAGGCGTGTAAAAGAGCTGGCCCTGCAACTGAGGGGAGAGGGAATAGAGGTGGAATACGTGGATCTGGGAGGGGGGTTGGGGATTACCTACCACCAAGAGGAACCACCCCATCCGCAGGAATATGCCCAGGCCATCATTGAAGAGGGGAAGGATCTGCCCTGCACCTACATCTTTGAGCCCGGCAGGGTGATCGTGGGCAACGCCGGGATTCTGGTCACACGCGTCCTCTATACCAAAGAGGGGGAGAAGAACTTTGTCGTCGTCGATGCAGCCATGAACGACCTCGTTAGGCCTACTCTATATGGGGCCTATCAAGAGATCGCCTCGGTCAGTGAAAAGGGAGGGGATGAGAAGGTGGCCGACATGGTGGGGCCTATCTGCGAATCGGGCGACTTTCTTGCCCGGGACAGGCTGATGCCCTATTTTGAGCCAGGGGATCTGGTGGCAGTGATGAGCGCTGGGGCCTATGGGTTCTCCATGTCCTCTAACTATAACTCACGTCCTAGGGTGTCTGAGGTCTTGGTAAGGGATGGTGCATTCTATCTGATCAGGGAACGGGAGTCTTATGAAGACCTCATTCAGGGCGAGAAGATACCCCCATTTCTGGATGAGTGATGATGGAACGGATAGGGTTCTATAAGATGACTGGTGGTGGCAATGATTTTATTCTTATCGACAACCGGGAGGGGGAAATCAATGTGGATGCCTTCCGCTACTCCATTCCCCAGATATGCCGCCGGAAGTACTCCGTGGGGGCAGATGGTGTAATCGTTATAGAAAATTCAGATCGGGCCCACTTTTGCTGGCAATTCTTCAATGCCGATGGGAGTCAGGCGGAGATGTGCGGGAATGGGGGCAGGTGCGTCGCCTGGTTGGCCCACCTACTGGGGATAGCCCCTCCTGATCTCACCTTTGAGACTGCGGTGGGAATAATCAAGGCCGAGGTGAAAGGGAAGGAGGTGAAGCTGGCCTTACCTCCCCCCTCCGATATCAAGCTGGGGCTCTCTTTAAGGGTTGGTGAAGAGGACCTCTCTATAGATTTCATAAACACCGGGGTCCCCCACGTGGTAATCTTCGTTCAGGACCTGGAGGAGGTCGACGTGCTAAATGTGGGGCGGGGGGTCCGCTATCACCAGGCCTTTCAACCTGCAGGGACCAATGTGGACTTTATTAGGGTAGACGGTGGCAAGATCAAGATCCGTACCTATGAGCGGGGGGTGGAGGATGAAACCCTGGCCTGCGGCACTGGGGCGGTAGCCGCAGCGATTGCCGCCCACTTGAGGGAAAAGGTTACCTCACCCACCAGGGTCATCCCCCGCAGCGGAGAGGTATTGACTATCTATTATGATGAAGGGGAAGACCTAGGGCAGGTCTACCTGGAGGGGGAAGTGAAGGTAGTTTATCAAGGTTGGCTTTGGGAGGAAGGTATAGCGTGAAGGTCATAGATACTATTTTGGATGCCGTGGGGAATACCCCCATGGTGAAGCTAAAGAAGATAACACGACATGACATTTTCGCCAAGTCGGAGTTTCTCAACCCGGGAGGCAGCATCAAGGACCGGGTGGCCAAATACCTCCTTGAAGAGGCGGAAAGCGAAGGAAAGCTGAAGAAGGGTTCCATCATCATGGAGCCATCTTCGGGGAACACAGGCATCGGGATCACCTTGGTGGGGGTACAGAAGGGGTATCGGGTGATCATCGTCATGCCGGAGAACATGAGCGAGGAGCGCAAGAAGATCATCCGAGCCTTTGGGGGAGAGCTGATCTTGACCCCTGCTGAAGCAGGGATCAACGGGGCGGTGGAAAAGACCATGGAGCTGGCCGCTAAAGACCCCAATATCTACGTTGCCCAGCAGTTTGAAAACCCCAAGAATCCGGAGATCCACTACCTCAGCACAGGTCCGGAGATATGGGAACAGATGGAGGGGAAGATAGACTTCTTTGTGGCTGGGGTGGGGAGTGGCGGCACCTTGGGCGGTGTAGGTAAATTTCTCAAGGAGATGAATCGTCGGATTAAGCTCATCGCTGTAGAGCCTCAGAACAGCGCCGCCCTTCTCGGCCATGAACCAGGCCTCCATCAGATCCAGGGCATCGGTGACGGCTTTGTCCCCTCTGTCCTGGACACCTCTCTCATCGATGGGGTGGTCACGGTAACCGATGAGGATGCCATTGAGACTACACGTCGGCTGGCCAGGGAGGAGGGACTGCTGGTAGGGACTTCTTCCGGGGCAAATGTGTGGGCAGCGATAAAATTGGCTGAAAAGGGAGGGGGGAATATCGTCACTGTCCTGCCAGACAGGGCGGAGCGGTACTTCAGCACCAGCCTCATATAAAAGCTGAAAGCTGTTAGCAATCAGCTTTTAGCCAAAAATACGATTTTTCCCAAAAAAATTTTTGAGGTGGAGAGATGATCAACGCAATCGTAGTGGGGGCGGCTGGCCGCATGGGGCGTATGGTTGTAAACGCCATCCAAGACTCCGGAGGTATAACCTGCCAGGGGGCAGTGGAGGCCGCCGGGCACCCCTCCCTGGGACAGGATGCAGGAGCGGTGGCCGGTTTGGGCGAACTGGGGGTGAGGATAGAGGACAACCTGAAATCGGTGATCCAGCAGGGCGATGTCATCATAGACTTTACCTCTGCCGAGGTCTCTCTGGGGAACATGGAGGTTGCCG
The DNA here is from genome assembly GCA_030672385.1 of Deltaproteobacteria bacterium. Taxonomy (GTDB): domain Bacteria; phylum Desulfobacterota; class B13-G15; order B13-G15; family RBG-16-54-18; genus DAOVGN01. The sequence goes on along the minus strand of DAOVGN010000030.1, from coordinate 304 downwards.
CCGGACACCACAAACCCATGGTGGTGGGCAGTACCGGTCTATCACCTGAACAAATGGAAGTGGTCAGGAAGCTCACGAAAGAGATGCCCTGCGTCCTCTCCCCCAATATGAGCGTAGGGGTAAATCTGATGTTCAGGATAGTGGAGGAGATTGCAGGGGTCTTGGGTCAAGACTACGATGTCGAGATCGTCGAGGCCCACCATCGCCTGAAAAAGGATGCCCCCAGCGGGACCGCCCTGCGCTTGGGGGAGGTGATCGCCAGGGGACTGGGGAGGGATTTGGAAGAGGTGGGGGTCTATGCCAG
>DAOVGN010000093.1 GCA_030672385.1 Deltaproteobacteria bacterium | reverse complement strand
ACCGTCGCATCGACCGGAGGGTTGATGAGATGATGGAGCGAGGGTTGATGGAGGAGGTGCGGCGACTCCTGGAGATGGGCTACCCTTCCTCCCTCAAGACTATGCAGGCCCTGGGCTACAAACAGATGGTAGGGCATCTGTGGGGGGATTGCGATCTCTCCGAGGCTATTAGACGCATAAAGAGGGACACCAGGAGGTATGCCAGGAGACAGACCACCTGGTTTAAGACCGATGCCCATATTCACTGGGCCGAATACCCGAAGGATAGAGATGCGATATTTAGGATGATCGAGGGGTTTTGGCAGAATTGAAAGGGGGGAGGAGGTAGTATAGTGAAGGGGTCCATTAATGTCCAAGACCAATTCCTCAACAGGATGCGCAGAGACAAGATATGGCTGACAGTGGAGCTGATCTCGGGGGAAAAGCTCTATGGGACCATCTTTGGGTTCGACAATTTCTGCATCCACTTGAAGGGTAATGGAGAGCAGTTGCTCTATAAACACGCCATCGCCGCCATCACCCCTATGGAGAGGGAGGAATAAGGTGCAGAAGGAGGAGGTCAAAAGGGTAGTAGAATCTCTCCTTTTCATCCACCCCCATCCCCTAAGCCTGGATAACATCATGAAGATTATCGGTGATGAAGTGGGGAAAAAGGTGATCAGGGAGGTCCTTGGGGAGCTTGTGGCTGAATATAGCGAGATGCGGAGGAGTTTCCACCTGGTGGAGGTAGCAGAGGGGTATCAATTTCGCACCAAGGCAGAATATGCCTCCTGGATTCGGAGCTTGAGGAAGGTGCGCCCGATAAAACTCACTCAAGCCGCTCTGGAGACCCTGGCCATTGTCGTTTACCGCCAGCCTATTGTCAGGTCCGAGATCGAGCAAATCCGGGGGGTGGATTCAGGGTGGGTGTTGCACTCCCTGCTTGAGAAGGGGCTTATCAAGATCTTGGGGAGGAAGGAGGTTCCGGGCAGACCCCTGGTATATGGGAGCACCAAGCGGTTTCTGGAGGTCTTTGGGCTGCGGGACTTAAAGGGGCTTCCCACCCTCCAGGAGATGGAGCCCTCAAAGGAGGAGGGCTAGGGTATGGTCCTTGTGCGGCTGCAAAAGGTCCTCTCCGAGGCAGGGGTTGCCTCCAGGCGTGGGGGCGAGGCCTTGATCGTCGCAGGGAGGGTCAGTGTCAACGGCAAAGTGATAAGGGAGTTGGGGTTCAAGGCAGATCCCGATCATGATCAGATCAGGTTAGATGGAAAGCCGATCCCCCACATCTCTCCCAAGGTCTATTACCTTTTCTATAAACCCCGTGGGGTAATTACCTCACTGGAGGACCCGGGCGGGAGACCCACCGTACGGGACCTCATTCCGCGGATCAAGGCCAAGGTATTCCCCGTGGGGCGGCTTGATTATGACACCGAGGGGCTCCTGCTGCTCACCAATGACGGGGAGCTGGCCATGAAGCTCACCCATCCCCGCTACAGAGTTCCCAGGACCTACCTGGTAAAGGTAAAAGGGGTATTGAGCCCGGAGGAGATACTGAGGGTGGAGAAGGGGGTAAAGTTAGAGGATGGGATGAGTCCTCCCTTGAAGGTTACACCGATGAGGAGGCTCACAAAGAACTCTTGGCTGAAGGTTACCCTGCGGGAGGGGAGGAACCGGGTGATCAAGAGGACCTTTGCGGCGATTCGTCACCCCGCCTTGCGGCTCAAACGGATCAGGTTCGCCTCCCTCACCTTGGAGGGACTGCGACCTGGGGAGTACCGTCCCCTCTTGCCCGAAGAGATAGAGAGGTTGCGGGGATGGGTATGATACCCTGGTTGGAGATCCGCCGAAAGATCTTTCACACCGCCTCTCTCTCCATCCCCATCTGCTACCACTATCTCTCCAAGGAGACGGCCGTGCTGATCCTGCTGCCCGTCTTCGCCTTCTACCTATCCTGCGATCTGCTAAGGCACTGTCACAAGGGGTTCGGTGAGCTATTCGACCAGCTCATCACATCCCGCTTCCTGCGGGAGCGGGAGAAAAAGGGGCTCATCGGGTCCACCTACTTCCTCATCGGGACGCTGTTGGCCATCATCATCTTTCCCAAAGATATTGCTATTGCCAGCCTCTACATCCTCGTCATCTCCGATACCGCGGCAAGCATTGTGGGCAGCGCCTGGGGGAGGATCCGGCTTTTTCGGAGGAAGACCGTGGAGGGGAGTATTGCCTTTTTTGTTACCGGGATGATCGTGGTGGCCTTCACCATGGGGCACAGCCTCTTTTGGGGCACAGCAGGGGTGTTGGGGGCCACCCTGGTCGAGCTCCTTCCCATAAGATTGGACGACAACCTCACCATCCCCCTGGTAGCAGGGGGGATCATGATGATAGGGGTTTAGAGGCTTAGAGTGAGAATGGGCCTCCCCTGAGGAGATACCCTGAAACCGATTTTTTACGCAATATCCTGGATGATCTCAAAAAATCCTTGACAAACTGCTTTTTTTTTGGATATTTTGGGGGCGAGGGTTTTGGTGTGATGATGGGACATTGTTTAAAAAATCAGGGAAAGGAGGAAAAATCATGAAAAAGGGCTTATTATTTTTGGTGGTTATTCCTTTTTTGGTCTTCACCCTGGCAGGGCCATCATATGCTTGGCAGGGGAGGATGGGGGGGATGGGTGACCCCTATGGTCTTTTAGAGGATGAAGCAGATTTTCTCATCCACCCGGCAAAGATCGCCACAGGTGAGGGGGTAAGGTTTTATGGTAACTACCGCTTTACCTACACAGGTGTGACTGACTGGGACTATGACCTGGATTGGTTCAATCCCGCTGGTGCCCTCACCGATTACTACCATTTTGACACCTCAGGCGATGAGTACTCTCACGACGCCCTGCTGGGCGCTGGCTTTCCCCTGGGGCCGGGGAGGATGGGTATCTTCTTCTCCTATGATGGCAAAAGAGGGGATTACGATGGGGATGAGGATATTTTGGGGACGAGCAATTATGCAGAATATGACCTCAGAAGCGATCTCGACGACTTCTCCTTGAGGCTTCTCTACGGTCTGCCTGTGGGTGGCTTCAGCCTGGGGGGTGAGATTCAGCTCGCCTACCGCCAGGAGAAAAACGAAAGTTTTTGGTATGTGACCGATCTGTCCTCCGGGGAGTTAAACCAATGGGCACTCCCTTACTGCTTTCTCCCCTATGACTCCGAGTACTGGGAGGCCCTGCTCAAGGGCTCTATAGAGGGTGAGATCGGCCCGGCAGATGTCGAATTCACCCTGCGGGGTGGCTTCATATTCGGGGGGACAACAAATTACGAGTATGAGCGCCAATTGCCAGTCGGCACCCCGGTGAACCGCTTTGAACTGGATGGTGATGTGGAGGGCTGGCAAATCGGGGGCGACCTTTGGGTCCGGTATCCCCTGGCAGACGGCCTCGCTCTCCCCTTCCTCGTGAGGATAGACTTTCAGGAGAAGACCAGGGATGGGGATGGGCCAGGAAGCCTTGGCCTTGCCGGCTGGAACTTCGATTACGAGAACAAGGAAAAAAGTTTTGAGATAGAGGTGGGGGGTGGTGTGGACAAGGAGCTTGCCGAGGGCACCAGGATCGCTGCTGGGATCTACTACGACTACCTCCAGGGTAAAGACGATATCTTCTTTTACGGGGATTTTTCCCTCCCCATACCAGGGTGGCAGAGTTACGATTACATTTGCCCCGACCTCACCGAGCACCAGGTCATAGTGAGGCTTGCCGGGGAGCGGGAGTTCTCCCCTGCGGTTGCCCTGCGGATGGGTCTGGACTTCTTCTACGGCTGGGCGAGGCAGGAAGGAAACCTTTTTTATATTGATTCCACTGGAGGGTGGTATAATAATGAAACCTCCGCTGAAGGCCCTCATTGGGGGATCGGGGCCTCTTTAGGGGCCACGGTGAAGTTCCAGAGGTTCACCCTGGAACCCTTTATTAACGCCGGCTACCAGGAGTTCGATCTCGACGGGGATGGGGAATTTGTTGTAAATGGAGTACTCTCTGACCTTATTGAGGGGGAACTTGCCCGCAGCGAGTGGTTCATAGGCGGGGGGTTCTCGGTCTTGTTCGATCTCTAGGTTATAAGAATTGGTTCCTTACAGGGCGGGGGAGACTCCGCCCTTTTTTATTCAGAATACTATCTCCCAAGAAGGTTACAATAATACACGTGAATTGCCACATGGGTGACAAGAGGTTGTTACCTACTTTGCAAAAAATTTCTTGACGACGGAGGAGATGAAAAGGATGGAGTTGAAATGATACGGAGATATGTCAAAGGGCATCGAAAGCAGGAGGCAAACGATCAGCCG
>DAOVGN010000070.1 GCA_030672385.1 Deltaproteobacteria bacterium | reverse complement strand
TTGACAGAGTTGGAAGAGGTGGGGTAGTGTAATGTTATGCAGCCTTGGAAGATTAAGGTGATCTCAGAGGCTGCATTTCTGATCGTTGATTGATTGGTTCCAAATGATCTGGAGGGCGGAGATGGCAGACATAAGGTATCTCGCCTTTTTCCTCAAGGCGTTCGGTGAACTCATACAGAGCAGGAATCGTATGGAATGAGGGAGGGAAGAGATGAAGCTTGAGGAATTGAGAAAGATTAAGGAGCAGGCAAAGAGAGAACTGGATCGCAAGCAGAAGGGTAAGGGAGGCAAGAGGGTCGTAGTGGGAATGGGGACCTGTGGCATCGGGGTTGGAGCGAGGGAGGTGATGGAGGCTATTTTAGATGAAATCTCCACGAGAGGGATCGCTGACATAGAGGTGACACAGACGGGGTGCGCTGGCTACTGTGCGCATGAGCCTATGGTGACGGTGATCGACGAGAGTGGCAGTGTAGCCTACGGAAAGGTGACTCCAGAGGATGCTAGGGAGATAGTAAAAAAGCATCTTTTGCGTGGTACAGTCCTAGGGCACTTGGTCTTTGAGCCTATCTAGGACCAGGACGAGGAAGGACGTTCTGGCTTACCGATAGGTTGAGCTGATTAAGAAGACGTAGGGAAAAAGTTTCCATGAGGCGGAATGGGATATGCTGAAATGATGGTGAAGGCAACAAGGATTCTCTCCGCTGAGACATGGAGATCGATTGAAAGGTGGACTGAAGAATGAGCCAGATAACAATCACCATTGATGGCAAAGGTATTCAAGCGGACAAAGGAAAGACCATCCTTGAGGTGTGCCAGGAAAACGATATCCATATCCCTACCCTCTGTTATCACCCCAGGCTTCCCATAACGGGGGCGTGCCGGGTATGTGTAGTGGAGATTGAGGGTGCACCGACCCTCATGACGGCCTGTACCACCCCTATAGACAGGGATGGAACGGTGATTTACACGAACAGTGAGAGGGTCCTTGAGGCCAGGAGGATGGTGGTTGAACTCCTCTTGGCCAGTGGTAAACACGACTGTCTCACCTGTGAGTCTAACGGGAGGTGTGAGCTCCAAGACCTTGCCTATGAGCTAAAGGTAGAGAGCCCCCGCTTTCCCGTTGATCCTCCAGAGTATCCCATCGATGATTCTAACCCCATGATCTTGAGGGATCTCAACAAATGTGTCCTCTGCGGGCGGTGTGTGCGGGCATGCAATGAGGTCCAGGTGAACCGGGTGATCGACTTTGGCTACCGGGGGGCAAGGACGAAGATCGTCACCGCTTATGACAAAGATTATGCGGAGTCCAACTGTGTGTTTTGCGGAGAGTGCGTGCAGGTCTGCCCTGTAGGGGCCCTCACCGAGCAAAAGGCCAGGTTTGCCGGTAGGCCCTGGGAGATCGAGAAGGTCCCCACCACCTGCACCTATTGTGGGACAGGTTGTACCATAGATCTCAACATCGTCGATGGAAAGGTAGTTAAGATTACAGGCAATGAGGAAGGTGTGATGAACAAAGGGAGCCTCTGCGTGAAGGGGAGGTTTGGCTATGACTTCATCCACCACGAAGATCGTTTGACCACGCCCCTGATCAAGGAGGATGGCAGCTTCCGGGAGGCCTCATGGGATGAGGCCTTAGGTATAGTGGCCGATAGGTTTGCCCAGATAAAGGATAAATATGGTCCGGATAGCATTGCCGCCCTCAGCTCGGCCCGTTGCACCAATGAGGAGAACTACCTGATGCAGAAGTTTATGCGGGCGGTGATCGGCACCAACAACGTAGACCACTGCGCGCGGCTTTGACACTCGGTCACGGTGGCAGGTCTTGCCGCCGCCTTCGGCAGTGGTGCCTCGACCAATTCTCTAGTGGATATCTACAAGAGCGATGTGATGTTTCTTATCGGGACCAATACGACCGAAAACCATCCTGTGGTTGCCATCAAGATGAAGCAGGCAATGACCAAAGGAGGTGCAAGGCTGATCGTGGCCGATCCCCGCCAGATCGATATGACCCGCTTTGCCCATATCTGGCTCCGCCATACCTCTGGTACAGACGTCGCCTTGATCAATGGGTTGATGCACATCATCATCGATGAGGGGCTCTACGATGAGGAGTATGTGAGAAGCCGTACCGAGGGTTTTGATGAGATGAAGGAAGTGTTACGGCGCTATACCCCGGAGTTTGTGGAGGGCATTACTGGGGTGTCCCAAGGGGATCTGCGCCGAGCAGCCCGCCTCTATGCCCAGGCCCAGCGGGCCTCCATTTTTTATGCCATGGGGATCACCCAGCATACCACCGGCACTGACAACGTCAAGTCCCTCGCCAACCTGGCCATGCTGTGCGGCAATGTGGGGATCGAAGGAGGAGGAGTGAACCCCCTCAGAGGCCAGAGCAATGTGCAGGGGGCTTGCGACGTGGGGGCCTTGCCCAATGTCTTCCCCGCCTATCAAGCCGTGACAGATAAGGAGGCCCGCAGGAAGTTTGAGGAGGCGTGGGGGGTTGTGGAATTACCCGCTCAGCCAGGCATCACCCTGGTGGAGATGACGACCGCTGCCGCCAAGGGTGATCTCAAGGCCCTCTACATCATGGGGGAGAATTCCATGGTGAGCGACCCCGATCTGAGACACGTGGAAGAGGGCCTGAAAAGGCTCGATTTTCTGGTGGTCCAGGACATCTTCCTGACCGAAACAGCACAATTGGCCGATGTGGTGTTGCCTGCCGCCAGTTTTGCAGAGAAGGACGGGACCTTTACCAACACCGAGCGCAGGGTGCAACGGGTCCGCAAGGGGGTTCAGCCTCCAGGGGAGGCGAGGGCCGATTGGGAGATCATCGCCGATCTTGCCACCCGCATGGGCTATGAGATGAAGTATCGCTCATCAACTGAGATCTTCGCCGAGATCGCCCAGGTAACCCCGAGCTACGCCGGCATAAGCTATAAGAGGCTTGAAAAAGAAGGAGGGATCCAGTGGCCATGTCCTACCCCTAAACATCCCGGTACCCCCTACCTCCACAAAGATAAGTTCGTCCGGGGTAAAGGGCTCTTTCATTCCATTGAGTTCATCCCGCCGGCCGAGCTGCCGGATAAGGAATACCCTTTGCTCCTCACCACAGGGCGGGTCCTCTATCACTTTCATACCGGGACCATGACGCGCAGGGATGAGGGGATGAACTTCCGTTATCCCAACGGTCATATGGAGGTCCATCCGGTCGATGCCTATGAGTTGGGGATTGAGAATGGAGAGGTGGTAAGGGTTGCCTCACGCAGGGGGGAGATCGAGATCCCGGTGACGGTGACCCCCAGGTCACCCCACGGGACGGTCTTTATCCCCTTTCACTTCTTCGAGGCGGCGGCCAACCGCCTCACCAACCCGGCGTTGGATCCCATCGGCAAGATCCCCGAGTACAAGGTGTGTGCCGTAAGGGTAGAAAAAATCGGGCAAAACGGGGGTACATAGAGGTGTGGGAAGAGGGGATAAGGGAGATCGTCGAGAGATATAGGGGGCTCCACGGAGGGCTCATCCCTGCCATGCATGAGCTCCAGAGGCTTTGCGGGAACTACCTGCCTGAGGAGGCGCTCAGGGAGTTAGCCGAGGGCCTTCAGGTCCCCTTTAACCAAGCCTATGGGGTGGCTACCTTTTACACCATGTTCTCCGTGACACCCCGGGGTCAGAACATCATCAGGGTCTGTGAGAGCCCGCCATGTCATTTGATGGGTGCCCAGAGCATCATCGAGATACTGGAGGATGAACTGGGGGTAGGAGTTGGCGAGACCACCCCTGATGGGAGGTTTACCTTAGAGTTGACCAGTTGCATCGGGGTCTGTGGGGTGGCACCTGCCATGATGATAAACGAAGAGGTATACGGAAACCTCACCCCAGATAGGATCTTGAAGATATTGAATAAACATAGATGAGACAAAGGAGATGAGGTTGTGAGTAAGGTTTTGGAGAGGGTGGTCCTGAAGAACTGCGGTGTGATCGATCCTGAATCTATCGAGGAGTATATCGCCCAGGATGGCTATGAGGCCTTGGGAAGGGTGCTCACGGAGATGACCCCAGAGGAGGTGGTGGGGACTATAAAAGACTCGGGTCTGCGCGGTAGGGGAGGGGCAGGGTTTCCCACGGGAGTGAAATGGAGCTTTACCCTGCCG
>DAOVGN010000075.1 GCA_030672385.1 Deltaproteobacteria bacterium | reverse complement strand
TTCAACAAGAAGGATGTAACTCCCTTTTGCCCATCCATCGATGACGACCTTCATCATGAAGTCAATAATCAGGGATTAATAGAAAGAACAGGAAGGGGGATCCCCTTTAATCGCTTGATCACCTTCATCTGCGCCTTGCGCAGGACGAAGTTGCTCAGCAAAAAGTACCCCAGATGATTGCGCGGTCCAAGCAGTAGCCTCTTCAGGATGGAACGTGGTGCGCAGCTATATTTCTGAACCCAGAGGTATCCTTTTTGGAGTTGGTCAGGGGTCATCGTTTTTGGCAAAAATACCACCTGGCTCATATCGTAGTGTGACCAATCCCTGTCAAAGATTCGCCCCTCTCTGTTGAGCCGCTCCCAGAGGGGGGTTCCTGGAAAGGGGGTAAGGATGGAGTAATTGGGTAGCTCTATCCTGTTTTGATGGATGAACTCCACCGTGCGCTCGAAAACGCCGGGATCGTCGTTGTCAAAACCGAAGATAAAAGATCCTTGAATCCCGATTCCATGATCGTGGATCCTCTCGATAAGCCCCTGCAGGTCTCTTACTCCCTGAAACTTCTTCTTGGGGCCCTCCAGGTTTTCCTTGTTTAAGGACTCAAACCCGATGAATAGAGAGATGCAACCACTCTCCTGTGCCATTTTCAAGAGCTCCTCATCCTTGGCGATTTCTATCGTGGCAAACCCCATCCACCGAACCGTAAACCCCTTGAGGAGTTCAAAGAGACCCTTGGCATGGACCCTTTGTGCGATGACGTTGTCGTCCACTATAAAGACGTACTCTCGCTCTTTTTCCACAATGGCTTTTAACTCCCGCTCGATATCTGACAAGGGCCTGGTGCGGTATCGGCGGCCGGCGATCACCGGCACAGCGCAGAACTCACACCGATTGGGACACCCCCTGGTGGTCTCGATGACCTTGAAGATAGGGCTGTATCCCCTACCCAGAAGGTCCCGCCTGGGCATGGGCAGACCCTCCAGGGTATGGAGTCGCTCCCCCCGATAGAAGGGCTGAAGGTTGCCTTCCTCCAGATCGGCGATCAGCTGAGACATGACCAACTCCGCCTCTCCCAGGATCATGGCATCGGCGTGTTTCTTGGCCTCCTCGGCCACAAAGGTGGCATGCACTCCACCCAACACCACCTTAACCCCCCGCTCCCGAAATCGATCGGCAACCTCATAGGCCCTCTGGGCCAGCGGGGTAAGGGTGGTGATTCCTACAAGATCCACATCCTCTTCAAAGTCGATCTCTTCGAGGAACTCATTGACGATCTTCACTTCATAGTGAGGGGGAAAAAGTGAGGCCAGGAGGGTAAGCCCCAACATGGGGAAGGGATAGGGGGTGTCGGTGGACATGTAGACATCTCTCTGGCGGGGATAAATCAGGAGGACCCGCTTCAACTTTCCCCTCCCCAAGACAGGTTGGACTCCTCAAGAGGCCGGTACCCTGGCTGGTGCCACTCGCGGCGGGTAGCATTCTCCCAAACGTATCGCATAATGAGCCTATAGGCCATCCGCTTGAAGGGATTTCTGTTAAAGAGACCCCCCAGCAGGATCCGGGGCTGGGTGTAGTATTTGCGCAAATACTTCTGTTGCAGTCTCCATACCTCTTCCCCGCTCAACTCCCTAGTGGACATAATGGAATGCATGAAATCGTATTTACCATAATCCCGCTCCTCGATAAGCCCCTTCTGCTCCATCTCATGGTAGTAGCGGGTCCCGGGCAGGGGTGTGGTGATGGTGAGTACCAAGAAATCCCCCTGTCTCTTCACGAAGTCAAATGCCTTTCGCAGGGTCTCCTCCGAGTCGTACAAGTCGCCGAACATCACATTGGTCATCACCATGATGCCGTTGCGCTTCAGGATGTCGATGGCCTCTTGGGCCATCTCCCTGTCCTGTCTCTTCTGATAGTGATCAAGGACCTCGGGGTTGACGCTCTCCACCCCTAACATGACTTCATAGAGGCCGAGCCTCTTGAATTCCGGCATGAGGTCGGCATCTCTGACTATATCCCTTACCCGCGACTGAAACCAGAAGTCCACCTTCATCCCCGAGCGCCCTAACTCCTGGAGGAATTCCTCCACCCGGGCCCTGCTCCAGTTGAAACTGTTCTCATTGAAGACGAAAAGGGACTTGCCGTAGCGTTGGTTCAGATATCTCATCTCCTCCACCACCATAGTCCCGCTCCTGCCCCGCCACACCCCTTCCCAGAACTGTGACTCGGAACAGTAGGCGCACCTGTCCCCACAACCCCTACTGGTGGAGATACCAAAGGCCCTCCTGCCCATACCATGCCAATAATAGGCGTCGGCCTCCATGTCCAAATGATGATATGCCGGCATGGGGAGGGAATCGAGGTCCCGGATCAGGCCCCTTGGTCCTGTAAAGCCAATATCTCCATCTATGCGGTAAGCCAGGCCATGGATATTCTCTATTGCCTTCCCCCCATCTCGTAAAAGGGAGGCAAGTTCAAAGAAGGTAACCTCTCCTTCTCCCACGACGATATAGTCCAGCTCTCCTATCTCATCCAAGATCTCTTCGGCCAAAAGGCTGAAGTGTCCGCCACCGGCCACGACCACGGACTGAGGAGAAAGCCTCTTGGCGAGCTGGATGGCCTGCAGGGCCTCGGGCGAGAGACAGGTGGCCGAACAGGTCACCCCGATGAGTTGAGGTTTGGCAGCGGAGATCCTCCGGGCCAGTTCACCCCAAGGATCGGAGAAGGTGGTACAGTCGAGGATTTCTATTGCAAATCCCTTCTCTCTCTGCAGATATGCTGCGATGCTCAACAACCCAAAAGAGGGTGTCCACATCCTGAGTCCGGGGAAGAGTTTGTGGGGGGGGTCTACGAGACAGATACGCATCACTAAACTTTCAAATAGGCCATCATTTCCTCAAGCCTCCTCTTTACCTCTGAGGGAACCTGATAGAGCATGGTCCCCTTCAGGTCGGTGAGGACATGGGTAGTGCTTCCCTCGGCCAGGACCTCTCCATCTCGGATCACATTGTAATGGAATATCAGCTTGGCCGTCTCACTCCGCTGCATGGTGGTCTGAATGATGACCTCATCACTAAATTTGGCCGGAAGTTTAAACTTGCAGCAAAGGTCTACTACCGGGGCCATCAAACCCATCTCCCTTAGTTCATCCGGGTTCAGCCCGAAGAGGGATGCAAGCTCGTTTCTGCCCACCTCGAACCAGGATATATAATGACCGTGCCACACTACCTGATAGGGGTCTACTTCACAGAAACGCACCTTCAATTTGGTCTCATAGGACATCTTTTGCCCCATAAGATACAACCTCTACATCTCTGTCAATCCAACGGATCAGCTTGGTGAGGGTATCGCTTGGCCCCACCTCTACAAAACACGTCACCCCCTGGGCGAGCAGAGACCGTACAGACCCCTCCCAGTCTACAGGCCTGCATAGCTCCTCCACCAAGAACTCCCTGATCTTGTCAGGATCGCTTAGGGGCCTCCCCTCCCAATGGCTCACAAGGCGGGTGTGGGGAACGCTTATCCGGAAACCCTTGAGGAGCTGCCGTACTTTTCTTTTTATAGGTACCATCAAGGGGGAATGCAAGGGGGTCTTAAAGGTGAGGCGTTGCGCGGATATGGCCCCCTTTTTAAGGGCCAACTCCATCCCTCTATCTACAGAGGTCGCCTTCCCGGAGATGACGAAATGCCGAGAGCCATTCAAGTTGGCCACATATAGGTCATCATCTACATCTTTACATATCTCTTCCATCTCCTCTCTACCAAGACCTATCACTGTGGCCATTTCTCCGGGTCTCTCTCCCCCCATTTCCTCCAAGAGGAGACCTATTCCCTTAACCAGCTCCAAACCGTCCTCAAAGGTCATGGCCCCCGCTGCTGCCAGGGCAGCATAGATACCCATGCTGTGTTCGGTGATAAGATCCCACCGTCCCCCTTCCCGCTGATATCGGTCAAAAGAGACCATGCTCAGCAGATAGCTGGCCACCTGTAACTTAAGGTTTAGGGAATGGTTCTCCTCTTCACATTGAAAGCAAAAGGAGGGAAGGTGAAAACCGATCTTCTCCCTGCTCTTTTGAAAAAAAGGGTGGGGGAGAATATCTTCTCCCCCATGCTTCTCACTAATCTCTTTGGGCACCCTCTGAAGCTGACCCGGAAAACAGAGGGCCACCCTTCCCTTGTTACGGCGAACCATCAGTTGCTGATACCTTCTCGCTTTGATTGTCTACGATATATTGCGCAACGGTCCTGACCGACTGAAAGACCTCCTTGCCCACCTCAGCATCGGGGATGCTAACACCATATTCCTTTTCAAGACCGATGACCATCTCTAAGGCATCAATTGAGTCAAGACCCAGGCCCTCTCCGAATAGGGGGGCATCGGTACCGATGTCCTCTACCTCTATCTCCTCCAGTTTCAGCCTCTCAATGATCAGTCTCTTCACATCTGTTATCAGCTCTTCGGTGACTTCCATCATTGTCTTTCCCCCTACCTCCTTGCGGTTAACACTGATCGTCCAGAATAGCAAAAAAGACAGGTACTTTTCAAGGGTGAAGTTTCCTAAACTTTCACAACCCTAAAATCACCTCTACTGTTGGTAAGAAAGTATGTGGTTTTAGTTACCAACTCCTTACAAGGGTGTCAATAAAAATCAACAAAAAGAACTCGAAACGGGAAGGGTAAACTACTAGACTTTGCGCGGATATCAATATCAAGGGCGTAATAATGTACTATTGCTTATATTGGATGACAAATATCGTCATACTCTTGTACAATTTTTGAAGTAAGGATAACAATGAAAAAGAGAGGAGAAAAAAAGTTGGAAAGAAAACCTTGTAACCCTTTGTAATCATTTTAAAAAAGTTATAAAGTGATTGGTATATTTATGGCATGTATTTTGCTGCAATTATAATATTCTACCCCAAGCTCCCGAAATTCTATGAAGGACATATGTAAAAATTGCGTATCAGATATCCTGTTCTCATATTCGTCTATGCTCAGGGACTTTCGGACATCCTTCCGTTCGGTCGTCATGAGCAAAAAGAGCACCGTAAGGCTTGGCTGGACGCTGGTGGAGCTACTTCTTGTGGTCGCTATAGTGGCGACGCTTGCCGGTATTGCGATACCTGCGTACAATAATTACATCGATAAGGCAAGAAACACCAGGGCCATAACTGACATCCGGATGATGGAACAGAAAATCACGGACTTTCAGGTTGAGAACGGGACGCTGCCCGACACTCTTAATCAAGTAGGGTTGGCAGATCGCCTCGATCCATGGGGAAATCCATACCAGTATCTGAGAATCGAGGGCAAGAAAAAGAGCGAGGTTGCAGGGGAGTGGCGAAAGGACCGGTTTCTGGTTCCGTTGAATTCGGACTATGACCTGTACAGCATGGGCAAAAATGGAAAAAGTAAATCACCTCTCACGGCCAAGCAGAGCCGGGATGATATCGTCCGCGCCAATAATGGGGCATTTGTAGGTCTGGGTTCAGAGTACTGATCCGGCGAAACCATGAGATTTGACACGACATTTCTCACCAGCAAAGTAGGACGTCGCATCTTCATGCTGTTCATCTGCTGCGCCCTCTTACCCATCGCAGCCCTGGCACTCCTATCTTTCAGCCACGTCACAAAACAACTCCATGAACAGAGCCAAAGACGTCTACATCAAACGAGCAAGGCCATCGGAATGGATATTTATGGGCGTCTGTTGTTTCTTGAGGCCGAAATAAAGATGATTGCATCCAGCATCAGCTTGAGCTCCCGCGCTATCCTCCACACACCGTCCGAGGGATTCGGTACACACCTCAAAAAGCGGTTTAAAGGCTTCGTACTCATCACCAATTCAGGCACATCTATGTCACTCTTCGGTCGCATTGAGAATATTCCCGAACTAACTCCGTCGGAGAAGCAACACATTCTATCCGGCGAGACCCTCGTATCTAGCACTTATCATCCAGATCGTTCGTCGCGTATATTTATAGGTATGGCGCTTGATCCAAAACAGCCGAGGAGGGGAATCCTATTGGGCGAAATAAACCCCACATACCTGTGGGGAATAGGTGATGAGAATTCGTTGCCACCCATGACCGAACTCTGTGTCTTGGATCACTCGAATAACGTGCTCTTTTCGTCACTACCTGCTCCGGTGTCATTCCCTGAGCAGGTAGCGCTCAAAATGACTCGTGATGCCTCGAGCCAATTCGAGTGGGTGCATGAGAAAAAACAATACATTGCAAATTACTGGTCTATTTTTCTGCAGGGCAAGTTTTTTACGCCGAAGTGGGCAGTGGTGCTGAGCGAATCAAAGGCCGATGTACTTGCACCCATGGCGACTTTCAAAAAAATCTTCCCCCTTGTCATTCTCTCATCCCTATTGGTGGTACTGCTCCTGAGCATTATCCAGATCCGGAGGAGTCTGGTTCCCCTCGAGAGGCTTCGGGAGGGAACGAGGCACATCACCATGAAGGACTTCGACAGCCGAGTGAAGATCACAAGCGGTGATGAGTTTGAGGAACTCGCAGTATCCTTCAATACGATGGCCGATCGATTGGGCAAACAGTTTAACACCCTGACCACGATTGGGGAGATCGATCGCGCCATCCTTTCGGCGCTGGATACCGAGAAAATCATAGACGTGGTGCTCACCCGAATACACGACGTTCTCCCATGTGACTGTGTCAGCGTGACCTTACGTGATTCCAACGCTGAGAATACAGCGCTGTCATACATTGGAGGCAACAGGACCGATAACGAAAAAGAGACGGAGACGATTGACCTCACGCCGGAAGAGGTACAAGGATTTCATGACAATCCAGAATTTTTATCAATAGAAGCGGGCGAGACTATCCCCAACTATCTCACACCTTTGGTGCAACGTAGTATCAAATCATTTTTGGTCCTGCCTATCTTCCTCAAACAGAGGTTGTCGGGAATCATCACCCTGGGATATCTCGAACCACCCGTACATAATCAGGAAGACCTCGCCCAGGCCCGTCAATTGGCCGACCAAGTGGCGGTGGCCCTGTCAAATGCTCGCTTGATCGAAGAATTGGACCAACTCCACTGGGGTACGCTCACTGCCCTAGCCCGGGCCATCGATGCGAAGTCTCCCTGGACAGCGGGCCACTCTGAGCGGGTGACGAAACTGGCTCTGAAGATCGGTCAAATTTTGGGACTTACCCAGGAAGAAATGGATGTCCTGCATCGAGGGGGGCTGTTACACGACATCGGCAAGCTCGGCGTACCAGCCGATATTCTCGACAAGACCGGGAAGTTGACCAAGGAGGAAGAACATCTCATGCGTGAACACGTTCGACTAGGGGCACGTATCTTGGAACCTATCGCTACATACGACGAAGTCATACCCATCGTGTTGCAGCATCACGAACGTTTCGATGGTACGGGTTATCCTGATGGCCTCGCCGGAGAAGCCATCAGTTTGGGCGCCCGTATCTTTGCGGTGGCCGACTCCTTCGACGCCCTCACCTCACACCGGCCATACCGAGACATATTGGGCCGCGAACGCGCCATCGAGGTTATCAAATCAAACGCCGGCAGCCAGTTCGACCCTAAGATGGTGCAGGCCTTTTTGGAGGTCATGGCAGAAGAAAAAATGGTAAGGGAGATATAAATGAAAATAGAAAGGGTTTTGATAGCTTTCGCCATTCTTGTTGCATTGTCAGGGTGCCAATGTGGGAAAAATAGATCCATTCCCAACGATTTAGTTGGGGTGTGGAAGACCTCAGCACCAAAATACGCTGATCGCTTTTTCGAGATCGAGAAGAACACAATTACCTTCGGAACAGGAGAGGGGAACTTCGAAATCTATGCAATCACAAACATTGAAGTGGAAAAAGTCCGCGAAGAAAAAAGTACCTTATACACCATTTGCTACGAAAATGAAGAAGAACAAAAATACAAATTTGCATTTTACCATTATTCAGAAAAAAAAGGCATGATTAGGTTGAAGCATCAAAATCAAATTGTGTGGACAAAAGAGAAAGGGTAACTGACAACAGGCCTCATCTCATCTGTTCTGTGGTGCAGAGATCAATATAGCCTCCCTCTCTGAGTTCAAAAAGAATAATGTGCCAACTCCCCCCTAAGCAAGATCTCCATGGCCCTCTCAAACCTGGTGATCATCTCCCTCCTCCACCCCTCATCGATGGAGACGACCTGTGAGGCCACCCGCTCGCAAAAACCGCAACGATCACAATCGGTGTGAAGACAGTCGACCTTTCTGAAATGATCGAGGAAGCCATTCAGCTTCGCATTGTCTATATAAAGCCTTCCGGTGAAGGGCTCTCGGAGGACCGCCACGACCTCTTCCATCTTCTCCGGCTCTATGAGGTCAGGGCGCTGGATGATCTCCAGATCTGGTGATATATAGGCCCCCTCCTGGGGGAGGGTCAAGAGTTCGGTCAGATTCCCAGGGTAGCTCCTGCGCTCATATGCATCTAGGATATGGATAAGACTCTCCGTCCCTCTGAATCTCTCCACCAGCTTCAGACAATCTATCCCTATCTCTTCATAGCACCCTACATCCTCGGGGCGGATCCAGCGTGCCTTGATCAACTCGGCAGGCCGCAGCAGCTTCATCTGCTGGCAGGCGAGCTTGCAGTAGTCGGCAGCAAAGCCACCGCACAGATGTCCCTCCTGCGAGGCGTGGGAGACCATATTTCTGTGGTGCAGGTCCAGGGGGCAGTAAAAGAGGCAGCAGTGATTGGCTATGAGCTCCAGCTCGCAACTCACCTCCTCCCGGATGAGCTGCAAGGTCTGGAAGTCGCGGGCGACGGTTTCAGGTAGTATGATCTTATCGGCCCCCAACTCCTCCCAGTAATGGGCCAGATGGACGTTCTGGACCCGGGCAAAGGAGGAGACGCAGGCCTTGAGGTGGGGAAAGTACCTCTTGATCATCTGGACGAGGAAGGGGAGGGAAATGGTCACCATATCGGCCCCGGTCGAGGAGATCCACTCCAGGTGCTCCACGATCTTCTTGTAACCTTCCCTGGTAAACTCCTGATTGTCAAAGCAGGTAGCATTTATGAGGTAATTAAACGCCAATCCCCTCCTGCTGGCTTCAGCGATAAAGGAGGCCGCCTCCTTCTTAAAGTGAACTTCATAGGCGATCCCCAACCCCGCAAAAAGCTCTCCATCTCCCATTGAACGTGCCGCCTCTAGCTGTGGCCCAAAAAATCTGCATCGGTGATGAAATAAGTATGGATCTAAACCTCCTCCCGCTTGAAGATCTTCATAGCGTTTGCGGCAAAATTTACCCACTTCCAATAACTATTTTTACCGAGCCCAAAAAAGGTTCAGGAAGTCATCCCCAAAATAGCGGATTACCTCTGGCTTTCCGATGACGAAGGGGTAGTAATTACTGAGGTGATACTAGGTTCTCCCGCCAAAGTGGACGGGTTGAGGGAGGACAGATGTAATCATCGAGTTGAACACCGAATGTCAAGGATCTGAGGGACTACCGGAAATATATCAAGCTTTGCAAGAAGGATAAGACCCTCTTACTCACCGTCAGGACGAAGAACCATAATTATCATTCCCTATTTGTGGTCTTGAAAAAGAAGAATTGATCTTCGCCCAAAGACCTACAGCATCTTCTTCTTTGAATTTCCCCCTGAGATTTTATCCATTAGATAGAGAAAATTACAGAGCAGTCTTCCAAGCCATGCTGGACCTGACTTCCCTGGAGTAGGGCTCAGGAAGCAGAAATGTTTGCATTTTATCTTTTGAAGTGCCCTTTCAAAGTCTTTGGTATCTTTAACGCCGTAAGAACTTGGGAAGTAATTTGGGATGAAATACCCCAAAGATGAAAAAGTCTGGGTATATTTTGAACTATGGGCAAGGTAAAAATCCCTGAATCGAGGCCTATCGTTTATAATACCGTATTTGGGAGGATCTAAATGCCAAGGAGCCCCTGGCTCAATCTCTATGGAGAGGACCCTTATACAATGGACATTCTTGAAGTTCTTCTTTATGTATTTTTTGAGTTTGATAGTTTCCTTTAAAATCTCGAGAGTTTCGTCAGGTATACCATATGTAAAGAAAATCTCTGTACTTACATTTAACTCCTTTAAATAACTCAAACAATCCAAGAGTTCTGTGTTAGAATAAAAGTGATGTTTATGGATCTTTCTCAATCTCTCAGAACCAGTCTCCGGGGAGATGCATAAAAAAGATTTTTTATTGGGGAATGTATCATGAAAGGCATCGATAAAGGGCCTTGTGGGGAGACCATGGCATTCGAAGACCATCTCGCATGTCAGTTTTTGATCCTTTATTTTGGCAAATAGCTCGATGAAAAATTCTTGCTTATCCGGAAATGGATCGAAGACCACGTACATCGTCTCGTAACCATATTCCAATGCCTCCTTTATGGAGTCTATTATCTTCTCTGTTGACCTATAGATGGGCTTGGTGCGTTTGGTGATGAATTTCTGGGATATTGCGCTTCCAGAGCACCATGTACAACTCATGGGACAACCTCTGCCAATAGCTAAGGGAAATGTTTTGGAACGGTTGGAAAGCTTATTGAAATTTTGTTCTTTTGAAAAACCCTTCTTCCAGATGAATGGATGCCCAACGTAATTGACATACGTTTTATAGTTTTTGAGAAGCGAGAGGTTGGTAAATCTCAATCTGTTTATATCTTCTTCAGTGGCAATATAGGAGAGTTCGTTCTCTATGATCTCGTCGTCCTTATGCCAGGTTAGGTTAGGGACCTCCTGTAAGTTGCGCTCATGTTTTGCCACTTTTTCAACTAATCTCAGAAGGGGTTCTTCTGCTTCTCCACGTATTATAGCATCAATCATAGGGAAGTCCTCTAGGATTTCCCTATGATAGTAGCTTGCTGTGAATCCTCCTAATACGATGAGTAGGTCTGGATAATTGGTTTTTATAGCTTCGGCGATCTTTATAACGTCATAGGCTTGTTGGTGCCAATGGAGGGAAAGAGCAACAACATCAGGTTTGGTTTTTCCCAAAAAATCGATGATATTGAAATCGTGGTCTTCAATCCATTCGATGCCCAGATGCACAATTTTTGACGAATATCCATGCTGGACAAGGTAATCCGCTAAGGCAAATATCCCGATGGGTAAATAATTAATCCATATGAAATCACCCAAGGGTTTATACCAATTGTCAAATTTTGGTGTATGTATCAGCAAACAATCAAGTTCTTTATCCCTCATGGTAATTTCCCCTTGTATTTTTTATCTCCCTTTGGTCAATTGCTATCTAGGTGCAAAGGGATTGATGGTCTTGCTAAAAGAATTTTTTTAGTTCTCACTGCTCTTTTGCGAGTAGCTGGGGCATGAATCCTATGGGGCCATGTACCCTGTAGTATGATAAAAAGGGGTGGGCTTCAAAAGATGTTCGCCCACCCCTCGAATCTACACGATATCCTATTTGAATCCGGGAAACTTAACCCGCACGAACTTTTGATTCTGGATCCTTACGAAGACCAAGTCCTTTTTGCTCAGACCATCGTGATCGTTGGGGCTGTAGTTATAGATCCCAGTACAACCCTTAAACCCCTTGGTGTTCTCCAGGGCGTCCCTGAGCTTGGCCCTAGTGACCTTCCCCTTACACCTCTCAAGGGCATTGTGAAGGAGCCAAACGATGTCATAGGCATGGCCGGCTATTTGATCAGTCCCCACCCCGTAGCGGGCCTTCATCCTTTTGTCGAAGGCAATAATGATGGGGCGCACCGGGTCGTCTTTATCCAGTTGGCAGGGGACCACAGGCTTTCCGGTGCCGAACTCTACCCCCTCCATCGCCTCCCCACCCAGCTTGATGATAAAGCCAAACCCGAAGGCATGG
>DAOVGN010000002.1 GCA_030672385.1 Deltaproteobacteria bacterium | reverse complement strand
GGAAATAACCCTTATAAATAATCCTATCGCCATTCGGGTGAAAATGCAACCCGCACCCTCTCCGGATGGGAATAGATGGTAAAACGCCCTTCCCGTGCAAAGCCGATAAGGGTCACCCCTAACCGCTCTGCCGTCTCAATCAGCTCCCCCTGCTGATCGAACAGCAGGGAGATATGCATCCCCCCTGTCTTCTTCCAATTCTCGGCCTGCACGGATACCTGATGGGCACACTGTACAATCAGGGCTGGAGCGATTTTTATGTTGGATGAAACCTCAGTGACCGATCCACCTTCCCTTCCTCGATAGGCCGAGCTCCGCCACGAAGTTCTGGATGGACTAATTTTTTTATCGCCCACGGTCTTGACGAAAATCCTCTCTCCTTCTTGATGGATGCCCTCCACTTCCTCTGGTTCAACGAGACCTTCGGTTACCATGAAGCCTAAGGCATGGGCCTCAAGGTCTCCAGGGGAGACCACTATCGTGTCTACCAGGGTGTCGTTCAGATAGAGTTCATACGAGTTCTCAGCGGCGACCCAGTCCTCGATCTTTTGTACCCGTCCTCCTTGTATCATGAGGGCAGGGTACTTCTTTATTGTTTTTCCCTCATGCAATGGTCATTATCCCCAAAGGGGCGGGGACAAGCCTTTTGTAACCCCTCTCCTGAGCCAGGAGATCCAGATGGATAGTGACGATATCCTCGAGCTCCAAATGAGGTTCATAGTCGAGGTTACGAGCATCAATCGTCTTGATATATCCCTTACACTGATCGCATAGATCTACCCGATAGGCATCCTCATCTTCAGAAAAGAGATAGTGCAAGGATTCGAACTCTCTGTTAGGACAATACGGGCAGGCTACCCGTTCCCACCGCCACTGACAACCGCAAAACGAGCACTGCAGATACCGTTTTCCCCCCTCCTCTCTCAGCTCCGCCATCTGAGGAGGCGAGCCGCAGAGAGGGCAGTTCCTCTTGAGCCATGTCTCAAGGTCCACAGCCCCCCTGACCTGTTCCATCTGAGCCTCCAGACAAGGCCTGACACTAGCCTTGATCAAGAAGGAAAGGATCCCCTCATCCAATCCCCACTGCGCAGCCACCTGATTGAGATAGGTTTCATCGTAGTGTTTGCAGAGCAGATCACGCAGATCTACCTTTCCGGTCTCTGTCACCTCTTCGATGTTCGGGATCTCATCCTCCATCTTCGAGGTGGCTCCTTTGCCGATTTCGTTCAAGACATAGAAGAGCCTCTGTGCAGCATCAAGATCTATATCGAATTCCTCTTTCTTCAGCAGAGGAAGACCTTTGCTCTGTTGCGACCGCACCAGCTCTTCATCCAGATCTGAGGATTTGATATTCAACTGATGGCGAATCTTCGCCTGTTCTTCCAGGACCAGGGCATAAAAATCGAGGATCTCCCGATAAACAGGTCTCTCCTCTTTAAACCATGCGATTTGTTTTGTGATCTTCTCCAGGAACTCCCCCATACTGACAACCCTCTCTGTTTCTATATTATACCATCCAACTGAGTAAAGAAAGGGCTTGTCCCGACGTATTGTCCTTTCGAGACAAGCCCTTCTGTCCAAGTCCGAATGTGGACGATTAGCCTCTAGATCCCAAGAAACTCATCACGGGCCGAATGAGCTTCTTCATAGCCAGCATCCTGGTAATTCCGATTCCCCGTGCCTTGGCAAACTCGTAGTACTTCTCGGGATCATCTATCACCAGATAGATGGTGCGGACATCCTCAGCATTGAGCAGTTGAGCCTGGGAATACTTGGTCTTTACTTCCTTCAGACGTTTCTCGGCCAAGGCCAGCATCTTGTCCCGATCACCGAAGTTCATAGCCCCGGTGGGGCAGGTCTTGACGCACGCGGGCACCATCCTGTTAGAAATCCGGTCGATGCACATGGTGCACTTAGAGATCACCCTCTTCTGAGGGTTATACCGCGGGATGTTGAACGGACAGGCATCCTTGATCTCATTGAAGTCATCAGGCTTGATCTTTACCTTCTGATTGAAGAGCACTGCCCCTGTGGCCTTATCGACCCTTACGGCATCTTTGTACCCCAGGGCCTCTGCTACATCTTTGCAGGGAGGTTCATCGCAGTGGCGGCACTGGTCGGGGAAGAAATACCAGCGGAGCTCTCCGTCCGAGATCACTTCAGAGAAGCGAACGAGCTTGTAGGTCACAAAGGAGAGATCCTTCGGGTTCTGGTGGCTTCCCCAGTTTTTGGTCTTGGTAGCAGGGAGTTGATTCCACTGTTTGCAGGCCACCTGACAGCCTCGACAGGCGGTACACTTGGTGGTATCGATAAAGAACGACTTACCGGACATGAGATCACCTCCTTTATGCCTTCCGCACGTTCACCATGAAGGCCTTGGTCTCAGGTATCAACGTGTTGGGATCGCCTACGCTCGAGGTCAGCAGGTTAGCGGAATCACCGCCATCCTTAGGGGTAACCCAACCAAAATGCCACGGTAACCCAACCTCATGGACAGTCTGACCCATAATGGTGAAGGGCTTGAACCGCTTGGTCGCTATGGCAATCGCTGTAACCCGTCCCCGGGGCGACTCCACGATAACCTTCTCGCCGTTCTTAATACCCCTTAAGGCAGCAAACTCCTCACTCATCTCGCAGAACAGCTGGGGTTCTGCCTCAATCAACCACGGCTGCCACCGAGTCATGAGTCCTGTCTGCCAGTGTTCGGTTACCCGGTAGGTGGTGCCCACAATCGGATAGCGCGGATCGCAGGTGAGAAATTTGTCCTTGGCTGTCTTGAACAGCTTTACCGTAGGGTTGATAAACTGGGAGCTCATCAGGTTCCTCTCCACCGGGCACTCCAAGGGCTCGTAGTGCTCGGAGAACGGACCGTCTGCCCGGCCAGGCCCGAAGACGTGGGCGTGCCCCTCGGGCTTCATGATGAAGGGGTACTTGGTATCAGCGCGCCTAGTCCCGTCCGGGTTCATCATCGGGTACCACCCGCCGTCTGGGACGTCACCAACCCACTTCTTGGTCACGTACTTGCCGTTTTTGACCTCACCGACGAAGCGGACCACCGGACGTTTCTTGTCCCAAGGCTGGCCTTTCAGGTTCACCGAGGCCCGGTTGTAGATGATCCGACGATTCACCGGCCAACACCAGGACCACTCAGGATAGAGCCCAATGCCGGAGGCATCTTTAAGGCCCCTGCGGGTAGCCATGTTCCCCTTCTCAGTGTACGAGTTGCAGTAGAGCCAGTTAGCTGACGAAGTGGAGCCGTCGTCCTTCAGGTAGGCAAAAGAGGGAACGAGGGTCCCCTTCTTGAAGGTCTTGCCTTTAACAGTGACGTCCTTCAAGAAGTAGCCGTTTATCTGCTTGGCCACCTTATGGGGGTCAAACTTGCCCCTCGTGGTATAGTCCCACTTGAGACTTACAATCGGCTCAGGGAAGACCCCACCCTCCTTCTTGTAGAGCTTCTTGATCTTGTCAAAGAGTTTGACAATGATCTCACCATCAGGAGTAGCCTTTCCAGGCGGCTTGACCGCCGCATAGCGCCACTGCATCCAGCGGCCGGAGTTAGTGATCGAACCCTCCTTTTCCACTGAAACCGCGCAGGGCAGGAAGAAGACCTCGGTCTTGATCTCATTGGGGTTCATACCGGGACCCTTCCAGAAGGAGCCCGTTTCGTTCTCAAACATGTTGATGTTCACCAACCATTTCAGTTCGGCCAGCGCCTTTCTGGTCTTGTTGGAGTTGGCCCCGGAGCAAGCAGGGTTCTGGCCCCAAGAAAAGAACCCGGTAAACTTCCCTTTATACATCAGATCGAAGAGATCGAGCCAGGTGTAGGTCTTGCCAGCATCCAACTTTGGCATCCAGTCGTAACCGAAGTCATTTGCTGGGGTAGCGAATTCCCCGAACATGGACTTGAGAAAGCTCACCATATACTTGGGCTCATTCTGCCACCAGTTGGCGCTCAAGGGATCATTGTTCTTGGGTCTCCTCTTGAGGTAGTCAGCAAGCTTAGGCCATTTGGTGCTTGGGGTAGCCATGTAACCAGGCAAGATGTGGAAGAGCAGGCAGTGGTCTGTGGAACCCTGCACATTGGACTCCCCCCTTAGGGCGTTAACACCACCACCAGCCACCCCCATGTTGCCCAAGAGCAACTGGATCATGGCCATGGTGCGGATGTTTTGGACACCAACCGTGTGCTGGGTCCAGCCCATGGCGTACATGATCGTGCCGGCCTTGCCTGACCTGCCCGTGGCTGCGTAGATCTTGTAGATCTTCAAAAGGTCTCTTTTGGGTGTCCCCGTGATAGCTGATACTTTATCAATGGTATAACGTGAATAATGTTTCTTGAGCAATTGATAGACACAGCGGGGGTGCTTGAGGGATTTGTCCTTTTTGGGGGTACCCTTTTTGTCCTTCTCGAAGGCCCAGTACCTCTTGTTGTAGCTCTTGGTCTTAGGATTGTATCCTGAAAATAGCCCATCTCTGAAGCCGTACCTCTTCGTCAGGATGAACGGAGCGTTGGTGTATTCAGCCACGTACTCCCTAAAATAGAGGTTATTATCGAGAATGTATTTGATCATCCCGCCCAAAAAGGCTATGTCGGAGCCAGACCGAAGGGGCGCATAGATGTCGACCTTGGAGGACGTGCGGGTAAACCGGGGATCTACGTTAATGAGGGTAGCTCCACGTTCCTTGGCCTTTGTCACCCATTTAAAGGAGATAGGGTGGTTCTCCGCCGCATTGCTCCCCATGATGAGGATGCAATCACTGTTGCCGAGGTCAATCCAGTGGTTGGTCATGGCGCCACGTCCGAACGACTCTGCCAGAGCCGCTACCGTAGCGCTGTGTCAGATACGTGCCTGGTGCTCGATATAGACGAGCCCCAGAGCTCTCATCATGGCTTGTAGAGTCCAGCACTCCTCGTTATCCAGGGCAGCAGATCCTACGTGCGCAATGCTCTCCATCCTGTTTACCACCTGGCCCTTGGCATTAAGCTTGGTGAACCCCTCATCCCTGGCAGCCTTGACCCTCTTGGCGATCTCGTCTAAGGCCCAATTCCAGGAAACCGACTTCCACCGATCGCTACCAGGAGCTCGATATAAGGGTGTAGTAACTCGGTTTTTGTTGTTCACCCACTGGTAGAGAGCTGCACCCTTGGCGCAGAGCGCACCCTGGTTGATGGGATGATCAGGATCCCCCTCGGTATTGATCACTTTACCACGGCTGGAGTGGCAGATAATCCCGCAACCTACTGCGCAGTAGGGACAAATGGTTGTGGTCTCCTTAGCACCTTTGATGCGGAGCCCATGGGCATAGGCAGACACAGGGGATAGATCAAACCCCAATTGACTAAAGAACAAACCTGTCGCGGTAACTCCAGAGATCTTTATGAAGTCCCTTCTCGTTACCTTCATCTAATGACGACCTCCCCTCTTTGGATTTTTTGCTGAAACTAAAGACGTTTGTCTTCTACCTCCTTTTAAAAAATAAAGGAGAAGACCTTCCATGAAACCTCCCCTCTCCCATCTCTTAAATACAACTCCTACACACACAGGCATGACAATTATCAAAAGGGCTTCGTTTTGTCAACCCTTGATCAGCTCAAAAAATGGTAAGATGAGGGGATGTGATCCACCCTGTAAAAATGTTTTCGCAAGGGATAGACAGTATGAAGAGCTTGTGATAATAAACAAAAAGACGTGACTGATCTCGGTAAAATTACGGAAGCAGAGAAGAGATATATAGCAGTAGAAGGTCCTATCGGTGTGGGCAAGACAAGCCTAGCCAAGATGCTGGCCGCCGAACTGGGGGGAGAACTGCTTCTGGAAAGGAGAGAGGACAACCCATTTTTGGAAAAGTTCTACCGGGACAGGAAGAGATATGCCTTTCAAACCCAGTTGTTCTTCCTCATCACCCGCTATCAGCACCAAAAGGACCTCAGCCAACTGGACCTCTTTCAAGGGGTGACCATCAGCGACTATCTCTTTGACCGCGACAGGATCTTCGCCCATATAAATCTTGACAAAGATGAACTAAGACTGTATGAAGGGATATATTCCCTCTTGGATAGCAGGATCACCCGACCTGATATGGTGATTCTTCTGCAGGCCCGGCCCGAGGTTCTAAGGGATAGGATCAGGGCACGGGGAACGCCTTATGAGAGGGATATCTCCTTGGAGTATTTGAAGGAGGTGGTAGAGGCATATGGGGATTATTTTTTCTATTATAATGAATCCCCTCTCCTAGTAGTGGACACGACCGAGATCGACTTTGTCCAGAGCAGGGAGGATTTTGAGGACCTATTAAGGGAGATCAAAGGGACTCGAAAGGGAACTTGGTATTACATCCCGCTTGGATCCAGGTAAGGCTGGACCGAGACGGAAGGTAAGAAAGGAAATACAAAAGGCCTTCTGGGAACGGTCCAGAAGGCCTTTTGTATTAACATCAAGGAGGAAGAAATGAAGGAAAAGGTAACGGTCCCTGGCATAAGGGAGATGAAGGAGAGGGGGAAGAAGATCGCTATGCTCACCGCCTATGACACCCCCGTCGCCCGTATCCTAGATGAGGCAGGGGTGGATATTCTCCTAGTGGGAGATTCGGTGGGTTCGGTGATGGCAGGTTATCCTAACACACTCCCAGTTACCATAGATGAAATGATCTACCATACCAGGGCCGTGGTCAGAGGAACCAAGAGGGCCTTGATGGTTATAGATATGCCCTTTATGTCCTATCAGATAAGCGTTGAGGACGCCAAAAGAAATGCAGGACGGATGATCAAGGAGAGCGGGGCCGAGGCAGTAAAACTGGAGGGCGGGACCAAGATGAAGGGGGTTATCAAGGCCATCGTTGATATCGACATCCCGGTCATGGGTCACATTGGGCTGACCCCCCAGTCGATCCACCAAATGGGGGGGTATAAGGTTCAAGGAAAGATGGAGGAACAAAGACGAAAGATACTGGAGGATGCATTGGCGGTGGAGGAGAGCGGGGCTTTCTCCTTAGTGTTGGAGTGCATACCCGTGGAGCTGGCGCAGGAGATAACCGAAAAGCTGACCATCCCCACCATCGGCATCGGAGCTGGTACCCATTGTGACGGCCAGGTACTGGTAATCCATGACCTGTTAGGACTCTTAGGAGAGTTCCGCCCCAAATTCGTGAAGAGCTATGTAGACCTGATAGGGGTTATCTCCCAAGCAGTGGAGGAATATATAAAGGAGGTGCGGGAGGAGACATTCCCCACCCGTGAACACAGCTTTTACCTCTGAGGGCGAGATGGAGATCATCGCTGGGGTCAAGGAGATGCGGCGGCGGTCGGAGCAACTCCGAATGGAGAGGAAGACCATCGCCTTCGTCCCCACCATGGGATACCTACACGAAGGGCACCTCTCATTGATGCAGGAGGGGAGGAAGATGGGGGATGTGTTGGCCATCAGCATCTTCGTCAACCCCACCCAATTCGGCCCAGGGGAGGATTACGAACGATATCCCCGTGACATGAAAAGAGACCTCCAACTAGCCCGAGAGGTAGGGGTGGATATCGTCTTTACCCCCTCGACTCAAGAGATGTACCCACCCGAATTTCAGACATCCGTGGAGGTAGAAAAGGTCACCAAGAACCTCTGCGGTATCTCACGCCCTCATCACTTTCGCGGGGTAACCACGGTGGTGGCCAAACTGTTCAACATCGTTAAACCCCACCTCGCCCTCTTCGGACAAAAAGATTATCAACAACTGGCCACCATCAAGAGGATGATGGAGGACCTCAACATGGATATCGAAATCATTGGGCTGCCCACTGTAAGGGAAACTGATGGTCTGGCCATGAGCTCGCGCAACACCTACCTCAAGTCTAAGGAAAGGAAGGCAGCCCAGAGCCTGTATCGTTCCCTCTGCAGGGGAGAAGAGCTTTTTCACCAGGGGGAAAAGAGCGCAGCAGCTATCCTCCAAGAGATAAGAGGGATCATCGAAGCGGAGCAGTTGACACAGATCGATTACGCCAAGATCTGTAATCCCCAAACCCTGGAGGATATTGAGGAGATCGAGGATGAGGGGGTCATCGCCTTGGCCGTAAAGATAGGGAAAACTAGATTGATCGACAATCTCATCCTAAAGGAGGAATAAAGGTGCAGAGAATAATATTGAAGGCCAAGATCCATCGGGCAAAGATAACTGAGGACAACCTCAATTATGAGGGTAGCATCACCATCGACGAAACGCTTATGGAGGCCGCGGGGATCTTTCCCTTCGAACAGGTCCAGGTCTACAATCTGACCAACGGAAACCGTTTTGAGACATATACCATCAAGGGGGAAAGGAACTCTGGGGCCATCTGCATTAACGGTGCTGCCGCCCACCAAGCGAGCAAAGACGATCTAATCATCATCGCCAGCTATGGCCTCCTCAACGAGGAGGAGTTCAGCCACCATCACCCCAAGCTCATCTACGTAGATGAAGAAAACAGAATCATCAAGGTGAGATCCGGAGATTGACAAAGAGATTCCTTGGATTATTATTTATAGAGACAAGGCCTTCGGCAGGGGGATCGATGGGGAAAAGGGGCTTATGCCCTTTTTTATCCGCCATGAGGAGAGATGGAGGTTAGATTGTTGACCTTTCAAGAGATAGTGGAAAGGTTCAGAAGGGGGGAGAGCCTCTTCGACATCACCATAGAAAAGTGGACGAGGATCAAGGAGTCCCTCCTCGCATTGGAGGCGATGCCCGAACTCGGGCCTATCATCGAGAGTGCCCGCATGGGAGGGGCCTTCTGCCTAGAGCACCAGGAAAACTGTCTCATCTGCCCTATAGAGAAGTTATGCAAGGACCCATACGGAACTTACCAAACCATCGTCAAACTCGTGTACATGTATGCCGCCACTGGCCAAAGGGAATTTAAAGAACTAGCTTTAAAACATATTGAAAAGTTTTTAGAAGAAATGGAAGAATGCAAAGAGGAGTTTCGACGGAGGCTCCACTGAGATGTCCCACATACATAAGGTAACCGCCCTAAGCAAGCTTATGACCTACATCTTGAGGCACCATCCTGATGAATTTGGGTTGGTCTCCGACGAAGACGGGTTTGTCTCCATCAAGGAGCTGCAACAGGCCATCGCCGAGGAGGAGGGATGGTCTTATGTAAGGCGCTCTCACATCATGGAGGTGGTCTATACCAGCAACAGGGAGAGGTTTGAGGTTCAGAGTGAGAGGATTAGGGCCACCTATGGTCATTCACTGCCCCAAAGGATAAGATATGAACCCACCCCACCTCCCAAGATCCTCTATCACGGAACCAGGCGCAAGGCATATCCTCATATCCTACAACGAGGCCTTGATCCCATGGGGAGACAGTATATCCATCTCACCACCTCCCCGGAACTTGCCTTGAGGATCGGCAGGCGTCGGGATCCCCAGCCCATCCTCTTGGAAATCCATGCCCATAGGGCCTACGAGGAGGGGATAATCTTCTACCAAGCCAACCCATTGATCTATTTGGTGGACCACCTTTCACCAACCTATATCAGTGGCCCATCTATCTCCAAGGTCCTGCCGGAAAAGAAACGGCCCACTAAAGCCAAAAAGGAGAGTTCCCCCATTGAGAAGGAGCTTCCTGGCTCCGTAGTGCTCAATCTAAGAATGGAGCCCCTCCATCAGAAGGAAAAAGAAAAGACATGGAAGGAGCGTTCCCGGAGATATCGCCGCAGACAGCGCCACATTTAGATGTCTCAATGAAAGGAGAGAAGAAGGATGGAAGAGGAGAAAGAGGAGAAAAGGGGATTTAAGGTTATAGACAAAAGGATCTCTGCCCAAGAAGGAGATCAAAAAGAAGAGACAAAGGAAGAGCCAAAAGAAGAGAAAGCGGCACAGGAAGAAAAGAGTCAAAAGAAGGAGGAACTTCCCCCTTTGCCGGAGGCAACCTTCTCCACCTTTATCTATTCCCTGAGCACATCCGCCTTGGTTCACCTGGGGGAGATTCCAGAACCCGCCACCCAGAAGATGGCCAAGAATCTCCCTTTGGCACAACAGACCATCGACATCTTGGGAATCCTTCAGGAAAAGACTAAAGGAAACCTCACACAGGAGGAGGAGAATCTGCTCAACAGCCTCCTTTATGACCTGCGTATGAGATATGTCAAGGAGACAGCCTGAGGTGGTTAAATAAAACGACCATCCTTAGGGACCTATTAGAGCAGGCTGTGGGCCCCTATCCACCCCGACCCTCTTCGGCCAACCTCCTCAATATGTCCCAGTAGGCACCACGATATCCCCGCTTGATGGCCTCCATCAGGATACTGTTTTCGTTATAATTGTAGTTGGCCTCGGCCTCTTCTCCACCTCCGAAGAAGAACCTCTCATCTCCTTCCACCAAAGAGGCAATGAAGGGAACCAGATCATCCCCCAACTCTTGGGAGATGTAGAAGATGGGGGCGAAAAGGTCCGACCTCACAACCCCCCGCAGGTTGCCATTACCCTCATGGACCCC
Organism: Deltaproteobacteria bacterium; assembly: GCA_030672385.1. Classification (GTDB taxonomy): domain Bacteria; phylum Desulfobacterota; class B13-G15; order B13-G15; family RBG-16-54-18; genus DAOVGN01. The sequence goes on along the minus strand of DAOVGN010000002.1, from coordinate 2,482 downwards.
CTCCTCAAGGACGATCTCGGCCAACCTCGTTTCGGGATAGATCCTGACTCCTGCTGAGATCCCCACCCTTGAGGGCCCTATCTCTTTCATCAGAGAGATGGTCTTGGTCAGACTTTCCTCATCCTCTCCAGGGCTACCCAAAAGTAGGTCATACATGAAGGGAATCCTATGCCTGCGACAGAGCTTGGCCGTCTCCCTCAGATCAGCAGAGGTGAACTGCCGACCCAGATTCTTCAAAATCCGGTCATCCCCATGGTCAACCCCAAAGTCTATCCCCTTACACCCGGCCTTGGACATTAAGCGGGCCAGCTCATCAGAGAAGGGGACTGGACTCAGGTAGGCATACCAAGAGAGCCTCTTGCCCAAACCGCGCCTGATGATCTCCTCACAGACCCCTGTGGCATGATCATATGGGAGATTGAACTCGCTGTCGCAGATGTGCAGATGATCCACCCCCTTCTCCAGGAGGATCTCCATCTCATCCACCACTGTGCGCGGGGGACGCAGGCGATACCTCTTACCCTTGGCCAGGGGATCGGCACAATAGATGCATCTTTGCTCACACCCCCTCTTCGTCTCCACACTTCCCATGCCCCCCTCTCGAAAGTACCTGGGATTATCCACCGCCTCCCTCCGCGGGAGGGGCAGATCCAGTATGGCAGGAAGCTCGGGGGGGTTCCTATGATATCCCCCATCCCTCCTGTAGATCAGACCTGGGATTCCGTAAAAGTCCTCCCCTTCTGCCATCTTCTTCAAAAGGGCAGGCAGGGCCCATTCCCCATCCCCCCAGATCCCCAGATCTACCTCCATGTACGCCAATATGCGTTCGGGCATCACCGAGAAACCAACCCCTCCCAGGATAAGGGAACGAGAGGTCCTCTCCTTGATATAATCGATTACCCCCTTTATACGCGGGAGTATAAAATCCTGACTGAGGTAATAGCAATCGTCGGTGTTGCGCACGGTGACCCCAATGGCCAGGGGGTCACGATCTCCAAAATATGCGTTCAATTCTCCCTGCCATGAGGAGGCAAAACAGAGATCAATTAGGTCCACCTCAAAGCCCGCCACCTCCAGGGAACTGGTGATATAATCGAGGCCGATGGGGGTGACCGGCGGTTTCATCTGATTGGGGTTGACCAGGAGGACCTTCGAAGTATCTGAAGACAAGGGGGGCATTTTCTCCTCCTTATCAAAAAACTATATCATAGACCCCTCCGGCGGGCAATTCGATTCTATTTCATAGGAGGTATGATGTTCAAGGCTGGTATGGTGAGCCTAATCATGCTCCTATGATGCAGGGTTTGAGACGGGTCAACAAAGAAGATGGCCCCAGTTTTTATTGAAATCTGCTCCTCACGTTGGGGACCCCCATTTCCTCACTTATGCCACCGGAGTTATTCATATGCACCTACACAAAGGGACATTAACCATTGAAAAGGATAAAAGGTTAATAGCCTATCTTGAGCAGCTTAAACCCGATGATCGAAAGGGATCGGCCGAGGATCACCCGGCTATTGCTGCTCTGGGATATGCGGTGCCGGCCTTGGACACCTTTAAACACAAACCCTAGGGGCCACAATCTGAGAGGGCTGAATCTCGTATAATCCGCTATTTCTAGGAAAGTTTTTTATTTACAACTAGTTACGGTTGTGGTATATAATATTTGAGGTATCAAGATGGAGCTATTTTTGTATCAAAACACGGCCGGGACATCAGGGTTTAGAGAAGCTTAAAGGCTCCTCTTTTGACCTCCCCTGGTGATTCCGGCCACCTTTTTTTGGGGGGAAAGGAGAATCAATTGAGCGATCTTAGCTTGCAAGATCTTAGCCGATTTCAGAAACCAGCAACACTGTATGCAAAGGTAACCCCAGAGTCCCTTAAAATACCGAATGATCTCTTTTTTACAAGTTCGGATCGAAGATATCAAATGTATCGTGAGGCTTGGGCAGCATCCTTATTCGCTAGAGGATTTTCCGACCTTGTTAAGCAATGTGAAGTTCGACTATTAATCAACGATCGTTTTCCAGATTTTGAGATTCTGCTTGAGGGTCATATCTATCCCTTTGAGTTTGCTGAGGCTCAAGAAGAGGAACGTAGGCGAGGAAAGGAATATACTACGGGACATAAGCCGTCAGTCAAGTGGGCTGATATCGAATTAGCTGCACAGTGGATTTGTCAAGCAGTAAAGAAAAAGGCTCATAAGTGTTATAAGCCTGAACCCAATTTACTGATTTATGTAAATTTCAAAATTGCTAAAAGTATTGATCTAAAATTAGTTCGAAAACTGTGTACACCACATCGTTCAGCTTTTAAATCAATATGGCTCTTGTTTGCGGTCTCAATTGCTCAGGTTTTTTCGGGGAAGGACTTCGATCAGGCTTGTAGAGAATGGAGTAAGATACCTGGCTACCTAGAAGAGAGCAAGAAAAGAATGGGGATATGACGGGAAAGTTTTAAAGGCAATATAAAAGATTCAGAT
>DAOVGN010000026.1 GCA_030672385.1 Deltaproteobacteria bacterium | reverse complement strand
ATCATCCTTTGATATCAAAATGTTCTTATACCTATCCTGCCAAAAATGCCCTACATGCCTATATCTGCTCTTGTAGTATTGAGCATACGACAAATTTATCCCTTTCATTATCTCTGCCAAACTGCCACCTTCCTCTATTATCTCAACAACAAGATGAACATGATTTTTCATCAATACATAGTGGTATAATTTAAACATGTACTTCTCTTTATAGTTCCTGAGTATGTCGATATATTTTTTGTAGTCTTCTTCCTCCCTAAAAATATCTTGATGGTTATTACCCCTTGTTAAGAGGTGATATATATATCCTGCTGGTGCTATCCTTGCTGTCCTTGGCATGTCCAAATATTATTATACATTATCTACATTGTCAATAAAAAGAACCGTCCCCTTTTTTCTAGCTTAAACCCCGGGAAGTATTACTTCTCCCCAAACAACGGGACGATCTCGAATCTTGTCACATCCACCAAACCCTTGTCGCTGATCTTTAGCTCCGGGATCACGGGCAGCGCCAAAAAGGAGAGCGTCATAAAGGGGTCCTCCAGCTTGCCACCCATCTCCTTGACCGTTCTGTGCAGGAGATCAAGCCTGTCCCTCACCTCTTCTATGGATAGATCGGCAATCAGCCCCCCGATGGGCAGGGGTAGAGAGGCCAATACCCTCCCCCCTCTTATTGCGATCAACCCTCCCCTCATCTCAACGATCCCATGTACTGCCTGGGCCATGTCCTCATCCCTTACCCCCATTACAACGATGTTGTGAGAATCATGGGCCACAGAGGAGGCAATGGCCCCATCTCGCAGACCAAAGCCCTTGACAAAACCCAACCCTACATTTCCTGTCCCCTTATGTCTCTCTACCACCGCGATCTTCAGGATATCCCTTGAGGGGTCGGCTACAGCCACCCCTCCCTCTGTCTTGACCTCATAGAGCCCCTTTTTTGTCACGATCTGGTGGGGGATGACCTCGATGACCTTTGCCCTGCCGTCTTGGGCCTTTATCTGGAATTGCTGAACGGAGATCCCCTGGATGTGGAAAGTATTCTCTGTTTCGATCCTCTCCTTCTCAATGACCCCAGGGAGGACCTTTCCCTCTTCGGCCACCAGACGGCCATCCTTGAAGACCTGTCGAATCTTGATCTCTTTGAGGTCTTCTATCACCAGGAGGTCTGCTTGATAGCCAGGGGCGATGGCCCCCAATCCCTGCAGGGGGAAGTATTCGGCAGGGTTGATTGTGGCCATCTGGATGGCGATGATTGGATCGATCCCCAACTGAATGGCCTTTCTCACACAGTGATCTATGCTCCCCTCGGAGATGAGGTCCGCAGGGTGGCGGTCGTCTGAGACGAACATGCATCGTCGGGCATTTTTCGGAGTGACCAAAGGGATGAGTTCCTCCAGGTTTTTGGCTGTGGAACCCTCCCTGATCATGATGTACATTCCCTGGGACAACTTCTCCTCGGCTTCTTCTCTTCGGGTGCATTCGTGATCCGAGGAGATCCCGGCGATGATATAGGCGGTGAGGTCCTTGCCGCTGAGCCCTGGGGCGTGGCCATCCACCCTTTTGCCCTGGGCCATCTGAATCTTTTTCAGGACCTCTGGCACCCTATGGATTACCCCGGGGAAGTTCATCATCTCCCCCAGCCCCTTTACCCACTTTTCTTTCATGAGGCCTTGTAAATCCTCTGCCTTGATCTCGGCCCCGGATGTCTCCAAGGGGGTGGCCGGGACACAGGAGGGGAGCATGACATAGAGGTTTAAGGGAGTGGATCCCATCCAATCTTGCATGAGCCTTATCCCCCTTATCCCCATGACGTTGGCGATCTCGTGAAAGTCGGTTACCACAGTGGTTATCCCGTGGGGGAGGGTAGCCCTGGCGTACTCTTGTACCCCCACCATGCTGCTCTCGATATGGACATGGGCGTCGATGAAGCCTGGTAACAGAAACCTTCCCTTCAGGTCCATTGCCTCCCGGGTGGGATACTCACCGAATCCCACCACCTTTCCCTGGGCGATGGCTACATCCCTGGGTTCGATCTTTCCCGAGAGGACGTTGATGAGCTGGGTGTCTTTCAAAAGGAGGTCCACCTCCATTTCCCCACTGGCGAATGCGATGGCATCTTTCAACTCCATGATTCCCTCCAGATAAGAGTGCCTTTAAAATATACCCCTTTTATGATGATAAGACAATCTTGTGATAAAGGCTGAGATACAGACTCCTTCCCTTCGGGTATGGGGCAGAATTGGTTTGTCTGCCAGAAGGGGGCTGTGATATAGTCTTGTGAAAGGAGAGGAGAAAATGCTCCCTTTGTCTTCAGATCCTTCGAAGGTCCTCCTGATCAACCCCAATCAGATGAAACCGCCGGTCACCCCTATCGGCCTCGATTATATCACCAGTTCCCTGGAGGTGGCG
>DAOVGN010000065.1 GCA_030672385.1 Deltaproteobacteria bacterium | reverse complement strand
CCCCCCTCCCTCCCCTCAACCCTAAGCAACTGAGAGGCTACCTCCTTCCCAAGGACGGCCCTTACTCGCGAGCGCTCCTCCTGGGTGGGGGGAAGGTTGAATAAGACACGTTTATTGTGCGCCAGGACAAAACCAACGGTAAAATGGTTCAGGGCCATCCTGGTGGCCACCTCGATGATATGGGCCAGCTCGCTCCGAACTCCCTTTAAAAATTTCCTCCTGGCCGGTAGGTTATAGAAGAGATCTTCTACCTCCACCCTCGTCCCTGGGGGGCTCCCTATCTCCGCTATCTCCTCTATCTGGCCGCCCTCCACCAGGATCTGTGTCCCGTAGAGCTCGTCCCTGGTCCTAGTAATCAGGCGCAACCGCGATACCGCAGCAATAGAGGGGAGGGCCTCCCCCCTGAAACCAAGGGTTCGGATAGCATCGAGATCCTCCTCTTCACCGATCTTGCTGGTGGCATGCCTCTTGAGGGCGAGGATAGCATCTTCTCTGGCCATCCCCTCCCCATCGTCCATCACCACGATCTTCCTCCTCCCCCCTTCCTCTACTTCCACCTTTATGCTGCCACTTCCCGCATCCAAGGAGTTTTCCATCAACTCCTTCACCACAGAGGCGGGTCTCTCGATTACTTCCCCCGCTGCTATTTTGCCCACCACCTCAGCGGAAAGCACCCTTATCTTGGCTGCCACCTTTTACCTCGGGACTTTATACACATTTCTTCCTTTGATCCATCCTCGGATCTCCTCACCCTCCCCTTCAAAACCCCTCCTGCCCATCATCCCACAGGTAAGCCTTTTACCCTCCTCCACTGCCGGTTGATCAAAGGGATTTATCCCGTAAAGGCCTCCGGCAAAGGCGGTCTGAACCTCCAAGAGGTAAAATAGCCCACCCAGGGTCCTAGGGTTCAATTCCTTAAGGTAAATGGTACAATTGCTCCTGCTGTTCTTTGTCAGCACGAACTCCGTTGCCCTCCTCTCAGCCTCCATTAGTTCGTTTAGGCTCTTCCCTTCCAAATAGGCGGTCTCTTCCCCCCAGGAGCCCCCCTCCGGTATCTTCAAGAAATGGGAAAAGGAGCCTAAGGCCATAAAGGTTATTACCTTATCATAGGGACCTTCAAGATAGAGTTGAAGCTGGGAGTGCTGATCTGTGACCCCAAGGGCCTTGACGGGAGTGGGTCCAACATATACCAATCTACCCTGCACATCCTTCTTCTTCCCCAAACTCTCGGCCCATAGCTGTCTGTACCAATCGGCCACCTCCCTCAAGCTGTCCGCATATGGCATCATCACCGATATCCCCTTGACCTTTTTCACGTGGGCCAGATATTGCAGGGCTGCGTTTAAAAGGGCGGGGTTTGCCTCCAGCTCCTCCTCACGGCACCACTTGTCTGTCAAGGCCGCCCCATCGAGGAGCCCCTCTATATCTATACCTATAAAGGCAGCCGGCAGGAGTCCTACAGGGGTCAGAACAGAAAACCTCCCTTCCACCCCGGGGGGAGTGGAAAAACTAACCAACCCCTCTTCCTCGGCCAGCCTCCTCAGGGGGCCATTTGAGGGATCAGTGGTCACAACCACTCTCTTTCTCCAGTCTGGCCCTAATCTCCCATTTAGCAGACTTAAAAAGAGGAAGAAGTGGCTTAAGGTCTCAATGGTGGAACCAGACTTGCTGATGACGTTGACTACCGTCTGAGAAAGGTCTAATACATCCAGGAGCCCAGTGATGGTATCGGGATCGATGTTATCCAAAAAAAACACCCGCGGCCCCTTCCGCACCTCAGCAGGGAGGAGGTTGTGGAAGGGGTGCCCAAGGGCCGCAATCAGCGCCCTCCCCCCCAGTGCTGAACCCCCAATACCGAGGACCACCAGGGTGTGGGCACTGCCGCGGAGATCATCGACCACGCATTTAATCTCCCCTATCCCCTCTTGATAGGGAAGGTTAAGAAAGGGGAGCTTGTCATCTCCCCTCTCATGCTGGACCCGACGGTGGACCTCTCCGGCCTTATCCCTAATCCCCTCTATTTCCTCAAAAGTGATCCCGTGTTCGTCCCCGATGACCTCGGCCATCATATTGGAATAGTCCAGATAGATGTCCTCCGCCTGCCAAATCATCTCCCTCACTCCTCCATAAAGGCCCCCATCTGGCGGAACCTATTATACCTCTCCAGCAAGAGCTTCTCCTCGGGAACACCCCTCAACTCCCCTAAGTGGCGTGACACAGCTTCTTTAAATTTGGTCATCGTTCCTTGATAATCACAGTGGGCACCACCTAAGGGCTCGGGGATGATCTCATCTATCACCCCCAACTTCAGGATGTCCGAGGCCGTCAACTTAAGGGCCTCGGCTGCCAAAGGACCTTTAGTACCATCCCTCCAAACGATGGCAGCGCAGCCCTCGGGGGAGATAACCGAATAGATGGCGTTTTCCATCATCAACATCCTGTCCCCCACCCCGATGGCCAATGCCCCACCACTGCCTCCCTCGCCGATGACCACTACTACGATGGGCACGGGAAAGGAGGCCATCTCCCTGAGGTTGCGGGCGATGGCCTCGGCCTGCCCCCTTTCCTCCGCCCCCACCCCGGGATAGGCCCCAGGGGTGTCAATCATAGTGATGATGGGTTTTTTAAATCTCGCCCCCAACTCCATTATCCTGAGTGCCTTTCTATAACCCTCAGGATGGGACATCCCAAAGTTCCGATAACCCATCTCCCTCATATCCCTCCCCTTCTGATGCCCTACCACCACTACCACCTCTCCATCTAACCGGGCAAGACCCCCAACCATGGCCGGATCATCCATAAACCCCCTGTCGCCATGTAGCTCTATGAAGTCCTCAAAGACGAGATCGATGTAATCGAGGGTATGGGGCCGGTCTATGTGGCGGGACAGCTGCGTCTTCTGCCAAGGGGTAAGCTGGGAGTATATCTCTTCCCTTACCTTGGCTATCCGCCTCTGAAGCTTCTCTACCCTAGCAAGAACTTTGGGGTCATCGCGGGGAGCAAAGCGCTGAAGTTCCTCATATTCACGCTCCAGCTCCCTAAGCGGCCCCTCAAAATCTAAATAGTGTCTCACTATCTCACATATCCTCCTTGACGATCTTCAGGTCTCTACTCCATCTCCACCGTCTTTGCCCCGAGCAACCCCTCCACCAACCTCATCATCTCCTCGGAGGGGGCTACCATTAGCTCGGGTGAAAGAGCTATAATTACCTCTGACCGGTGTGGTACGATGAGATGAAGCAAGGTCTCACAACCCCCTTTGTTCCCCTCCAAGATCCCCCTCAGCGCCAGCAATTGTTCTTTAGAAAGTCCTGGGGTACGCAACTTAAAATGAACCTTAGATACCTTCTCCTTTTTGGCCTCATCCAGGGGCAAAAGGGCGGAGGCCTTCACCTTGAGCCTCTCCTCACCCTTGTCCAAGACCCCTCGAACCAAGACAGGTAGATCAACCTTTATGTAAGGACGAGCGCTGCGAAAGAGGTCAGGAAATACGATCACCTCCACCCTACCTTTCATGTCCTCAAGAGATAAAAAGGCCATCTTCTCCCCCTTCTTGGTGCTTATCTCCTTCACCTCTGCTACCAACCCACCTACGCTGACCTGGGCCCCATTTACTGTATCGGACAGGGTCTCCGTATCTCCTGTGGTTAGCTCACGGATATCCCTTTCATATCTTATTAGGGGATGGCTGGTCAGATAAAAGCCGAGTACCTCTTTCTCAAAGCTCAAGAGCTGACCTTCAGGCCACTCCTCCAAATCGGGTAGCCGAATGGAACCATGCCGGGGTTGCAACCCGTCGAAGAGGGCTGGCTGCCCCTGACGCCGCTCCCTTTGTCTCGCCTGTCCCCTCTCCAGGGCCTCTCCCAAAACCAGCATGAGTTGTGATCTGTGTGCCCCGGTACAGTCAAAGGCCCCTGCCTTAATGAAACTCTCTACCACCCTGCGATTCACCTTGCGAAGATCCACCGATTCACAAAAATCGAACAAGGAGGTAACCTTCCCCCCCTCCTCTCGGAGGCGCAGTATCTCCTCTACGGCCCCGAGGCCCACGTTTTTGACAGCCCCCAGGCCATATCTGATCTCCCATCCAGAGACCGTAAAGCCCCAATCACTCTCATTTATGTCAGGAGGTAGAATCTTTATTCCCTTCTCCCGGCACTCCGCCACATATCTCATCACCTTATCGGTGTTGTCCATGTCACAGGTGAGCAATGCCGCCACGAACTCTACGGGGTAATGGGTCTTTAGGTAGGCCGTCTGATAGGCGATCAGGGTGTAGGCAGCACTGTGAGATTTATTAAAGCCGTACTCAGCGAATTTGGCCATCATCTCGAAGATCCGCTCTGCCTTCTTCTCCTCGATCCCATTGCGGCGGGCCCCCTGTATAAACTTTTCCTTTAGCCTCTCCATCTCCCCCGGATCTTTTTTACTCATGGCTCGGCGCAGGATATCGGCATCCCCCATACTAAAATTGGCCAGGGTGCTCGCAATCCGCATCACCTGTTCTTGATATACGATCACCCCGTAGGTATCCTCCAAGATCTCCCTCAACTTGGGCACCTCATACCTTACCGCAGCCTTCTTATGTCTCCTCTTGATGAATTCATCCACCATGCCGCTGCCGAGGGGTCCTGGTCGGTAAAGGGCCACTAGGGCTATGAGGTCCTTGAAGGTCTCAGGACGTAACTTCACCAGCAGATCCCTCATCCCAGAGCTCTCAAGCTGGAATATACCCATAGTATCACCGGAACCGAGGAGACTATAGGTCTCTTGGTCGTCCAGAGGGATACGGGTGATCTCTATCTCCTCTCCCCTGGTCCTCTCGATCAGCTCTACCGCCCTGCTGAGAACGGTCAAGGTCTTGAGACCCAAAAAGTCGAACTTCACCAAACCGACCCGCTCCACATCCTTCATAGCATATTGGGTGACCACCTCCCTATTTGCACCCCCATATAGGGGAATATATTCCATCAAAGGACGATGGGAGATGACTACACCCGCAGCGTGGGTGGAGGCATGACGGACCATCCCTTCTAAGGAGCGAGCTAAGGAAAGGAGCTTGGCCACATTTTCATCACGGGCAGCCAAATCCTTCAGCCTAGGCTCCTGTTCCAGGGCCTGGTCCAAGGTAATGTTGAGGGTGTTGGGGATGAGTTTGGCGATGACATCCACCTCCTTATATGGAAGATCCAACACCCGTCCTACATCTCTCACCACTGCCTTGGCCTGCATCTTGCCGAAGGTGATGATCTGTGCCACGTTTTCTTTGCCGTACTTCTCCGTTACATATCTGATTACTTCATCTCTGCCTTCAATGCAGAAATCCACATCGATGTCAGGAAGACTGATACGTTCGGGATTGAGAAACCTCTCGAAGATTAGACCGTATTCCAGGGGATCAATATCCGTTATCCCCAGACAATAGGCCACCAAGCTCCCCGCCGCAGATCCACGCCCAGGTCCCACAGGGATCCCCTTCCCCTTGGCATAGTTGACGAAGTCGGCAACTATGAGGAAGTAGCCGGAGAATCCCATCGACTTGACGATGGACAGCTCTTCGTGCATCCTCTTAACGTACCTATCCCTCGTCTTTTGCGCCTTGGAAGTATGAGCAAGGTGCCTCTCTAAGCCCTCCTGGACCGTCTTCTCCAGATATGGGTCTAGCAACTCCCCCGTAGGCGGCTTAAAACGGGGGAGGTGGTGCTCCTCAAACCTCAATTCTAGATTACAGCGTTCGGCGATCTCCAACGTGTTCTTTATTGCCTCTGGATAGTGACCGAACAAACCCTCCATCTCCTCCGCGGTGCGCAAGTAGAACTGATCGGTGGAAAACTTCATCCTCTTGGGGTCCTTAAGGGTCTTGCCGGTCTGGATGCAGAGCAACACATCATGCGCTACGGCGTCCTCCCGCCTCAGGTAGTGGCAATCGTTGGTAGCCACCAAAGGGAGCCCTAGTTCTTGACCTAATTCCCGGAGTCCTTGGTTAACAACCTTCTGCTCCTCAAGGCCAGTGTCCTGGACCTCTAAGTAGAACCTCCTATCACTAAAAACCTCCTTGTACCATCCTGCAGCCCTCTTGGCCCCCTCCTTATCTCCTGCGCTCAAAAGATAGGGAATCTCCCCCTTCAGGCAACTGCTGAGGGCGATCAACCCCTTATTGAAACCCTCAAGGAGCTCCTTGTCCACCCGAGGTTTATAATAAAATCCTTCCAGATGTGCGAGGCTTACCAAACGGATGAGGTTGACATAGCCCTCTTGATTTTCAACCAAAAGTACCAGATGATAGGGGGCATCCTTGAGATTACCGTGCTCCTTTTTAAAGCGTGACTCCGGGGCCACATAGACCTCACACCCGATGATCGGCTTTATCCCATGGTGGATGGCCCCCTGATAGAACTCAATGGCCCCAAACATGTTCCCGTGGTCGGTCAAGGCCAATGTCTTCATCCCATATGTGCGAGCCAGGGGGAAGAGATCTTCAAAACGGATGGCTCCGTCCAAGAGGCTGTATTGACTATGGAGATGAAGGTGAACGAAATCTCCCATTCTAAGTGTACCTACCACCAAAAGATTTGGCCCACTGATATGGCCAGCAAAGGGCATGACGGCATGATTTGGGGGTCAACTTCCAAGACCTTTAACCCACTCAATGGTGCTGGGAGGCTCGGAGCTGATGTCATAGACCACCCCCGATTCACCACCTTTACCTCGTTTATAGTCCTATTGGCCACCTTACCCAAAAGTCCATATGAAACATATAGGACTTCCCCCAGTCCACAGTCATGCCGTCAATGCTAGAGACGGCCCACTAGAAAGGGGATATTCACGAGGATCTCACCACCAACTTCGCTCTGGGCACCCTCAAGATGAAACTGGAGGCCGAAAAGAGGCCGGTCCTGTTATCCCACGACATCGACCGAGGAATGGGGAGAATGGGCCGTAGGGGAAAGACCTCACAATAAGACCCTACATTCCCTAATACGCCGAACGATAGGTTGGCTGTATTGAGAACCAAAATCAAGGTTTAGTACTTTCTCTTCGGACATCCTCTCCCTTCAAATCCTCCTCACTCAATATCCCCGCTGCCACCAATTCGCTTGTATCTTCAGGATATCTACCTAGCTCCAGAAAAAAGACCTTCCTGCCCCATTCTACCCTCTCTTCTCTGACCTTCTCGAGATATCCTTTGTGGCTATACCCCCCTCCCTGTAGATCCCTCCATAAAAAGCCGAAGTTGAACTGGGAAAAGGAGACAAAGAGAAGGACAAGAGCGATAATCACCCCCAACCCATAGGCAAAAGGGACAGGTCTCTGCTTCAGCACCTCTAGCCCTGGCTTCAGCTTGACAGAGACATGAGGCCTCTTTATATCCACCGTCTCGATATATCCACCCTCCATGAGATCATCCAAGATCTCTAAGGTAACGAACTTCCCCAAAAGGCTTAATTCAACGATCTCTTGTACACTCCGCTTGCCATCCACCAATCTGTAGATCACGTCACGATCTTCCTCCAGAACTATCCCCTGTTCTTTCAAAATCTCAGTCTGTTGGAGAACCATATAAGGCGAAGGCACCCGCCTCTCTATCTCCGGCCACTCATCCACCATCCTGAGGATGTTCAGCATCACCTCTTCAATGCTCAACTGTACGGCTACCTTGGGAAACTGTGTTACAGAGAGGGACTCAAATTTAAATTTCCCTTCTTTCCAGTAAAACACATCATAGATGACCTCATGGATCTGGGCATAAAGGGCATTGAGGATGGCCTGCTCGTCAGCCATCCCACCCTCCACAAGGACCTCACCCAGATAGCGACCTGACTTTTTCTGACCCACCAGGGCAGCCTCAAGGTCCCCCCGGGAGATGATCCCCGTCATTACCAGCTTCTCCCCCAGGATAGTCTCCTCCTTCCCCCTGTTGGAGGTAGCATGGGTTATCTTTCCTTCGGAGAAGAATATCTCGCCCTCCTCCCCCTTCTTTCTCCACATTCTCAGGACCCCTGATTTGCCCTGTTGGCCCAAAAGCTGGATCACCTCCAAGACCTTAAAATCCTTCAGATCTCCCTCTAAGCCCATCGCTTACATCACCTCCTGATCCCCTCCAGCGAGAAGGGGGGTTCAAATACCTCCAGTCCTTCTTTCTTATAGGCCCCCTTTAATACCAAGAGGTAAAATATAGCAAAGACCAAAGCGATCAAAAGCCCTCCCCCGCAAATGCCATAGGTGGAGGGTATTACAGAAGGCACTACTTCCTTCCAATAATAAAATTTTCCCAAAAAGAGAAAAAATATCCAAAGGAATATGAAACCACGCAGATTGTAACCCTTCCAAACATGGCCGCCTCCAGGTAGGATAATGGGAAGCAATTTATCATAAAGTCCCATTCGCCTCTGAAATACCTTTATCTCCCCCAACTTCTTCTCCTTCAACTTCTGATCCACCTCCTTCCCCTTCAAGATCCTAGAGCACCCGATACATATCTTTTTCCTCCCCTCCCTTCTGGCATAGGTTTGGGAGCTGATCAACCCACAAAGGGAGCAGCTCCACCACCCCTGGCCCACTTTCCCCTCAACAAACAATAAAACGATGATGAGGGCAAAGAAAATTAGGGGGGAGATAAATGGGAAACGAGGTGAAAGACCGCGGAGTCCAACATCCAATAACAGAAAAGATGGACCAGTCCCTCTCCAAAGCCCTGCCAAGAGCCTCCTTCGCAAACGCTCCAAAGAGATAATCTCATCTATCACATTCCGATTGGGATGATGGGAATCGATCTCTAAATGGGCCCCAATTACCTTAGGGCTCAACTCCTTGGCCCTTTGAAAGGCCTTATCTACATCCTCCAAGAGGAGCATCGACTTTTGCGAGAGGGCCTTGCTTAAATTGAAGTGATAGACGCCATTGTGGGGGTTTACCTCGATAGCCTGCTGATAGAGTCCGATCGCTTTTTCTGGCTCGCCAAGGGCCAAATAGAGATTTCCGAGGTTTGAGGTGACATCAGGGTCTGAAGGATTGAGTTTCAAGACCTTTTGGTAACCTCTCCTCGCCTCTGTATAATCCCCCTCTTTCTTGAGGGCCAAAGCCAAGGTGAACAGGACATCTCGATCTGTCGGATCTTCCTGGGTCCAGAGATGAAGTCTCTCCCAGGCCTGGGGCTCCCTCTCCCCGTAGGTGGTTTCGTAAATATCAAAGACCGTCTGCGCCTCAGGACTTTCCATAAAATGAAAGATGGACTTCCCAACAGGTGGGATATAGGTGAGGAGAAAGAGACAAAGGACTAAGACCCCTTTCTCCCCCCTGGTGAGATACCCCCATAGGATAAAGCACCAAAAGAGTACGCACCAAAGGATATTGAGCTGCACAAGGAGGGGAAGGAAGAAAAGAAAGATCCTCGCCACCCCCCTTATTACTTCTTTCCTTTCACCTTTCAATTCCTCTTTTAACACATGGACAAATATCGTCAGGCGTTTCAATAAAACCATCATACAAAAGGCCAAAACAGCCAAGAGGGCACCTATACCTAAGAGATAGAGAAGGCTCAGGACTTGCCCGTAGAGCAGGGGCAAATTGCGGGTATAGGCTCTTATGCCCTCAAAATATTTCTCCAGGGCCGGATATATCCTCCATTTCTCATTTTTCCAGATGACCTGACCCGCATAAAAATATACATAGGGGAGATCCGGGGCCATCCTTTGCGAAAACTCCCCCAACTTCGCAGCCTTATCCTTGTCCTCCATCTTTATACCCTCTCTTATCAATAAGAGGGCATATTCCCACAAGTTTACGATCCCCTTGTCGAGCTTTAGCTCGATGATCTCCTCTAGCTGCTGCTCACCGACCACGGCCTCTGCGCCGGAGACCGCCTCTCGCCTCTGGACCCACAGCCTCTGGAAGCCTGCCCCCCCTTGGAGAGAGGAGACCGGCTTAACCTCCGCCTCTATTGCTTGTTCTGCTGCGAAACTCATCCCCGATCCGAGAAAGAGGGAAAGAACAATAAAGGAGAATATGTACCAGCTAGTACCTCTCTTGCCCAAAGACTCCTCCATCGCTCCTATTCAAAACGATAATTTGGGGCTTCTCTGGTTATAATTACGTCGTGAACGTGGCTTTCACGCAGACCAGCGCTTGTTATTTTAATAAATTTGGCATTTTGTTTTAATTCTTCAATATTTCTGCATCCTACATAACCCATCCCTGCCTTTAGGCCTCCGATCAGTTGATAGATGCAGAAGGAGAGTGCCCCCCTATACGGCACCCTACCTTCAATCCCTTCAGGGACCAATTTCCCTTCTTCCACATCACCCTGGAAATATCTGTCACCACTACCTTCTCGCATGGCCTCGATCGAACCCATGCCACGGTAGACCTTGTAGCTGCGCCCCTGATAGAGGACCATCTCCCCTGGACTCTCATCCGTACCAGCGAAAAAGTTGCCGATCATAACCGCATCCGCCCCAGCAGCCAGGGCCTTGGTCACATCACCTGAGTATTTCACCCCTCCATCAGCGATAATGGGGATATTGTACCTTCGGGCTACCTTGGCGGCCTTCATAATCGCCGTTATCTGCGGTACCCCAATCCCTGCGATCACCCGGGTAGTACATATGGAACCAGGACCCACCCCTACCTTGACGGCATCAGCACCCGCCTCGATCAGGGCAACCGTCCCTTCCTCAGTGGCCACATTACCGGCGATGATCTGGCTGTCCGGGAACTCTTTGCGAATCCATTTCACCGCCTCAATCACCCCCCGGGAGTGTCCGTGAGCGGAATCGACCACAATTACATCTACCCCCGTCTCAACCAGGACCTGGGTCCTCTCCCCTAAATCCTTACCCACTCCCACAGCACCCCCTACCCTAAGCCGCCCCAGGTAATCCTTACAGGCATAGGGATGACTCTCCATCTTCTCGATATCCTTGATGGTGATCAGCCCCTTTAGGTTGTTCTCCTCATCCACCACCAGCAGTTTTTCAATCCGATTTTTGTGGAGGCTCTCCTTTGACTCCTCTAAGGTGATACCCTCCGGGACGGTCACCAAGTTCTCTTTGGTCATCACTGCGGAGATCTTTGCATCCAGCCTCTTCTCAAACCTCAGGTCACGATTGGTCAATATCCCCACCAACTTGCCGTTCTTGGTAACAGGGACACCTGAGATCCTGTATCTTCTCATCACCTCCAGGGCCTCGTATACCTTTTGTTCGGGTCCCATGGTGATAGGGTCAACTATCATGCCGCTTTCATACTTTTTTACCTTATCCACCTCGGCCGCCTGGGCATCAATAGAGAGGTTGCGATGAATAATACCTATACCCCCCTCCTGGGCCATGCTGATGGCTGTTCTGGCCTCGGTGACCGTATCCATGGCCGCACTCAATATGGGGATATTAAGGCTGATGGAATTGGTGAGCCTGGTGCTGACGTCTACCTCATGTGGAAGGACTTCCGATTCTGCGGGGAGCAAGAGGATATCGTCAAAGGTGAGAGCTTCCTCTATCCCTACCAATTCTTCCATAAGCTAACTCCTATAATAAGGAAAAAACTTTTTCGCAATATATCAAACCCCCTGGTTGATGTCAATCAAAGAGAAAAGGATCAAACCGAGCTTTTTTTCAAGAGGGTCTGTCCTGAGGAGGCCCCTTGCCTTCTAAAATAATTTACCATATACTGAACAAAAAGTTGTGGGAAGGAAAGGTGCAGTGTCGTTGACAGAGGCTGACACCAGGGCAAAAATCATTGACCCCGCTTTACATCGTTGCGGCTGGGCAGAAGACCTTATAAGGCGTGAAGCAACAGATAGAGGCATTGATATCGTAGATTGGAACCCGCTGAGCAGTCAAAGAGAAAGCACAGACTACCTCTTACGGACACGAGTCCTTATAGCATCACAACCAATACATGAAACAAAAGAGAGGTTATTTACGGCATGAGAATAAAAGGAATAAAGCCCGATTGGAACAAATTCCACGAGTGGGAGAGAAAATATACTATAAAAAATCTCAAGAAGCTCACTCCGACAGAAAAGGTTAAGATCGTAGAGGACTTTTATATAACAGCCCTGAAAGTGCGCGAAAGCTTAAAGAAGATGGATTCCCAATGATTATTAAAACCCTGAAAGACATTGCTACAAGCCTTAAAAGGGCGGAAATCCCATTTATGGTCATAGGTGGTCAGGCAGTGGCCATTTATGGCAGACCGAGGTTTACACAGGATATTGATATTACAATCGCCTTGACTCCGGATGAGGCAGAAAAAATTCTAAGGGCTGTAGCTGAATCATTTACTATCTTACCGGAAGATGTTCAAAGATTTATCAGAGAAACCTGGGTCTTGCCATTAGAACATACGGAAACAAGGGTGAGGGTGGATATTATCTTTTCTATAACTCCCTTCGAACGGGAAGCAATTGAGAAGGCAAGGGAAATAGAGATTGATGATGTTTCTGTAACATACGCTTTACCCGAATACTTAGTTGTTCAAAAAATAATTGCAGGCAGGGCAAGGGATCTAGAGGATGCCGCAGGAATAATGGAGGTCCAAGGGGAAAAAATAGATATCGGAGAGACGGAAAGGCTCATAAAAACCTTTGGCACAGGTAAAGAAGAAAAAGAATGGCGGAAAAGATGGAAGAAGCTGAAAAAGGAGTTCAAAAAATAACTGAAAAATATCCACATACTGAGCAAAAAGTTGTGGGGAATAAAAGGTGAGAAGATATCGCCATTGCCATTAGAGGACCAGAGAAACGATTGGAGGATTTTAAAACAGAGCTAGAAAAGACTCTTGATCGGCTTGAGGAAGAGAATTTGGTAGTTGAGAAAAACCCAGAACTTATATCAGTTGCTATATGTGTACCAAGGAACAAAACGTGAAGCCCCATCTTAACAAAGGACTTTTCTCTAACTATTACCTCGAGGAACTCCTTCCGAGGGAGGAGGAATTTAAGATCTCATTAGCAGAGTTAGGAGGGGCCTTAGAAGAAATTAAGCGTATATGGGATAAGGAATATCTTTCATCTCTCAATGAACCTCAACTCCGAAAACATTTCCTGGATAAGGTTTTTGAAACCTTAGGCTGGACAATCGATGTAGAACCTCCGACACCATCGGGCGAATGGTCAAAACATCCTGATTATGCTCTTTTTCAATCTAAGGAGGACTTAAAGAATGTCCAAAAAGCAACCAGGGAAGAGTATTTCGAAAGTGCTCTTTGCATAGGGGAAGCTAAACGCTGGGGGAGACCATTAGATAGAAAGCTTAAAGAAGAAAAAGACCCCTTTGAAGTTCAAAACCCATCTCTACAGATAAGCCGTTATCTCTGGCTTACCGGAGTCAAGTGGGGAATCCTTACTGATGGTAAATTTTGGAGGCTCTATGAGAGGGAAACCTCAAATAGACTGGATATCTTCTACGAGATAGACCTGGAAGACCTTATCGAAAATGGCTCAACAGAAGATTTCAAATACTTTTATGTTTTCTTCCGGAAAGAAGCCTCCCCTGACTTTTTAGAAAAGGTCTATAAGAAAAGTGTTGACTATGCGGAGGAGGTTGGTAAAGAGCTTAAAGAAAATGTCTATCAGGCATTGAAGATTCTTGCAGAAGGATTCCTTAAAACACCAGGAAATGACCTAAGAGAAACCCATCTCAAAGAGATTCATGACAACTCCCTGATCCTCCTTTACCGCCTTCTCTTCATCCTTTATGCCGAGAATCGTGGACTGCTTCCTATAGGGGAAAACCGACTCTACACAGAAAATTATAGCCTGGATGCCCTTAAGAAGGAAATGGCGGGAAGGTTAGATAAAAGTGAACCCATCGCTACCTCAACACATGGATACTGGAATAAAATAAAAGAATTATTTGAGATCATAAATATTGGGAACCGTGAGCGAGGAGTGCCTCCATACAATGGTGGGCTTTTTGATCCTGATAAACACGAATTTCTGGAAAGATATAGAGTGGGAGACTTTTATGTTGCAAGGGCAGTGGATTTTCTTTCTCGCTCCAGTGACAGGGCCTATATTGACTATGGCAGTCTTGAAATCCGCCATTTAGGTTCTATTTACGAAGGGCTTCTGGAATACAAGCTCAAGATTGCCGAAGAGAAGCTTGTTCCTATAAGAGAAAAAGGTAAGGAAGTCTTTATTCGCCTTGAAGAGGCCAAAAAGGCAAAAAAGAAGATTAAGGAAAAAGAAATTGTCAGCGAAGGGGAAGTATATCTCGTTACTGACAAAGGAGAGCGTAAAGCGACTGGTTCTTATTACACACCCGATTATATTGTTAAATACATTGTTGACAATACACTCGGCCCTTTAGTAGAAGAGAGGCGAAAAAAGGTTTCAGAAAATATTGTGGAACTTGAGAAAAAGATAAAGGGATCAAGAGGGGCGAGTAGGAAATTTCTTGAGAAAGAACTTAGAAAGGTCGAAGGAAGCCTGATTGACGAAATTCTTTCATTGAAAGTCCTCGATCCCGCCATGGGGAGTGGGCATTTTCTCGTCGAGGCAACGGATTTCTTGGCAAGGGAGCTTCTCAAAGCCTTAAGCGAGGAACCTCACGAAGAACATCCAAAAGAAATGATCATCAGAAAACCTTCTGAGCAATATGGCTCAAAGGAACCAGAAGAAGAGGACATAAGATGGGCAAGACGTGAGGTTGTGGAAAAATGTATCTTCGGAGTAGATTTGAATCCAATGGCGGTAGAGCTAGCGAAACTTTCCTTGTGGCTTTATACGGTAGCAAAGGGAAAGCCATTAAATTTCTTAGACCATCACTTGAAACTGGGGAATTCTCTAATCGGTGCTAATCTAGCTGACATAAAAATTTTACCAAAGAAATTTGTGAGCAAAAAGAAAACTAAGGAAGCTGAATCACAAATTCAACTTCCTCTTGAAGTTTCATCAATGTCGGTTGACTTGGGGCTAGCAGTAGGGGACTATAAAATAATAGAGCAGAGACCAACTGAAAGGATTCAAGATGTAAAGGAAAAGGAAAAAATCTACAAATTATTGGACAAAGAAAGAATAGATAAGTGGCGTTTAATTGCAAACATTTGGACAGGTTCTTTATTTGGATTAAAACTTGATCAAAAAATATTTATAGCACTTTCTGATTATATTCTTAGGAAAACGGAACAGATGAATAGGTCTTGGGTCCAAGAATATTTTACTAATGCCATTGAAATAGCCAAAGGAAAAACTTTTTTCCATTGGGAACTGGAATTCCCCGAAGTCTTTTATGACCATCATGGGAAATCTCTATCTAATCCAAGATTTGACGTAATAATAGGAAATCCACCGTACGGTATTGCATTTGATTCTAAATCAAAAGCGTTTTTAAAGGAAAATTATAAGGCAGCTGAATATCAATTTGATAGTTTCGCTTTGTTTATTGAGAAGGCCCTTTCACTTTTAAAAAAAGATGGTTTTCAATCTTACATCACTCCCACCCCTTGGCTTTCGGAGTACTATTATGAAAATCTTCGGGGATTAATTCTCGCCAATAACCAGTTACAACAAGTTATCTTTTTTAAAGAACATGTCTTTAAAGATGCAACTGTAGAGTCTTGTATTGAAATCGTTAATAAAGATCAACCAAATTTGAACAGTAAATTAATGCTTGGGATTGTTTCTGATAAACCAGAGGGATTGAGTATAAATTGGACAGAACTCAAACAGAAACAAGTTGAAAATTTTAAAGGTAAAAGAATAACAGAATATCTTACTCCAGATATTTTGAATTTGTTCGAAAGGGTGAATAGAAAAAGTGTCCCCTTAAAACAGATTGCTTTAATGGCAGTTGGTTGTAAGCCCTATCAGACAGGGAAGGGATCTCCGCCCCAAACCAAAGAAATAGTCGAAGGTCGTCTTTTCGACAGTGATTATAAAAAAGATGAGACTTATAAGCCATATTTAAGAGGAGAGGATTTTTATAAGTATGATCTGGACCCTCAAGAATCTAGATGGATAAGTTATGGTGAATGGCTAGCAGAACCTCGTCCATCAGCGCCTTTTTTTGCATCTAAAAAGATTGTAATTCGCCAGACAGCCGACACTCTAATTGCTACGATTGACAATAAGCAATATATCAATCTAAACAATGTCCACAACCTTGTATTGGAGGTAGAAATTATTTCATTAGAGTTCATTCTTTCCCTTCTTAATTCAGAATTCCTATCTTTTGTGCATCGAGTGTTTGTTCCTGAATTTGGAAGGGTTTTTGCTGAAGTAAAAATAGTTAATCTTGAAAAACTCCCCATTCGTCTAATTTCCTTTGTCACACCAAGAAAAAGTCGGGAAAAATTATTTGAAGAATCTAAGAATCACTATAAAAAGTATCTTGAAGCCTTAAAACTAAATGAGTTTCTCCATTTCATTGAGTCGAGATTAACGAAAGATCATAAACCGGATGCAGCACTTGTTAAAAAGCACAATTCTGATCCGCTTAACAAGGACTGGCAAATCCCTGAAGGAACTTTGTGGGAGCAGTCAGATGTAGTTCATGATACTCTGGCCTTTCTTGCTGAGCAGATGATTGAGATGAATGAAAAGAAACAGAAGGAGACTAAGGGATACCTTGAATGGCTTGAGAGTCAGCTAAAAATTCAATCAGATGCCGAGGGAAACACAGGTATCGAGGCTTTAACTGGAAAAACCTTTATAAAAAACTACCTGGGCGATTACCAGAAGAGGGAAGAGCATTTCTCCTTTGAGGATTTCTGGGAAATTTTGGAGAAAAACAAGGCAAGAATCCGGGTAAACCTCAAATCCAGAGAGCTTTACGAAAATATCAAATCCGAATACGAAAAATCCCTTTCCAAGCTCTTACCCTTGAAAGAAAAACTACGCAAAACCGACTGGATCATAGACCAGGTTGTTTATAAGCTCTACGGGTTGACGGAAGAAGAGATAGAAATAATAGAGCAAGGTTAATAGGGAACTAAAGTAAGGAGGAGAGACAGTGAAATCCGTTGATGAAATCAATATTTCTAAGAAAGAGAGGCTTATTTTACGGAAAATTAAAAAGGTCGTGCAAAGGATCACGCCAAATGCAGAGGTCGTATTTTTTGGTTCCAGGGCAAGGGGAGAGACAACCTCTGAATCAGATTGGGATATCCTTATCCTCGAGGATAACGTCACCTATGAATTAAAAGATGAGCTATGCACTGCCCTCTACGACATGGAGCTGGAAAAAGGAATTATTATTAATCCTCTCATATTAGATAAAAGGGAGTGGACCTCCGGACTCTTCTCTCACCATCCTATCCACCGGAATG
>DAOVGN010000014.1 GCA_030672385.1 Deltaproteobacteria bacterium | reverse complement strand
AGAGGGTCGGGGTGAGGGGGTATCTGGCCGATATTTTATTATTCCACCCCTCCCCTTTCTATCCTCTCCCCTCAAGGGGAGAGGAAATATTTGCGGAGCTAGGGCAATAATCGTTTTTTATTATTTTAGCACAAAATTGTTTGGATATTAAGTGATCCACAAGGCATGTTTGGGCACAGGCCTATCCTTGTACTTTCGTTCGGGAAAATTGCTATTAAAATGTAATTTCCCATAGCGGTATCGCTACCCACGAACCATGAAAATCCGCTATCTCTCCCTCTCCCGCTGGCGGGATAGGGCGGGGGTGAGGGTGGACATGGTATGGTTTCCCCCCTTACCTTAATCCTTTCCCCAAAGGGAAGAGGAGATAAGTTGGAGGCCCTCAGCCGAAGAAGGGGAATGTTTTAAACAAATTTATTTTCTATGTAAATTGGAGAAGATCCAAAAGGTATAGAGACAATGAGAGTGCTTTGTTGAAGAGTTTCTGTGGCTATCGCACCCGCCAGATCGTCCCTTTGGAGGTGTCCTCTAGGGAGATCCCATGGGAGGCGAGCTGCTCCCTGATCTCATCGGCCCTGGCCCAGTCCTTCTGAAGACGGGCCTCATCTCTCTCTTTGATCAATCCCTTGATCTCCTCCTGGGCGAGGGTGAGGTCTTTGGCCTTTCGCTCCCGCTCCCCCTCTAAGAAGGCGTGTGGGTCCTCCTGGAGGACGCCCAAGACTCCTCCTGCCTTGGCAAAGGCATCTCCGCCTCTGCGCAGGATCTGGGGGGTGTAGGGGGAGGGTTTTTGGAGAAGGCGGTTGAGTTCACGGCTCAACTCAAAGAGGGAGGCGATGGCCACGGCCGTATTGAAGTCATCATCCATGGCCTCCTGGAACGTGGCGGGGAACTCCTCCGCGCGCCGGTAGGCTGCCATCTCCTCAGGAGCGAAGCCTTCCGGTACAGGTTCACTTCCTTTCTCGTGTGCGAGGACATCATCAATCCCCGCCAGGGTCTGATAAAACCTCTCCAGGTTCTTGCGGGCCTCCTCCATTCCCTGGCGGGAGTAGTCTATGGGGCTGCGGTAGTGGCGGGAGAGGAGGAAGAGCCGCACCACCTCCGGGTGATAGTCACGCAGGATCTCCTTTATAGTCAGGATGTTTCCCAGGGACTTGGACATCTTCTCTTTGTCGATATTGACGAAACCGTTGTGCAGCCAGTAGCGGATAAAGGGTCTTCCCGTGGCCCCCTCAGCCTGGGCGATCTCGTTCTCGTGATGGGGAAAGATAAGGTCCTTCCCACCGCCGTGGATATCGATGGTCTCCCCTAGATACTTCTGGCTCATGGCGGAGCATTCGATGTGCCACCCAGGCCTTCCCCTGCCCCAGGGGGAGTCCCAGGAGGGCTCCCCTGGCTTGGCCGCCTTCCAGAGGGCGAAATCCAGGGGGTTGTGCTTTCTCTCATCAATCTCTATCCGGGCCCCAGCCTGCATATCATCCAGGCTCCTTTTGGAGAGCTTACCATACCCGGGGAAGCTCTCCACGGCGTAATAGACGTCTTCTCCTGCCTGGTAGGCATGTCCTTTCTCTAAAAGCCGCTGCACCATTTCGATCATCTCGGGGATGTGCTCGGTGGCCCTTGGTTCAACAGTCGGCTCCATCAACCCCAAAGCCCCCATATCGGTGGAGAACTCCCGAATGTACCTGGTGGCTATCTCCTCTGTGTTGGTCCCTTCCTCCTGGGCCCGTTTTATGATCTTGTTGTCCACGTCGGTGAAGTTGCGTACATAGGTTACCTCATATCCCCTGTACCTCAGATATCGATAGATAACGTCGAAGACCACTGCGCTGCGGGCGTGGCCGATGTGGCAGAGGTCGTAGACGGTGACCCCGCAGACATACATCCCGATCTGTCCTTCCCGCAGGGGGATGAGCTCTTCCTTGCTCTGGGTCATGGTGTTATATACCCTCAATCCCGTTTCCCCCTCCCCCTTTCTTCTAATACCCTCCTCAACCTCTCCAGGATCACAACCTTTTCCAGAAGGGGGAGGACTTTTTTCAACCCTGGCCCCTCCACCATACCGGTGAGGGCCGCCCTCATGGGGGAGAAAAGCTCCTTTTCCTTGGGTGTAAAGAGTTTGTTGTAGAGGGCAGTCCGTGCGTTCCCTATATGCAGCAACCCTGTAGGGCTCGGGGCGAACCGAACTCTAACCCCTCCCTTCATCTCACCTCCAGGAGGACTACAGCATAGGCGGCGATCCCCTCTCCCCTTCCCGTGAAGCCCAACCCCTCTGTGGTGGTGGCCTTGACGTTCACCACCCCTTTTTCGAGGCCCATGGTCTCGGCGATCGCTGCCTCCATCTGGGGGAGATAAGGCGCCAGCCTGGGAGCCTGGGCCACAATGGTAGCGTCGATGTTTATTACTCCGAACCCTCTCTTTTCTATCAACTCGACTACCTTCTGCAGTAGTAGCAGGCTCTCCATGTCCCTATATTGAGGATCGGAGTCGGGGAAGTGCCTCCCGATATCCCCTTGGGAGATGCCCCCTAAGAGGGCGTCACATATAGCATGCACCAGGACATCGGCGTCCGAGTGACCTAAGAGCCCCTGGGGGTGAGGGACCTTTACTCCACCTAGGATTAAGGGACGGTCGTCCCCCATGCGGTGGGCGTCATAACCTATCCCCATCCGAAACCCTACGCCCCCTTTCTCAGCCATGTGTTCTTCCTGCTCGCAAGGAGTGGTTTGAGGAGACACTATCCTCCTCTCGAGGCCGGGCGAAGATCATCCTCCCCGCAGTGGTCTGCAATACGCTGGTGACCATCACATTGAGTTCTTTGCCGATGAGCCTCTTTCCCTCCTCCACCACTACCATGGTGCCATCGTCCAAATAGGCCACCCCTTGGCCCGCTTCCTTCCCCTCCTTGAGTACCTGGACGTGGATGGTCTCTCCGGGGAGGACCACGGGTTTCAAGGCATTGCTCAGTTGATTGATGTTCAAGACCATCAGCCCCTGAAGCTCGGCCACCTTGTTCAGGTTATAGTCATTGGTGATGATACTCCCGTTTATCTTCTTGGCCAGCTCCACCAGCTTGGAATCCACCTCCTGCAATTTCGGGAAATCCTGCTCCGATATCCTCACCTCCACGTCATTTTGCTTTTGTACCCTATTGAGGATGTCCAGGCCCCTCCTTCCCCTATTTCTCTTAAGGGGGTCGGGAGAGTCAGCGATATGTTGCAACTCACGAAGGACAAACTGGGGGATAATGAAGGGGCCTTCCACAAATCCCGTTTCGCACACATCAGCTATCCTCCCATCGATGATAGCACTGGTGTCGAGGATTTTGGGTATCTCACCCTGGGGGGCGGTCTTGCTGAAGATCCGCCAGGTAGATGGGTTAAACTCCTTTCCCTTTCGCACCCCAATCATGATCCCCATATATCCCATGAGGGCGTATATGAGGGAGGAAAGATGTGTCTCCTTCCAGCTGGGAGGGAAGAAGATCTTTGCGGCCAAATGGGTGATGAAAAAGGCCGTCACCAGTCCGATAATTCCTCCGACAATCCCCCTGCCCGAGGCCCTCTTGATGCCGATCTCTAAGAGGATGACCGCTGAAGCGACCAAACCCCCCCCAATTCCCCCCAAGAGGGAAGAGTATGGGGAGTTGAGAAGTTCTGGCCCTATATATATCCCTGCCATGCAGCTAAGGATGACGAGGGATATGCGCGTCATGGTTAGACCTACCTTCACCATATAACACCTCCTGATCGTCTACCGATGGTATTTGAGGTATGTCTTTAAGCAAGGCGTGATGAGGGAAGGAACTTCAAATAACTATCAGCGCTGAAAAGGTGGGCAAATACAATACAAAAGAATATGATAAGACCTTTCTCTTTTAGGACAAAATGCCCTGGATCTCCTTCCCGATCTCCGCCTCTTCCTCCTCCTTAGATATGGCCAACTCCTTGATGAGGAGGTTTTTCGCCGTATCCATCATTTTTCTCTCACCAAAGGAGAGACCTTTCTCGGTCCTAAGGGAGCAAAGTTCCCGAAAGACCTTGGCTACCTCGAAGATAGAACCGCTCTTTATCCTCTCCATGTAGCCTCTATACCTTTGATTCCACGGCTGATGATTATTGGTGACCTCCTTTTCCTTCAAGATTTCGTAGACCTCTGGGATCTTTTTCGGATCAATCACCTCCCTCATGCCAGCGACACGGACGCTTTCTGTCGGGACCATGATCGTCATCTGGGTATCAAGTATCCTGAGTATGTAGAAGTCTTGTGCCTTTTCCCCCATCTCCATCCTCTCGATGGCCTCAATGACCCCAACTCCATGGCCAGGGTAAACAGCGAAGTCCCCTACCTCAAACATCTCACCTACCCCTCTTTTTAGTCTGTTCTTTACTACCCATTGATTGGCTAAGTTAGCTTTGCGGGAGAGGTTTTACAACATCGTTTACCCGAAAGCGGCTTCCCTTTATTATCTGGGCGACTGAGGCATCGACGCCAAATAGCTTGGACACTTTTATCCTCCCTTTGGGGCTCGTCCCTCCGAGGTCTCCCGCAGGATATACCTCGAGGAGGTCGCCCTCTTTGAGGCCTGTTTGATAACCAGCATTCAAATAGATTTTATTCCCTTTAACTAGGGCGATCCGCGTGAACCAGCCCATCCCATTTATCTCCTCGGCGACTTGCGAGAGTATTTGATCTATGGCCAGATATGCTGCGTTGTATTTAGCCCTCTCCTCGCTCAACACCCCTATATCCTCGCTCTCGCCGAGTGGATTGGTGACGGCAAACTCTTTAACGATGCGTCCCTGTGCCGCATCGATGAGTTTCACCTCTACCCTAACAATTGCAATAGAGCTCCTCTCGCTTTGAGCCGGGGCAGAGGAGGTGACAAAGGGACCATAGACACCTCCCTTAATGATTACTTGAATCCCCAGGTTCTTGTTCAGCAACTTGGCCTTTGATGGATTTTCTAGATCTTTAGGGGCAAGGCCCAGCTTTTTCATGGTGAGCCTGATTACCTCCCGATCCATTACCAGGGAGGTGAAGAGCTTTGCTTCCATCTTTTCGGCCAATCCTTCCGCTATGATCTCCCCAAATTTTTCATAGGTGAACTGGGTGTAGTCCTCAAATGTGAGTATAGCTATTTTGCGTTTTAGGTAAGGATGTTTGAGAGGTTTTGTAGCCAATAAAGGGACTTTCTTAGGTTCCGTTTCTCTTACCTCTTTTTCTTTTACCCTTGCTGTCTTTTTGACCTCAGTCCTTTTTACCCTCTCCGCTTCTAACGGCAGAGGTTCTACCTCCCCAGCCAGGTATCTCTCTACCTTCATGTATTTGAATTTAGTATTTCCCTTTTCATCTTTTTCTGCTGGGACCTTTATGTATTTTTCCCCGTCGATTATATAGATGTCCTTATCCGCTAATCTAGCCAACTCCTCCTTCGTATAAGGGGACCTTTTACCCCAGGGCAAGATGGAGCATGCCACCGCCGAGGCCAAAAGGATGGATAATAATAACCCGACAATTGTTCTGGCTCGCACAACCCCTCCTTTCCTCATTTGGAACATAAAAAAATATTGTATCAGATAAAGGTATAAAAAGCAAGGATAAACATTGATTTGTAGGAAAAATAAGATCGGTTTGACCCCCATGTTATGAAGCGGGTCTTTATGTTGACAGAGGGGTTACTTCAGGGTAGAATTCAAGAAAGTGATTGAGACAAGAAGAGGACGATGTTAAAAAGAACCTTTTTTTCTTTGCTCATCTTTTCTGTAGTTATCTCAGTCCTTCCTGCTCAAGGCGATTGTATCTATCTCCTCAAGATGGATGGGGTTATCAATCCCGCCTCAGCAGGATTTATCATCGAGGGGATTGAGAAGGCAGAGGAGGAGGGAGTTTCTTGTCTGGTGATCCAAATGGATACACCGGGCGGCCTCATGGAGTCAATGCGCTCCATCGTGAAGCGTATCCTCACCTCTCGAGTTCCTGTCATAGTCTATGTAGCACCCAGCGGATCCCGTGCTGGTTCGGCGGGGGTCTTCATCACCATGGCCGCCCATATAGCTGCCATGGCCCCAGGTACCAACATCGGTGCGGCCCACCCCGTGCAGATGGGCCAAAAGATAGACAAAGAGATGGAGTCTAAAATCCTCAACGATACCGTTGCCTACATCAAGACCATCGCGAAGCAGAGGGGCAGGAATGCGAAATGGGCTGAGAGGGCGGTGAGGGAGAGCGTCTCGGTTACCGAGGAGGAAGCCCTGAGGTTAGGGGTGATCGACCTGGTCTCCCCCAGCCTGGAAGACCTTTTAAACAGGGTAGATGGGAGGCGGGTGGAGATCTCTCCTGGGAATGTGGTTACTCTAAAGGCCAAGGGTCTTGAAATAAGGACCCTAAAGATGTCCTTCCGGGACCGGCTCCTCTACACTATATCTAATCCCAACATCGCTTACATCCTCCTCATGCTGGGGATGTACGGACTTTTCTTTGAACTCGCCAATCCAGGGGTCATCCTCCCCGGTGTTGTCGGGGGGATATGCCTGCTCTTGGCCTTCTTCGCCTTCCAGATGCTTCCGGTTAATTATGCGGGGATTGGCCTCATCGTGTTGGGGATCATTCTGTTCATTGCGGAGATCAAGGTTACCAGCTATGGAATGCTCTCCGTCGGGGGGGTGATGTCCCTCATTTTGGGCTCCATCATGCTCATAGAAAGCCCGGCGGAAGCGGAATTTCTGCGCATTTCCTTTTTAAGATTCATCTTGCCCGTCGTGTTGGTCAGCGCCGGTTTCTTTCTCTTCGCCCTCGCCATGGTGGTGAGGGCCCATCGCCGTCGTCCCACCACAGGTAGAGAGGGTCTGGTGGGAGAGATAGGTGTTGCCAAGACCGATTTGAGCCCTGAAGGCCTCGTGGAGGTTCATGGTGAACTCTGGAGTGCGGAGGCGGAGAAAGAAATCAAAGCCGGAGAAAGGATAAAGGTGGCTGGCATGGCAGGCATGAAGGTAACGGTAATCAAGTTATAAAACCAGAAAAGGAGGGGAAACATGGTTTTTGTACCTATTTTGGTCATTTTGCTCCTTATCATCTTGAGTGCCGCCGTCAAGATCTGTAGGGAGTACGAGAGGGGCGTTATCTTCCGGCTGGGGAGGCTCATTGGGTCCAAGGGACCAGGGCTCTTTCTCATTATTCCGGGTGTTGATCGGATGGTGAGGATGAGCCTAAGGACGGTGGTTCTGGATGTCCCCCCGCAGGATGTCATCACCAAGGACAATGTTTCCATCAAGGTAAATGCAGTGATCTACTTCAGGGTGATGTCTCCGGAGGATGCGGTAGTCCAGGTGGAGGATTTTCTCTATGCCACCGGCCAATTGGCCCAGACCACCTTGCGTAGTATTGTGGGACAGGTGGAGTTGGACGAGATCCTGGCGGAGAGGGAGAAGATCAATAGCCAACTCCAGAGTATCCTGGACAAGCAGACCGACCCCTGGGGGATAAAGGTATCCCTTGTGGAGATCAAACATATAGACCTCCCCCAGGAGATGCAGCGGGCCATGGCGAAACAGGCCGAGGCCGAGAGGGAAAGGAGGGCCAAGGTCATCAATGCCGAAGGGGAATATCAGGCTTCTCACCGGCTCGCCGACGCCGCCGGTATCATCCAGAAGTATCCCGTCGCCCTGCAGTTGAGGTTCCTGCAGACCTTACGGGAGGTGGCGGCGGAGAACAACTCGACCACACTTTTTCCTGTGCCTATCGACCTATTTGAGCCCTTTATCAAGCAGCTCATCAGCAAGAAGTCAAAATAGGGTTGCTCTGGTTCCTGCTGTCGCTTCTGTCCGCCTTGATGTAGACTCCGTTGGTGCCTTGACGAGACGCCTTTTCTCTGGCCAATCTAAGGAGAGAGGACTAATCACCCTTCTCTACCTTCTTCCTTCTCTTTTACCCCCTTGTTTCTCTGGTGTTTGGATCGGAGTTCACTCGAGGGGGGTTGTTCAGGGAGGAGGAGATGGTGATCCCCCTCGCTGGGGTGGGGATGATGATTGGAGGTGTCTTTTTGATCACCTTACTGGGATGAGGCCTTCATGGGAGAGATTGACCTCCTTCCGGCGTTAAACCCTTGCCATTTCTATGTGAAATATGCAATATAAAGATTGTAGAGACCTCTATGTACCAGACTATTTCAAGGAGTGGTGAGATGATCGAGAGGGGTTTTGAAAAGGAGAAACTGGATGCTGAAGAGATCAGGGAACTGGAGCGCCTGGCGTTCCTGGCCAGGGGGGACATCGTTAAGATGACCACCTTAGCAGGATCAGGACATCCAGGAGGATCCATGTCTTCTGCAGACATCTTTCTCCTCATCTACGCCAAGGCCAATCTGCGCCCCACCGACCCCTTTTTCCCACCACGGGATCGTATCGTCATCAGCCATGGACACACCTCGCCTGGGGTTTATGCTGCCTTGGGTAGGGTGGGGTTTTTTAATATAGACGCTGCCATCAGCACCTTCCGCCAGGCAGGGAGCGTCTTTGAAGGGCATGTTGACAGCGGGGTTCCGGGAGTGGAGTGGAACACGGGGAATTTGGGACAGGGTCTATCGGCTGGCTGTGGCATGGCCCTGGCCTCTCGCCTATTGCGGTTGGGTTATCATACTTTTGTATTGATGAGCGATGGAGAACAGGCCAAGGGGCAGGTAAGTGAGGCCAGGAGGTTTGCCAAAAAATACGATCTCAAAGATCTAACCGTAGTAATTGATTACAACCGCCTCCAGATCAGCGGGAGCATTGATGAAGTAATGCCGCAGGACATTAAGGCAAGTTATCAGGCCGATGGGTGGGAGGTAATTGAGGTCGATGGACACGATTTCCTAGAGATTTATCAAGGGGTGAGGGAGGCCATATACAAGGAAGATACCCCTGCGGTTATCATTGCCCACACCGTGATGGGAAAGGGTGTGAGCTTCATGGAGAACCAGCGGGAGTTCCACGGGAGGACCCTAACATCAGAGGAGTACAAGGCAGCTATTGCCGAACTGGAGGTGGAGGACGATCTGGAGAGGTATCGGACATTGCGTCAGGAGGGGATGTTTATGGAGTGGAGGCCTCAGCGTCCTATTCCGTCATTAAGAGTTGATCCTGGAGATCCCTTTACGTATGAGGCGGAGGAGAAAGTGGGCAACAGAAAGGCCTTCGGGAGGGCCTTGACAGACCTGGCGCAGAAAAACTCGTCCCGAACAAATGGTACCCCTATTGTTGCTTTAGACTGTGATTTGGCTTCTTCCGTCCAGGTGGAAGAGTTTGAAAGACTTTTTCCTGACCATTTCTTCGAGGGTGGTGTCCAAGAGCATAACACCGCCACCGTCGCTGGTGCCCTCTCTAAGGAAGGAGCATTGACCTTCTTTGCCGATTTCGGGGTCTTCGGTGTGGATGAGACCTACA
Source organism: Deltaproteobacteria bacterium (assembly GCA_030672385.1). Classification (GTDB taxonomy): domain Bacteria; phylum Desulfobacterota; class B13-G15; order B13-G15; family RBG-16-54-18; genus DAOVGN01. Next base: position 2,483 of record DAOVGN010000014.1, on the reverse strand, counting down.
ATCAACATCGACTCAACGATATAAACGACACCAATCTGAAGCTCATCTGCACCCACACCGGGCTTGATGTCGGCCAAGATGGAAAGACCCACCACTGTATTGACTATCTTGGGGTAATGCGCAATCTCTTTGGCTTCAAGGTGATCGTCCCCGCTGACCCCAATCAGACCGATAGGGTAATCCGCTATATAGCGAACCGTTGGGGGAACTTCTCAGTGATCATGGGTAGGGAGAAGGAACCGGTGATCACCAAGGAGGATGGCACCCCCTTTTTTGGGAGCGGATATCTGTTTGAATATGGCAAGGGCGACCTCATCAGGGGAGGGGATATGGGGGCGATAATTACCATGGGGGGGATGTTGCACAGGGCATTGAAGGCATGGGAGGTCCTGTGGGAGAAGGGTTACCGCATACAGGTGATCAATATCCCCTGCCCCCTAGACCCAGATAGGGAAATCTTGCGCGAGGCTTCCCGGACCGGCCTGATCGTCACCTATGAAGATCACCACATAGATACCGGATTGGGGAGCAGGGTGGGAAACATCCTGCATGAGGAGGGATGGCATGTGCGCCTCAGAAAGATGGGGATCACCTCATACGGTGCTTCTGGGAAGTCCGGGGACCTATTCAAGCTTCAGGGTTTAGATGAACCCATCTTGGTAGGGGTGGTAGAGGAAGAAATGGGGAGGAAGGCAAATGGAAGACTATAAGAAGGCCTATCGGACTATTATGGATGACCACTTCCCCGGAGAGTTGGTCATAAAGTTCGGGGACCAGGTCCTCGTTTATCGAAAACGCACCTGGAAGATTCCTGATGAGCGCACGGAGGAACTCATCGAGAAAGGACTCAGGTATGGGGAGAACCCCGGCCAGGAGGCGGCCCTTTATGAGCTGGTCAATGGAAATTTGGTTCTGGGTGATTGTAAATTCATCGAACCGGGCAATGGTTTAGTTAGTGCCATTACCGAGGATGATATGTTACAGGTGGGCAAACACCCGGGCAAGATCAATATGACAGATGTTGATAACGCCCTGAATATCCTGAAGTTCCTTAGCGAGAGAGTAGCGGCCTGTATTATGAAACACAATAACCCATGCGGCGTGGCCTATGGAGAGACCTTGGCCGAGGCCTATAACAGGGCTAATATGGTTGACAGGATCGCCGCCTTCGGTGGGTGCGTTGCCTTTAGTCACCCTGTGGACAAGGAGACTGCTGAGTTGATGGGCCAAAATTATTTAGAGGTGGTGGCAGCCCCCGACTACGAAGAAGGGACCATGGAGATCTTGCGGAAGAGAAAGAACCTCAGGGTCATCAAAATAGGGAGGATAGAAGGGCTGCAGCGGTATCGGACCGCCAGGTTTATCGACTTCAAATCCCTTATCGATGGGGGGATCATCGTCCAACAGTCCCCCCTCAATGTGGTATCCTCCAAAGAGGATTTAAAACCCGCTGTTGCCTTCTATCAAGGTGAGGAGTATCGGATAGCGAGACTCCCCACGGAGAAGGAGTATGAGGATATGATTTTCGGTTGGTGCGTGGAGCAGGGAGTAACATCCAATTCCGTGCTCTACGTGAAGGATGGGGCCACCGTGGGTATTGGTACGGGGGAACAGGACCGGGTGGGTGTGGCGGAGATCGCCGTCTTCAAAGCATATACCAAGTATGCCGATGCCCTCTGTTTCCAGAGATATGAGATCCCCTACAAGGTGTTGGGACGGGAGATCGAAGAAGGGGGAAGGGACCCAGTTCAAAAGGAGGAGATAGATAATCAGGTGAGAGAGGAGAGGGGGGGGATTAAGGGGGCCATTATGGTCTCCGACGCCTTTTTCCCCTTCCGTGATGGGGTGGATGTGGGGATCAAGGAGGGTATAATGGGGATCGTTCAGCCAGGAGGGTCAGAGAGGGACTTCGAGTCTATTGAGGCATGCAATGAGGCCGGTCCTCCTGTCACCATGGTCTTTACCGGCCAAAGGGCCTTCAGGCATTGATTATGACCAGGGAAGAAGATCGGCAGAAGCTACAGAGAGTGAAAGATAAGGTCGATGCCCTGAAGCATGAAGGGCTTGATCACCAGCATCCTAAGTTCAAGGAATGGAGGAAAGAGGCAAAGGCTGTCCTTAGGGTGCTTTATGGCGATGAATCTCCCATCCTCAAGAGATTTGAAGAGCTACCCTTTCGCCGCCGGGGAGACCGGATGTGGATGGAGGACCATGATGTAGAGGGAAAGGAGAGGGGCGATTTTTTCAAGGAAGACCTGGAGAGATCACGGGCTGTCCTGGAAGAGGCCTTGGAAGGGTCCTACCTCTTGGGCGAAGAGGAGGATGGGATAGGCGAGGAGGAGTTTATCAGTTCGGTTAAAGGGGGGAGGTTGCAGGAGGAGGGCCACCGTGTGGCAGACCGCTCGATCCCGGGGGTGTTGGCCAAGGGGGTGGACGAGAGAAGGGGGGAGCTGAAGGTCGAAGAACTCCTCAAGGGGTTGGAG
>DAOVGN010000045.1 GCA_030672385.1 Deltaproteobacteria bacterium | reverse complement strand
TCATCTTGGGTGCTCAAGGGGTTGGAGGCACACAACACCACCTTTGCGCCTCCGGCCTTTAATACCTCGGCCAGGTTGGCCGTCTCGGTGGTGATGTGAAGACAGGCGGATATCCGCAACCCCTCCAATGGCTTCTCATTTGCAAACCTCTCCTTGATGAGTCCCAAGACCGGCATCTGGTGTGCTGCCCACTCTATCCTCAGCCTTCCCGTCTCAGCCAGCCCTATATCCTTGACGTGGTAGTTCAAGATCGTCCTCCTCTTTTCTTTATATTCCCGCTGCCTTACGCAGATCATCCACTCGATTGAGCTTTTCCCAGGTAAATTCCGGCTCATTTCTGCCGAAGTGGCCGTAGCAGGCCGTCTTTTTATAGATGGGTCGCAGGAGGTCCAGATACTGGATTATCCGTGCGGGCCTGAAGTCAAAGATCTCGAGGACGATCTTGGCCAGATCATCGGGTGGGATCTTTCCCGTCCCCTTGGTGTCCAGCATGAAGGAGACGGACTCGGCCTTCCCGATGGTGTAGGCGATCTGGATCTCACATTTGTCCGCGAGATCGGCCGCCACGACGTTCTTGGCTACATGCCTGGCCATGTAGGAGCCGCTGCGGTCCACCTTGGAAGGGTCCTTTCCCGAGAAGGCACCTCCGCCGTGGCTCCCCTGTCCGCCATAGGTGTCGACGATGATCTTGCGGCCCGTCATCCCACAGTCGCAGAGGGGACCTCCAATCACGAATCTCCCCGTGGTATTGACGTAATAGTTGGTATTTTCATCCCTGAGGGCCTCTGGGATGACCTCTTTGATTACCTCCTCAATGATCCCCTCTTGGAGGACGTCATACTCTACATCTGGGGTATGTTGGGCAGCGATGACGATGGAGTCCACGCGTACCGGTTTCCCGTCGATGTACTGTATGGTCACCTGGGACTTGCCGTCAGGCCGAAGGAAATCGAGGATGTGGGCCTTGCGGACATACGCAAGTCGTTTGGTGAGGTTGTGGGCGAATATGATGGGCATGGGCATAAATTCGGGGGTCTCATTGCAGGCATAGCCGACCATGAGACCTTGATCTCCAGCCCCCTGTTCCTCTCCCTTATTTACCCCCATGGCGATATCCGGTGACTGTTGGTCGATGGAGGTGATCACCGCACAGGTCTCCCAATCGAAGCCCATAGAGGAGTCGTTGTATCCGATCTCCTTGATGGTCTCCCTGGCGATGCCTGGTATGTCCACATAGCACTCTGTGGTGATCTCCCCTGCGATAAAGGCCAGGCCAGTGGTCACCATACATTCACAGGCGACCCGCCCACTGGGGTCCTCTTTGATAATGGCGTCCAAGATGGAGTCGGATATCTGGTCGGCCACCTTGTCGGGGTGTCCCTCTGCCACCGATTCAGAGGCGAACAAAAAGTTGGTCATAGGCATGTAGATTTCCTCCTTTAATCGTTATGCTACGCACTGGATGAAGTCCTCAGGAAATCGGTCGGCCATCTCTTTCCTGATGAAGAGCTCTGTCTCCTTGGCGGTAGAGAATTTCAAGATCTCCTGCAGGAGTCTTTCCCCTTCGGTACGAGTAGAGCGCCGTAGCACCTTTTTCACCTGTGGTATGGCGATGGCGTTCATGCTCAACCCATCGAGCCCCAACCCCAGGAAGATCAAGGTATAAAGGGGGTCGGCGGCCATCTCCCCGCAGATCCCCACTTCTATCTCCGCCTCATGGGCGATATCCACCACCCCCTTTATGCTTCGCAAGATGGCGGGATGGAGGGGTTCGTAGAGATAGGAGACGTGTTCGTTTACCCGATCGATGGCCAAGGAGTACTGGATGAGGTCATTGGTACCGAAACTGAAGAAATCGACCTCGCGGGCGAGGATATCAGCGGTGATGGCGGCAGAGGGGATCTCGATCATGACCCCCAGGGGGATCTCTGGATCGAAGGCTACCCCCTTCGTCCTTAGTTCCTCTTTTGCCTCTTCCAAGATGACCTTTACCTGTCGGAGCTCTTCCACCCCGGAGATCATGGGTAATAGGATCTTGAGATTGCCATAGGTGCTGGCTCGCAGTATTGCTCGTAGCTGGGCCTTGAAGATCTCCTTCTCCTTGATGCAAAACCTGATGGCCCTCAGCCCCATGGCCGGGTTCATCTCCTCGGCCAGATCGATATGGGAGGCGAACTTGTCTCCTCCCAGGTCGAGGGTCCTGATGGTGACGGAGTACGGGGCGATTTCCTCCGCCAGTTTTTTGTAGACATGAAAGTGTTCATCCTCTGTGGGAAGGGTCTTCCTGCTCAAATAGAGATATTCGGTACGATAGAGCCCTATCCCCTCAGCCCCATACTGGATTACGGAGGGGATTTCGTCGAGGAGCTCTATATTGGCCTCCAAGGTGAGGTGATACCCGTCCTGTGTCTCCGCCTTGAGGGACGAATACTTAAGGAGTTCCCTCTCGAGATAGCGGTAATGGTGCTGCCTTAGTTGATATGCCTTGATGGTTGCCCGCGAAGGCTCGACGATCACCGCACCTTGGGTCCCGTCGATGATGATCGTCTCCCCCCCACCCACATAGGCCGTTATATCTTCCAACCCTACTACCGCGGGGATCTCGAGGGAGCGGGCGACGATGGCTGTATGGGATGTCCTTCCTCCCATATCGGTGGCAAAACCGATCACCCTTTTGAGGTTTAATTGAATGGTATCCGCAGGGGAGAGATCGTGAGCCACGACTATGGTATCTTCCTCCAGGTCCTCGACCTTCTGAGGCTCCCTTCCTGTGAGGTTGCGCAGGATCCTCTCTACAACGTGTCTGATATCCTCTTTTCTCTCCCTGAGGTACTCGTCTTCGATGGAATCGAAGGCCTCGGAGATCTTGTCCAAGGTCACCTCGAGGGCCCACTCCGTGTTCACCAGATCTTCTTTGATCATCCTGATGGTTTCATCTCGCAGCATACGGTCTTCCATTAACCTTAGATGGACGTCGAGGATGTAGGAGTGCTGCGTAAAACCCTTTTCCAGGATCCGTTCCTTTACTTCCTGCAGTTCCCCTTTCGATTTTTCGATGGCCTCCTTGAACTTCTTGACCTCAGAGATCACCTGTCTAGTCGTTACCCTGCGCGGGATGAACCTGGTGCGCTGACGCTCCAAGAGGACGGCCTTCCCAATGACTATCCCTGGGGAGACCCCTATCCCCTTAAGGACTTTCCCTTCGTTGGCGGCTAGGGTGCTACTTTTCACCGAATTTGCCCTCGATAAGTTTGCTCAACTCCTCAATGGCCTCTTTGGCATCCCTTCCCCTGACCCTGACTATGATCTTTGAACCCTCCCCGGCAGCAAGCAGCAATATCCCCATGATGCTCTTCCCGTTGACCTCAACCCCGTCCTTTTCCACCGTGATGGCGGACTCAAAATTGCTGGCTACCTGGACCATCAAGTTGGCCGCCCGTGCATGGAGGCCCAGCTTGTTCTTGATGATAACGGTTCGTTCTTCAACCCTCTCTGCTATTCCTTCTCACCTCCGGTCCTTCGTTCCAAGATCTCACTGGCCAAGTGGATGTTTTCTCGCCCATAAGATCTTATAAAAGAGGCCAGGTCATCGAGCGGCTTTTCCTCCCGCAGGGTGGATAACTTGATCAACATCGGGAGGTTGACCCCTGTAACTACTTCCACCTTCCCTTTCTTCAAAAAGGAGAGGCTAATGTTAGAGGGGGTCCCACCAAACATGTCGGTCAAGATCAAGACCCCTTCTCCTGCATCCACCTTTTTGATGGCCTTCTTGATCCTCTTTTCCACCTCTCCTAAGGGCTCGGAAGGGTCGATGGAGAGGGGCTCTATCCCCTCCACATCTCCAACGATCTGTTGGGTGGCCATGAGGAACTCGTCCGCCAGGGCTGAGTGGGTAACGATGACGACCCCAACCATTTTTTGTCTTACCCCCTTTCTATATCCCGATGTCTGACCGTGACCTCCTTCTCCCTTTGGGCCAGGGTCTCGGCCAAGCGCTCTGTGATTACTACCGAGCGGTGTTTCCCCCCTGTACAACCTATGGCGATGGTCAGATAAGACTTCCCCTCATTTTCATAAAGGGGGACCAGATATTCGACCATCTCGGTGAACCTGTACAGGAAATCATTGGTCTCTTCTTTTTCCAGGACGTATCCCTTTACCTTTTTGTCCTCACCGGTGAGCCCCCGCAGTTCTCTTACGAAAAAGGGATTGGGGAGGAAGCGAACGTCCATCACGATATCTGCCTCTGTGGGTATCCCATAACTGTAGCCGAAGGAGAGAAGGGTCACGTTCATCTTCTGGGTCGTCGAGTTTAATAGACGCTCCATGACGAGACTCCGAAGTTGATGGACGTTCAGGGCCGAGGTGTCGATGACCTCATCGGCGATCTCCCTTAGAAAGGCGATCTCTCCTCGTTCCTCCTTCACTGCCTCGGGCAGGGACATCCCCCTCTCCTTTTCCAATGGATGTCTGCGCCTGGTCTCACTGTAGCGCCTGATAAGTATCTCGTCTGTCGACTCGAGAAAAAGGATTTTTACCTGATGTCCCACTTCCATGAGATTGTGGACGACCTTTCGAATGTCTTCCAGAAACTCCCTTCCCCTTATATCCACTACAATGGCCACCCTTGATAGCCCCCTGGTGGAGTGTTGACACAGCTCTACAAAGGTGGGAATAAGGGTGGCCGGCATGTTGTCTATACAATAGAATCCACTATCCTCCAAGACACTCATGGCTGTAGACTTTCCCGAACCCGAAAGGCCGCTTATGATCGTTACCTGAAGTAGTCTCACATTTTGTTCTGTCCACTCTTTTTGAGGTTCACGAGAAGTTCCTTTTCAAATTCCTTGGCCGCATGATATCCTAGCTTCTTCAGGAGGTAATCTCTGGCAGCCACCTCCACAATGGCGGTCAGGTTTCTCCCTGGTCTCACCGGGATCCTTTTGCGGGGGATCTCCACACCCAGGATGGTGTATGTCTCCTCATCCAGACCCACGCGGTCATCTATACATTCCTCCGGCCCCACCAGTTCTATGACCAACTCGATCCGTTTTTTGTCCCTTGTGGCCGCTACGCCAAACAGCTTCTCGATTTCAATAAGGCCCAGGCCCCTAATTTCCATATGATGTCGGCCCAGGTCGTGGCTGAAACCGTAGAGGACACTGTCTCGTCCCTTCTCCATCTGGATGAGATCATCCACCACGAGGCGATGTCCCCGCATGATGAGGTCGAGGGCACACTCACTTTTCCCGATGCCACTCTTGCCTAAGAGTAATACCCCTACCCCAAGGACGTCTATCAATACCCCATGCATACTGATGCGGACGGTTTTATCCCGGCTCATATTTTCCCTTAATATATTAATAATTTTCGTCCTCTTCGGCGATGATGTGGTAGGTTTTTTCCTTGGAGTTGGCCTCCGTCAGCCTTTTTCTGAATTGGCTGTCCTTTAAGAGCCGTGATAGCCTGGCCAGGGCCTTTAGGTGCTCACCGGCGGAATCCTCGGGGGCAAGCAACAAGAAGAAGAGGTGGGTTGGTTTCTCATCGGTGGACTGGAAGTTGATCCCTTTACTGCTTCGCCCAAAGGAACAGACAAGTCCTTTTATCCCCTTCAACTTTCCATGGGGGATGGCAATTCCGTCTCCGATGCCCGTACTTCCCAATCTCTCTCTTTCCAAAAGGACCTCCAAAGCCTTCTCCTTGTCCATAAGCCTGCCGTTCTCGACCAAGACTGAGACTAGCTCTTCCAAGACCCCCTTCTTGTCCTGGGAGATAAGCTCCTCTACAATCGAATTTTTATCCAATATGTCTGTTATTTTCATTTTCTATTCTGGTTCAATGAGGCCATAATTGCCATCTTTGCGGCGGTAGATTACGCTGACAACCTCTGTCTGGGCATTGGTGAAGATGATAAAATCATTCTCCCAGGCCTTGAGCTGTTCAATGGCCTCCTCTATGGACATGGGTTTGGCAGAGTAGTTTTTGGACCTGATGATCTTGGGTTTCTTCTCCTCTTCCTCTTCTTCAGTATCGAGGACGTGCATCTTGAACTCATAGCCCTTTGCCTTCGGGCGTTTTAATTTGTCCAATTGTTTCTGAATCTGGCGCTCGATCTTGTCCATCACATTATCAATGGCTGCATGGACATCCTCCCTGCTCTCCATCCCATTTATTATAATCCCATTATCGGTCATAATGTTCATCTCTACTATGTATCTGAACTTCTCCGCGGAGAGGATCACATGGGCCTCTATGGGTTCATGTAGGTACTTTTTTACCTTCTGGAGCTTTTCCTCGACATAGTCCTTTAAGCCAGGAGTTGACTCCAAATGTCTGAAGGTTATGTTAATCTGCATCTTCTGTGCCTCCGCCCATTAAATTTTGTACACCATTTGTTGAAGCCACAAATCTTAGCTAAACAAGGGGGAGTTGTCAACAAAATTACCCCTCCAAAGCCATGGAATGTCACAAGACCCTCTTTCTCTCATTGGAGGAGAGAATCTTCATCATCTCACGGTACTTGGCCACCGTCCGGCGGGCTATTGTTATATTATATCTCTCTTTGAGAAGGTTGACTATCTTCTCGTCGCTGAACGGTCTGCGGGAGTCTTCCTCGGCGATGATCTGCTTGATCAGATTTTGCACCCGTTTGGCCGCCACCTCCTCTTTCCCCTCCCCTATCTTGCCACCGAAGAAGAATTTCAGCTCATATATCCCCTGCGGCGTATGCATATATTTGTTTGTAGTTACCCGGCTTACGGTGGACTCATGCATCTGGATGTCGTTGGCTACCTCCTTCAAGACCAGAGGACGTAGGTAGTCTATACCCTTGTCGAGAAAATCCATCTGAAACTTGACGATGCTCTTGGTTACCTTGTATAAGGTTTCCTGCCTCTGTTGGATGCTTTTGATGAACCATAGTGCCGATTTCAACTTTTCTTTAAGGTAGTCTCTGGGTACATCATCACTTTCAGCCTCCAGCAGATGGCGATAATAGGAGCTTATGCGTAGCTTGGGGAGGCTATCTTCATTTAAGACGATCATGTACTCCCCTTCGGTCTTATAGACAAAGACATCGGGTATGATGATCATTGCTTCTTCGGTACTAAAGGGGCGTCCAGGTTTGGGCTCTAGGTGGGAGATGGTCTTGATGGCCTCTAATACCTGTGGGAGGGGGGCCTTTAATTTTTTAGCCAGCCTGCGGTAGTCCCTGTTTTTGCAATAAGATAGGTGGTTTTCTACTATCTCTTCTGCTAAGGGATCTCTTTCGGCGAGTCCCCTTAACTGGATGAGGAGGCACTCTTGCAGTTCCCTCGCCCCTACCCCTGGAGGATCGAAGGACTGAATTGTGTTAAGCACCTCCTCCGCTGCCTTTACCGGTACATGGAGTTGCTGGGAGACCTCCTCCACTGATACCTGCAAATATCCGTCCTCATCAACGTTGCCGATGGTGAAGGCCCCGATCTCCTCCTCCGGAGGAGTTAGAGGACTCATCTTTAGTTGCCACAGCAGATGATCGGAGAGGGTTTCCTTGCGGGTGAGGAAGTTCTCCCAGGGGGTCTCGTTCTCAGCAGCCCTAGGCGGGGTATAGGTACTGATGCTGTGGCTCTCCATATATTCCTTCCAATCGAAGTCCTCGTCCTGATCAGGGGTTTCTGAAGAGGTCTCCAATTGCTCTTTTTCCTCTAAGTTGCCGTCATCTTCCAATACCGGGTTTTCTTCGATCTCCTGGGCGATAACCTCCTGGAGCTCCAACCTGGAGAGTTGTAACAGCTTGATGGCCTGCTGAAGCTGGGGGGTCATGATCAGCTGTTGGCTCAGCCTGAGGTCTAGTTTGATCTCCAAAGCCATCTCTGTCTACCTCTTACGTCTCCTTGGTTTCACTCCGCTTTTTTTCCTGCGCCTCTTTTCCAATCGGAAATTTTCCCCCAGGTATATGCTACGGGCCTTTTTGCTGGCCGCAATCTTTTCAGGGGTACCTGCTTCCAATATCTTTCCCTCACTCAATATATAGGCCCGGTCACATGCATGTAAGGTTTCCCTAACGTTATGGTCGGTAACAATCACCCCTATCCCCTTGGCCTTGAGCTGGAGGATGATATGTTGGATGTCTATGACCGCGAGGGGGTCGATGCCGGCAAAGGGCTCGTCGAAGAGGATGAACGAGGGAGAGAGGACGAGGGCCCTGGTGATCTCCACCCTTCTCCTCTCCCCTCCAGAGAGCAAATAGGCCTTATTCTTGGCCAGCGGGGCGATGTTGAGCTCGTCCAGAAGGACATGGAGGCGCTTCTTCTTCTCCTCTGGGGAGAGATCCAAGGTCTCCAATATGGCCAGGATGTTTTCCTCCACAGTCAATTTTTTGAAGATGGAGGGTTCTTGGGGGAGATAGGTAATCCCCCTCCTGGCTCGTTGGTACATGGGCAGCAGGCCAATATCCTCCCCATTGAGCAATACCTTCCCATTATCAGGCCTGATCAGGCCGATCATCATATAAAAGGTGGTGGTCTTGCCTGCCCCATTGGGGCCCAGGAGCCCCACTACCTTACCCGCATTGATCTTCAGGCTCACCCGATCTACCACCACCCTGCCATTATAGGACTTGGTGAGATTAATCGCCTCCAGGGTCTTGATTTTCCTCGCCCTCATTTCCTCTCCTCACCCGGAATGATGGTAACAGTAACCCTCTCCTCACCCTTCCCCTCAGCCACACTCTTTTGTTCGTCAATATAGTAGATGATTCGCCACCCCCTGACCCAGTTGTTCCCTTCCCTCACCACTGGATTACCTTGCATGATCACTTTGCGTTCCCGGTGGAGATAGGTGGCCTCTTGACAGGTTGCTCTCCTCTTGCCCTGTTCCATGCGCACATTTCCCTGGGCCACTGTTTTTTCGATTTCCCCCCCTTTTTTGTCGAGAAAGAGGAGCAGGCGGTCAGAGTAAAGGACGAACTTCTCGTGTCTGGCCACCACGTTTCCCACATAGGTGATCAAATTGTTTTTATGATCGGCCTCCAATCGCTGAGAGGTGATGTGAGTGGGACCTTTCCCCCCACGGAGTTCACCGAATCCCTGGGCAAAAGCCACATACGGTAGCAACCAGAAGGCGATTAATGGGATGATGTACTTGAACCCTTTCATTATTCGATCAACGTCTCCACCTTTTTTTGAATATAGAGCTTTTCCTCCTTTAAATCGACCAATAAACCAATTCCCTTCACCCACATCCCCTTCTTCTCGATCAGGATGGGATCACTGGTGCATATCTGGCGCTTCCCATCATCATAGCGAAGGGAGTTGGTGACCGCACGATACCCGTCACTGGAGGTTATTACCACATTCCCCTTCACATCAATCTCCTTTTTCCCCTTGATGGACCCCTCATCTCCTCTCAGGGTGATGATTCTGCCACCTTCGGTGAAAAAGGTGACTGTTAGGTCCTTCAAGAAGGTGAAATCCTCTTTGAGAGAGTGCTGTGCGGACCTTGCCCTCAACTCCCACTCCTTCTTTCCCCCTTTGGTCTCCACGTAGTGGATCTCCTCTAGGCTGAGGTCGGACTTGGTTTCGGCCTCCATCTCCATTTTTGTGATGATCTCCTCCTCGCCTCCCTGTCTACTTGAAAGGAGATAGCCCCCTACCGTCGATAGGACCAGCCCCATAAAGATGAGAATGATCAGCTTGGATCGTTTCAACTATACCTCCTGAGGATCTCTTCCCATTTACCCTGGGCCTGCAGAAGGAGGTCACACACCTCACGCACCGCCCCCCTCCCCCCCGGGTTTTTGGTGATATGGAGGGCGAACCTCTTCGCCTCCTCTGCACCATCTGCCACGACGATGGGGAACCCCACCTCCTTTAACAGGGGGATGTCGACCAGATCATCTCCTACAAAACAGACCTCATCATCTCTGATCCCCACCTCTTGGGCGATCTCCATATAGGCCCCTACCTTGTCATGGAGCCCCTGTCGGACCCTTTTGACCCCCAGATCTTCGGCCCTCTTCTGGACCACCGGGGAGCTCCTACCCGTGAGCATCGCCACCTCGATCCCCGCCTGTAGGAGGAGCTTTATTCCATGTCCGTCCCGAACATCGAAGGTCTTGATCTCCCTGCCCTGATGGTCCATGATGATCCTGCCATCGGTCAGCACCCCATCGACATCGAGGATCAAAAGCCTCACCTTGGTTGCCCTCTTCCATACCCCTTCGGCCACCCCCTCTTTCATCTCAGGCCACCCCTGCCTTGAGGATGTCATGTAGATGGATAATCCCTACGGGGTTCCTTTCCCCTGCCTTGTTGAAGACGAACAGAGAGGTGATGGAGTGTTCCTCCATCCTCTGGAGGGCTTGGGCGGCCAATGCATCGGCCTCTATCCACTTTGGGTTCCGGGTCATGATCTCCGGGGCCGTCCTCTCCAGGAGGTCCGAGTATTTCTCCAGGGCCCTGCGCAGGTCACCGTCGGTGACCACCCCTACCAGATGTCCTCGTTCGTCCATCACACCGGTAACTCCCAACCTCTTGGAGGTGATCTCCACCAAGACCTCCTTCATCAAGGTGTTTTCATATACCTTGGGGAGCTCATCCCCCACATGCATCAGATCACTTACCCTGAGAAGAAGCCTCTTGCCCAATCTTCCTCTTGGGTGTAGGACGGCGAAGTCCTCTTTCTTAAACCCCCTCTTTTCCAAGATGGATACCGCCAAGGCATCTCCCATGGCCAGGGCTGCAGTGGAGCTGGCCGTAGGGGCTAGCCCCAGCGGACATGCCTCTTCCTTTACGCTCGCATCCAATACCACATCCCCAGCCTTGGCTAGGGTGGAAGAGGGGTTCCCGGTGATAATGATCAGCTTGTTACCGTATCTCTTGATCAGGGGGAGGATCTGGGAGAGCTCCTCCGTTTCGCCACTGTTGGAGATGGCCAAGACGATGTCCCTCTTTACCAGCATACCCAGGTCACCGTGGACCCCTTCGGTGGGGTGCAGGAAGAAGGCGGGGGTACCGGTGCTGGCCAGAGTGGAGGCGATCTTTTTCCCGATGATCCCGGATTTTCCCACCCCTGTCACCACCACTTTTCCTTCACAGTTAAGGATTGTCTCCACAGCCCGCACAAAGTCCTCGTTGATCCTCTCCTCCAGCCTCTGGATGGCCTCGGCCTCGATGCGCAAGACCCGTTTGGCCCTTTCAATGATCATCTTCCTCCCTCCTTTATAATTTGATCTATGGCCATAAGCTGTTTCAGCAAAGAAGGAAGGGCATCTAATTCCAGGGAATTGGCCCCATCGCTGAGGGCCTGCTCTGGGGTGGGATGGACCTCTAAAAAGACCCCGTCCACACCCGCACCAACTGCCGCCCTGGCCAGGTAGGGGACAAACTCTCTCTTTCCCCCAGAGGCCTTCCCCGCCGCTGCGGGGAGTTGGACGCTGTGGGTGGCATCATAGATAACTGGGTACCCCAAACCCCGCATGACGGGGAGCGATTTCATGTCACTTACCAGGTTGTTGTACCCAAAGGAGGTTCCCCTCTCGGTGAGGAGGATCTGCTGGTTCCCAGTGGACGTGATCTTCTCCACCACGTGGACCATATCCCAGGGGGCGAGGAACTGTCCTTTTTTCACGTTGATTGGTCTTCCCGTCCTGCCGACCTCCACCAATAGGTCGGTCTGGCGGCAGAGAAAGGCGGGGATCTGGATCACGTCCAGGACCTCTGCTGCCCGGGGTACCTCGCTGATCCTGTGAACATCGGATAGAATGGGTAAGCCCACCTCTTCCTTGACCTTTTTTAAGATCCTCAATCCCTCCACAAGCCCTGGTCCCCGAGCAGAGGAGATGGAGGTGCGGTTGGCCTTGTCGTAGGATGCCTTGAAGATGAGGGGGATGTTGAGGTCGAGGGAGACATCCTTCAGCCTCTGGGCGAGGGAGATGGCGAATTCCTCTCCCTCGATCACACAGGGACCGGCGATCAGGACCAAGGGATTATTCCCCCCTATAGTTATCCCCCCGATGCGGAGCTCTTTTGTCACCCTCCACTCCTCTTAGCGTTGAGGGACGCCCCGATGAACTCCCGGAAGAGGGGATGTGGGGACCAGGGCCTCGATTTAAACTCGGGGTGGAATTGACAACCCAGAAACCATGGGTGATCGGGGATCTCGATGATCTCCACCAATTCGTTGTCTGGGGAAAGTCCACTGATCCTCATTCCCTTATTGGTCAGGAGTTCTCGGTAGCGGGTGTTAAATTCGTAGCGATGTCGATGTCTTTCGGAGATGTCCTCCTCTTTATAGGCCTCGTAGGCGAAGCTTCCCTCCAGGAGGTGACAGGGATAGGCCCCCAATCTCATGGTCCCACCTTTATCGCTCCCCTCATGCCTCTGCTCGACGGTCTCCTTTTGATAATTTGTCCACTCCTTCATGAGATAGATGACCGGATCGGGAGTATCCGGATCGAATTCCGCGCTGTGGGCCCGCTCCAGGCCGGCCACATTCCTGACATATTCCGTTACCGCTAGTTGCATCCCCAGACAGATGCCGAAGAAGGGGACCCTGTGCTCCCGGGCGTAGCGGATGACCTCGATCTTTCCCTCTATTCCCCTTTGTCCAAAGCCCCCGGGTACGAGAATTCCATCGGCTCGGGAGATGTCATCCCCGATCCCATTGCGCTCTATCTCCTCAGAGTCCACATGCTCCAGGTTCACCAGACACTCATTGGCCAGCCCCCCGTGGGCCAGGGCCTCGTTCAAGCTTTTATAGGAGTCCCTCAGGTTGACATATTTGCCAACCACGGCGATGTACACCTCATCCAGGGGGTTTTTGATCTTTTGGACGATTTCCTCCCACATGCTCAGGTTCGGGGCCTTGGTCCACATATGGAGTAACTCGATGATCTTTTCATCGAGTCCTTCTTGGTGGAAGACGATGGGTACCTCATAGATGGTCTCCACGTCCTTGGCGGTAATGACGGCATCTTGTTCCACATTGCAAAAGAGTGCGATCTTGGCCTTGATCTCAGGAGGGAGGAGGCGGTCAGTGCGACAGAGCAATATATCGGGCTGGATACCGATCTCACTCAGCCCCTTTACGCTGTGCTGGGTTGGTTTGGTCTTCAGCTCTCCCGCAGTCTTGATATAGGGAACCAAGGTCAGGTGGATGTAGCAGACGTTCTCCCTGCCCACATCCACCTTGAACTGCCGGATGGCCTCCAGGAAGGGGAGGCTTTCTATATCTCCTACGGTCCCCCCCACTTCGGTAATGACGACATCCACATCGTCGGCCAGCTCCATGATGGTACGTTTGATCTCATCGGTAATATGGGGGATCACCTGGACGGTCCCCCCCAAATAGTCCCCCCGCCTCTCCTTGGTGATGACCGAGTGATAGATCCTTCCCGTAGTGCAGTTATTTTTCTGGCTGAGTTTGGTGTGGGTATAGCGCTCATAGTGCCCCAGGTCCAGGTCGGTCTCAGCTCCGTCGTCGGTCACAAAGACCTCTCCGTGCTGGAAGGGGTTCATGGTGCCGGGGTCCACGTTGATATAAGGGTCGAACTTGAGCAACGTGATGGTGAGCCCTCTGCTCTCCATCAGGGCTCCGATGGAGGAGGAGGCCAGCCCCTTCCCCAGTGAGGAGAGGACACCACCTGTGATAAAGATGAACTTGGTCTTCAAGATCCCTGCCCTAAAAAACGTCCCATCAGTTCATGGCCGTCTTCGATCAAGATACCACCTTTCCTCGCCTCTTCTTCGTCAAAGCCCTTTACCCTTATGACTGGATCCTGTTTGGAGGAATAGATCACAAAGGGGACCGGATCATCGGTATGGGTCCGTAACCTTATAGGGGTGGGGTGATCGGGCAGGACCATGATCTTATAATCTCCCAATCTCTCCACCCCATCTACTATGGTTCCCACTACCTTTTCATCAAAGGCCTCGATGGCCTCTATTTTCGCCTCCAGATCTCCGTTGTGAGAGGCCTCATCAGGGGCCTCTACATGGATGTAGACGAAATCGTCTTTCTCTAAAGCCCTGAGCCCATATTCGGCCTTCCCCTGATAGTTGGTATCTAGGTATCCGGTGGCCCCGGGCACCTCCACCACCTGCATCCCGGCATAGATCCCAATTCCCTTGATCAGGTCCACGGCGGAAATAACGCTTCCCTTAAGGCCAAATTTCTTAGAGAAGGCCGGCATCTGAGGGGCCTTCCCCTGGCCCCAGGGCCATATGGAGTTGGCCTCCCTTTTCCCTTCCTGGAGCCTCCGCTGGTTTATCGGATGTGCATTCAGAAGGATCTGAGCATCGGTAATGAGCCTGATCAGCTCCCTGGCTCCCTCCCCTTTGGGAAGATAGTCTCCGATATTTTGTTCGGTGATGTCATGGGGTGGGATGGTCACCATCATCTCTTTCCCGCCCCCCCATACCAAGAGGTGCCGATAGCTCACGCCTGGATAGAAGCGAAAGGAGGAGTTACCCAGCTCTCTGTCCAGCTTCTTGATGATCTCGCCCCCTTCTTCGGTGGAGATATGTCCGGCGCTGTAGTCTACCATGATCACAGCCCCTGCGATGACCTCCAGGGTCACAAGGTTACAGCGAAAAGCAACATCATTCGGGCCAAGCCGGGCCCCGATGCTGGCCGCCTCCAGGGGACCGCGCCCAGTGTAATACTTTTTAGGGTCATATCCGAAGATGGAGAGGTTGGCGATCTCACTACCCTTAGGGTACCCCTTGGGGATGGTATGGACAAGCCCCATCTCTCCCCTCTGCGCAAGGGAATCCATATTCGGGGTGTGGGCGACCATCAAGGGGGTCTTGCCTCCCAGTTCATCCACGGGATAGTCAGCCATCCCATCTCCGATCAAGACGAGGTATTTCATAATAAATACATAATAAACAAAGCTGTTTTTAATGCAACTTTTATACCTAAACTATATCAAACCCATTTCAGATGTCAAACTAAAAAGGGAGCAGCTTCCTTCTTGCCGCGGCCCCCCTTGATCGACTCATAGTATAACGCCGCTACCTTGTCAAGGCCCAAAGGGACACCCTGAGAGACAGGGTCGTGGAGCAATCTCTTTTTAATTTTCTTGGTTGCTGTTATAATTGCCACATGGAGCAGGAGTAGCAGGTGAAACGTAAAGGGAGGTGGGTAGATGGAGCGTTCAATATTTGAAAAGATGGGAGCCTCGGAACTGAGGAGCTATATCGAATTCTTACTGTGGCATTACCGTGTAATGGATGCCTTTTGGTTTATTTGCGTTGATCAAGAATTTGATCAGCAGACTGCCGAGAGGATCAACGAAAAGGTCTGGTCAAGGGTGGCGGGGATGGCTGCTAAGGATTTGGTTCGGCGGTTTAAGATCGAAGAAAGGGGGCTGCAGGGGTTTGTCAAGGCCCTGAGGTACTTCCCGTGGCATATCTTGGTGGGATATGAAATCCAGGACAAGGGAGATGAGGTGATCATCACTGTCCCCAGTTGCCCTACCCAAGAGGCCCGCCTTAAAAGGGGGTTGGGAGAGTTTGACTGCAAAGAGATGCACCGGGGTGAGTTTGCCAGCTTTGCCCACGAGGTGGATGACCGAATTCAGGTAGAATGCCTATTTGCCCCCCCTGACCCACACCCGGATGATATCTTCTGCCAATGGCGCTTCACCCTGAAAGATACCCCTTGACCAGCTAGGTTGTCGAGGGAGTTAGCGATTCAGAGTTGATGCCTAACTATCCTTGTCCAGGGCTAAACGATGGTCTCTAACTCCCTTTGACAACGGGGACACTGTTTTCCCTTTAACCACTTTCCCCTTATCTGGTAACCGCTCCTCTCTATGAGCAGGGTGCCGCATGATGGACAGTAGGTGTTTTCATAGCGATGGCCGGGGATGTTGCCGAGATAGGGATAGTAGATCCCGGCATCTCTGGCCGTCTCATAAGCGAATTCCATTATCCCGATTGAGGTGGGTTGTTGATGATAGTCATAGGCAGGGAAGTACCTGGTAAAATGGAGAGGAGTCTCCGGCCCCAAGGTGCCCAGGTGTTTTTTGATCAACCTTTCTATCTTGTCCTTTTTATCATTGAGTCCGGTTACTATCAAATGGATCATCTCTACATGAAGCCCCATCTCTTTGGCTGCCTGGGCATTGCGCCAGATGACCTCCTCCTTTGCCCCCTTCAGATAGACACGGTATAACTCCTCATCCCCCTTTATATCTATGTTTATCGCCCCCATCCCTGCCTCCTTCAGCATCTTCAGGGCATCCAGGGTGAGGTAGCCATTGGAGACAAAACAGCCATAAAGTTTGTATTCCCTGCCCAGCTTGAAGACATCGAGGGCGTACTCGAACAGGAGCGTCGGTTCCTGAAAGCTGACGCAGAGGCCCTGATCTCCATGTTCTCTGGCCAACGCGACCATCCCTTCGGGGGTGATGTACCGCGCCTCTTTGGTCTCAGGGGCCTTCCTGGAGAGGTGCCAGTTCTGGCACCAGGGGCAGGTGAGGTTGCAGGACCATGTGGAGAAGGTGAGGGCGCTGGAGCCAGGGTAAAAATGAAAAAATGGCTTTATCTCTATGGGCCTTGACTCCAGGGCACTGATTGCACCGTAGACGAGGGTATAGAGCCTTCCTTCTATGTTTAGGCGTGTCTGACAGAACCCCCTCTCACCCGGGTGGATGAGGCATCTGCGTTCACACAGACCGCAGCGGACATTTCCCCCTTTTAATGATTCGTATAAGATAGCCCCCCTCACCGTAGGTAGATCCCTCAACATATAGACTCCTGTGGATCTCATTATAATCGATGAGGTCTCGGAAAGGCTATCTCAATCTATAAATCTCTTTCGACCCGTTGGGATTTGTGATAGATTCTTCTGATAGGAGCAATACTTTCCGGAGGATGGCGAAGATGAATGACAGGGAAAAGCTGCCGATCATCATCAAGCACTGGATAGAGCATAACGAGAGCCACATCGAAGAGTACCGTCAGTGGGCTAAGAAGGCGGGGGAGCTGGATTTGGCGGGCGTCAAGGCCAAAATCACCGAGGCCATGGAGGCGATCATCCGGTCCAATAGTCTTTTCAGAGAGGCCCTGGAGGAGCTAGAGGCCCTCTAGCAGGCTGTTGAAAAAAGCCCATCTGCGGCGTTCCCCTCGTCCTTCGTCGTTGCAGCGTACGTCCAAGTACGCCTCACTCCTCAGGATTTCGGGCGCCTTGCATCTGAGCATTTTTGATCAGCCTGTCAAAAATGACTTTGTCAGCAAACTGATAGATACTTTCGGAGCCGTTCCATCCCCTCCTCAATGTTCTCCAGGGAATTGGCGTAGGAGAAGCGTAGAAACCCCTCGGCCCTGCTCCCGAAGTCTATTCCCGGGGTCACCCCTACCTTTACATTTTCCAGGATGTCGAAGGCCAGTCGGTAAGAATCAGGGGAGTATTTCCGTGCGTTGGCCAAAATATAGAAGGCCCCGGTGGGTTCCACTGCCACACCCAGACTCAGTTCCCGCAGCTTCCTGAGCATAAACGTGCGGCGTCGACTGTATATCTCCCTCATCTCTTCTATCTCCTTTTGCGCCTCCCGGAGGGCGGCAATCCCCGCCCACTGGACAAAGGAGTTGGGGGAGATGAAGAGGTTCTGCTGCATTACCTGTATGGGCCGGATGAACTCCTGGGGGGCTATGAGGTATCCCAGGCGCCACCCAGTCATGGCGTAGAGCTTGGAGAAACCGTTGACGACAAAGCAGCGATCAGTGAACTCAAGGATGGTGTGCTCTTTTCCCTCGTAGACAAGGCCATGGTATATCTCATCCGAGATGATATAGGGGGAGAAGGAGGCGATTTCCTTCATCCTCTCCTGCTCCATGACGACCCCGGTGGGGTTGGAGGGGGAGTTGATGATGATCCCCTTGGTCCTGGGGGTGATCCGTTCCTTTGTCTTCAGGGGAAGGTATTGAAAACCTTCCTCTTCTTCAGTATCCACAAGGATGGGCCTCCCCTCTACAAATGAGATGATGTTGGGGTAGCAAGGATAGTGGGGATTGGTGAGGATCACCTCATCCCCTGGCTCCAACAGGGCTGAGAAGAGCAACAACATAGCCGGGGAGGTTCCAGAGGTGATCAAGACCTGTTCCGGGGAGACCTTTACCCCGTATTTCTCCCCATACTTCTCACAGATGGCCTCCCTCAGCTGCACAAGCCCCTGGCTGTGGGTGTAATGTGTTTTTCCCTCCCTGATGGCCCGCAGACAGGCCTTCTTGATGGGTTCAGGGGTGTCGAAATCTGGTTCCCCCACCTCCAGGTGGATCACCTCTTCACCGGAGCGCTCCATCTCCTGGGCCCGTTCCAGGACATCCATGACGATGAAGGACTTCATCCCCTGAGCCCTTGTTGCAATCATCTCCTCCTCCGTATCCTCACCCGTTCTCCTTTCCCCCACCCCCGTTCTTGGTGAAGGTTGTTCTCCTTGAGGGAGACCTCTAAAAGCCTACCACTGCCCCAAAGGGCGATGATCTCCCATTTTCCTCCCTCGGCATAGGAAGAGACAAGGCCACGTACCTCTTCGCCCCCGATCTCTATCTCTACCATATCGTCTGGAGCAAATCCCCCTAATACCTCCTGTGATATATTGGTGATGAGGTTACCGAAGTGGTCTATATAGATCACCTCCCCCTGGAGGATTTCGCCTTTTATTAAGGGGTTGGGGATGTCAAGGGTGACCATTGCTTCAATGGGTACGGATGGGCCCATCTGTTCCGGTGAGACCCCCAGTGAGAGATGGGCAGCAGCAGGGGCGAATACATCCCTCCCGTGGAAGGTCTGGCTCACCTGAGGGAGAAAGAACCTCTTTTCGGCCAGCTCGTAGGCCCGTATCCCGTGCTCCCTTCTCAGCACGAGATCGAAGACACCGTTGTCCGGTCCGACAAAGAGATAATGCTCTGTTGCCAGGATCAGGGGCTTCCTCTCTCCCCCCACACCTGGGTCCACAACCACCACGTGGATAGTCCCCTTGGGGAAATAGGGATAGGTGTGGCCCAAGACCAGGGCGGCCCCCAGCACGTCGTGGGGGGAGATCTCATGGGCCAGATCGACGATGAGGCATTGAGGGTTGATCCCGAGGATCACCCCCTTTATGGCCCCAATGTATCCGTCTTCCCACCCGAAATCGGTCAGCAGGGTGATAACCGCTTTATCCTTCATACCCCTCTCCCCAGATCCGCCTCAGGCCCTCCTCAAGGGGAGGGCGTATCACCCCCTTTTCAGTAACGATAGCGCTTACATATCGGTGTGGGGTGATGTCGAAGGCGGGATTGCGGATACTGATCCCCTCTGGCACAATCCTCTCCCCCCCAAAGGCGATGACCTCCTCTTCGCCCCGCTCCTCAATGGGGATCTCCTCCCCCATGGCTATAGTCTGGTCAAAGGTGGAGAGGGGGGCAGCCACGTAGAAAGGTATGCTATGTTCTCTGGCCAGGATCGCAAGGGTATAGGTCCCGATCTTGTTGGCCACATCCCCATTGCGGGCGATCCTGTCCGCCCCGACGATGACCAGATCTATCTCCCCCCTCTGCATGAGGTATCCTGCCATATGGTCGGTGATAAGGGTTACGGGGATCCCCTCCTTTTTAAGCTCCCAGGCGGTGAGGCGGGCCCCCTGGAGGAGAGGTCGGGTCTCCGTGGCGATTACCTTGATCCCCTTCTTCTCCTCCCAGGCCCTCCTGACTACCCCCAGGGCGGTGCCGTATCCTCCCGTGGCCAGGGCCCCGGCATTGCAATGGGTCAAGATGGTATCGCCATCTTGTATGAGGTCCTTTCCCGCCTTTCCTATCATCTTGTTGGTCTCTATATCCTCCTCCAAGATAGCGAGGGCCTCTTGAACCAGGCGCTCCTTGATCACCCCCACATCCATCCCCTTATGGGCCTCACATACTCCCTTCATCTTCTGTAAGGCCCAACGGAGATTGACGGCCGTGGGGCGGGTTTGTCTCAGGGTATCGCAGATGGAGAGCAGTTCGTGAAAAAAGGAGGGAAAGTCCCTTTTGTCTATCCTCAATGCCCCCAGGGCGATGCCCATGGCGGCAGCGATCCCGATGGCCGGCGCTCCCCTGATGGCCAGGGTCCTGATGGCCTCGGCCACCGCGGCGGCATCAGCACACTCTAAATAGACCTCCTCCTCGGGCAATCTCCTCTGATCGAGGAGGAAGATCCTCTCATCCCTCCACTCTATGGTCTTAGGAAACATTTTTCAGCAATATTTTTAAGGGGTTCAAACACTCTTCTCTATCATAACAGAGAGGACATTGTCAAACAGGCTACGGGGGGTCTTGGTGTGGAGAGGGTCTTCTTTTGGTGTAAACAACATTTTATAGGGTTATAGTACAAAAACCGAATAAACGCTTGTATCAACCCCTAGATGACCTTGTTATTGCCCGATCATGGAAAAGGTGATAAAATATAATCAAGAGGGGAGAAGATTCCATCCATAGGCAAAAACCCCTCGTTTCAACTGCAAAGCCACAAGGGTGGGGACTAAAAAAAGAAGGGGGTGGAGAAGATGGGTGACTTCTTGCCGGTTCCCCAAGCAACAACGGCCTCAGGTATTTGGGCTGCTATTGGGGTTGCACTCATGCTCCTTGTAAGCCTCTGGATCGGCCTCAAGGGAAAGAAGAGGTAGGGCCTTTTTCTTTGGAGTTGTACAAGATGAAGGATGAAGATAAGACAAAAGAGCAACTCAGAAATGAATTGGCTGAAAAGCGCCGACGAGTAGCTGAACTGGAAAAATCAGAATTTGAGCACAAGCGGGCAGAGGAGGCACTACGAGAAAGTGAGGAAAGACTCAGATGGGTTATTGGAGGGTCAGCAATCCCAGCTTTTGCCATTAATTCAGAACATAAGGTCATATATTGGAACAGGGCATGCGAAGAACTTACCAGCATAAAAGCAGATGAACTAATTGGTACAGATAACCATTGGAAGGCATTTTATAGCCATAAGCGTCCCTGCGTTGCCGATATTGTAATTGACGGTAAATTTGAGGGAATGTCCAGTCTTTATAAAAAATACTCAAAATCCAACCTTATACCAAATGGTATTCATGCTGAAGACTGGTATCCGAAATTGGGTGGCAAAGAAAGATATATCATTTTTGATGCTGGTCCATTACAGACCAGACAAGGAAAGATTATAGCAGTTATTGAGACATTGCAGGACATCACGGAACGCAAGAAAGCAGAGGAAGCGCTTGCTAAAATAGCCGCCGAACAAAAGAATATCATGGGAACTATCTCCGATGGTATCTACATGCTCGATATGAGCGGAAATCTGGTCAACTGGAACAAGGTGGCAGAGACAGTTAGCGGTCTTTCTGCCAAAGAACTGAGGGACAAGCCGATCGTAGAACTTTTTGCTGAAGAAGACAGAACAGCCGTTGCCGAAGCGGTTACAAAAGGTTTAAAAGAAGGCGCCGGCGAAGTAACCGGTAGTTTTCTCAGGAAAGGTCGCTCTCCGGCAATTTATCAGTGGAGTACCGTTCCTTTGAAAGACCCGCAGGGTAAAGTTATCGGACTTACCGGTGTGGGATGCGACATCACCGAGCAGAAGCAGACAGAAGAGGATCTTGCCAGAATAGCCGCGGAACAAGAAAATATTATGGGAACTATCTCCGATGGTATCTACATGCT
>DAOVGN010000020.1 GCA_030672385.1 Deltaproteobacteria bacterium | reverse complement strand
TGATGGCACCTCCACCGCCAGAGGACCACCGAATGCAAGGTCCTGCTCGGCCCTGTTGCCGCGGCCATCAACCACCTTGAGCACCGCCCTATGAGGCCCCTCAGTGATCTCTATAGGGCCAGATACACTGAAAAAACCCGTCTCCTGATTGTAATAATACTGGCCTCGGGGTATCTCCCTTTCATCAAGGGTCAAGGTTATCCCCTCCTTTGTTACATCAAATCCCCGATCCTTGATAAAGGCCACAAAGACCGGGGCACCCTCCACATCCCCCTGATAGGCGAAGTTATAGATGTGGGGCCTGTAGTTGATATCAAAGACCAGATGGGCCTCGTTCTCCAGGCCGACATTGTCCGCCACCCTCAGCCTTGCCCTGTGCTTTCCATCTGCGAGATCGGCCAAATAGAGGAGCATCGTCGGTTTTCTCCCATAGGTGATAAAGTTCCTCTTTATAACCCCATCGACCTCCAGCTCGGTGAGGCCCTCATCAATACCTGAGATGTCAGAGTACTCCCCCACCAAAAGGTGCTCAAGGCCAAGGGAGTTCAAAAACCCCCTGTGCTCCGAGCCGGAGAACTCATCAAAACTCAAACCCACATCAGGAGGCCTCTTGGGGATGCGGATGGTCAAGTCCCCATGGGCCCCACTATAGCCATCATGGACGTTGAGCCAGGCATGATAGATCTCCCTCTCATCCCTTGCCAGATCCCCTGTAAATCCCCCCCTCCTGGACGAAATGCGAAAACCAGGGGCTTTGTAACTGCGCCAATACTGATAATACCAACCACTGACCGCATACCGGATGCGCAGATCAGAAAAAGGGGTCGATCTATCAGAGATCATTGCCCTCACCTTGTGGCTTCCCTCATCGTATCTCAGGCCTGAGATGATGGGGGGACAGGTGTCTATACGTTTTACGGTCTTTTTATAATATCTCCCTCTAACCCTGTCCAGAAGCGATATTCCAAACCCTCTCCCCTCACGATCGCCATACCCTTTGCCAAATTCTGCTGAGGCGTTTTTATCTCGCGATATCTCCCGTAACCCTGCCTCAGAGATCCCCACAACTCTACCAACGCCCCCCCTCTTACACTCCTCGGTCACTGTTACCCAACACTCATCTTCCCTCCTGTATTTCTTTGTACATCTACCTGTCTCAGTCACCATGGTCACACCCAGAGGCAGGTCCGCAAGGTCAACAGAGGCATTTGAGACGGCGCTCACCTGAACTATACCCCCCTCTGGGGTGTAAAACTGCGCCTTTGCAATAGAGGTAACCCTGTTGCCCGCCTTATCAGTCACAAACAACTGTGCCGTGACTATCCCCAGCTCCGGCTTATCATAGAGAAAACCTGTCAGCTCGCCCGTTGTACGATCAAACTCAAACAGCGATTCCACGCCATTGATATAGAGTTCTACCTCCAGGTCCCTCAGCGCTGTTCCACTGTCAGAAATTCGTGCACTGAATGCATCATCCTCAGGGACATACGTGAAGTCCGATATCTCAGGTTCTCCAAGATTGACGCTGAACTCCCCTCCGGATTTATACCATTTGTTGAAAAGGCGATCATAGACCGAGAGGACTACCTGATGATCTCCTTCCCCTATGGGCGAGTGCCGAAACCCATCTTTCCTTACATCAGTGGGAATGACCTCTATTCCGTCGAGGTCTAAGACAAAAAAGAGGTCTCTTGCAGTACGTCCCTTCCACAATGCATCAAGGGAGTTTGCCTCGCTGTTATAAAAGAACTCCAGTTGAAGGTTGGCTTCTTCTAATCCGACGCGAAGTTCAGCGACCATCTTCGAACCTGGCTCCATCCTTATGATAGCGCCATCCTTGACGGTAAAGTCGATGTACAGAGGCCCCTCTATCTTCAGGCTTGTATCCACAGTATCAGTTGACCGCCTCGTCTGGGTGACCTTCCATACCCTCCACCCGGTAAACTCATTCATTTCGTCAAGGGTGATATTCACATAAGGTGAGGTCGACCTAGGGACAGTGTACTTGTCTGCCTTGATGAACAAGGGTGCATTCATCCCTATACCACCTATACTCCCTATACCCCGAGAACCCTCCATGGTCTGAACCATAGGTTCGGGTCTGTAAGTACCTCCATACCTAATCCAATAACAATATTGCCTTATCTTTTTTGAGCCCTCTTCTATACCACTCCCAATTTGCCTGGATATTGGGGCCGAATACGATCTAAATCGGTATGTCTTTTCCCGCACATTGCCCGCCCGGTCATAGACCCGCAGCTTTACCGTACGCTCCCCATAGGGCAAGCCTTCGACCGGCAGGGAAAAGAAGAGCTGACCACTCTCTCCTTTAAAGACCGAGTCTGTAAATGTCTTTGCTCCCCCTGCATCCTCCACCTCTACCCTCTCCACCCCTGAACCTTCCTCTTTAATGGGGATGAAGAACCCTGTAGCTGAAATAGGAACTATCTTTCTTTTGGGAAAAATTACACGACCTACTCGATACTTAATATCTTCCAATTGATCCTTCAATATCTCAGGTGGAATGGTGTCTACAATAAACACCTTCTGCCGGGAATCTATCACCTGCCCGCCCTCATCCAGGACCTCCACCGTAGCTGTGTGGGGGCCGTCTTCGAGACCTGTGGCAGTGTATCTAAAGCTCGCCTCTTTCCCGTTCTCTGAATAGGTAATCTCAGGCTCTATCACCTGAGAAGCGCTGGCAAGGCCTAACCTAGCAGACCAACCAGGCTCCTCAAGAATAAACCTGCCTATATCATCCTTAGGAACTAGCTTTACATCAACGGTCGGCTGACTCCTGGTGGCAACCTCTATTGGCTTGTCCTCTGAATCCAGAACCTCAAAGTCTGCTAAGCAGGCTATGCCAGCCCAAGTAAACCCAATGGATTCTTGGGCACTCTTCCCTTTTATGTCCTTTGCCTCTATATTTAGGTCAAAGTCCTCTGCCTCAACATTTGATAATGACCAGTCCAACATAAAGGTATCCCTGCTCTTATCCCTCCCTTCTGTCTCTCCTGGTTTAACCTTAATGGGAAGACCCTGTTTGCTTAATACACCATCTTTCAGCTTGTACTCACTGAAGTTCTTTGTTGGATACGTAAATTTATGACTCATGGGAGGAGTTGATGTGGCTGAAAATGATACCTCATTCAGGTCCTTTTCCGTATCCTCTACGGTGGCTTCTATTTTTAATAGCGTTTTCCCCCTCAAGACATATCTGTCTTCAACCTTTGAAAGGGTTTCTTTGCCTCCTTTAACTTCCACCTTCGTGATAACCGGCGGAGTGGCTGCGTAGTTAAAAATTTCAAGCTCGAGAGGATTGAATTTTTCTACATTATTTTCATCCGGCCAATTTTTTGCCACCGTGAGATGGAGGTGGGGGCCTTCAGCTCTTCCTGTGGTGTCAGCATAGCCGATGATTTGGCCCTTTTTGATTTTTCCAGTTTTTAACTTCAGCCTTTTTTCTTTGGGAGTTGCCTCGTCTTTCGGGTCATATAAGTGCCCGTAAAGATAATACAGGTCTCCACTCTTCACCATAACAGCATAACCATAGTTTCCGATAACTCCCTGCCGGTAAAGTATCCCGTCTGTTACTGATTTAACAGGCGTTCCCATCTTTGACGGGAAGTCTATCCCATCGTGCATTACGCTGCCTTTTTTAACATTCCGTGGCCCAAAATCGGAAGTCAAATCTTTGGGAAATGTTCCTGGCACAGGCCAAAGAATGTCCTCAGCCCTGGAAACTGCGATAAAAGCAAAAACTCCGACAACTAATGCTATCAAAACAATAGATATTTTAACGGCCTTCATCTCTTTTTTACCGAATAAAAGGATATTTTTCCTGTAGGACTACCAACCGCTATGTAGGTTCCATCAGGACTAAGACTAAAGTGATAACTGGGAATCTGTGCGGTCTTATGACTTTCTAAATCCAATAAGAGTAAGTGGTTATCGAAACACCACCCGGGATCCCCTTCTGTGTGTCCCCGTCCCTGAACAAACAACACATTTCCTGAGGGATGGAGATCGTAACCGGCAATATATGTGGAAACTGCCTGTTCAATTATAGGATTAGTTGATCGAGTATCCCATACCCAAAACCCAGATATTTTTCTATCTTTGACTTCCCTCCATCCAACACTGGCTATCCTTTTAGATTTCTTGCTAAAAGAGACAGAAAAATACTCAATGCTTGGAGTATCCACAAATTGATTGACCTCCCAAATAACTTTCCCCTTCCTATTTAGTAAAGATATATGATCCTTGCTCCTATCTTCGGGTTCTTCAGTATAGATCACTATATTCGGCTCTTCTGCCGTTGCATCATCGGGAATGTCGAACCACCTACTTTTTGTTGGGTTCGGCAAGCGCCAGAGAACCTGACCATTTGGCCGCTTCAGCAAAATATCTCCTTTATCAAACAACACCACATTTCCGCTATCCATTATCTTAGCATTACCACCCCAAGGATTTTTAAAGGTATGTCTCCACACCAGCCGACCTCTTTTGTCATAAAGTACAGCCTCATGTACTGCCATGAGGCTAAAGGCCAAGATATACTCCCCATTTCCTGAAAGCTCTACAGGATAGGGTTGTCTTCCGTGCCCGATCTGTTTCCCTGTAATATCAAAAACAAAAAATTCAGTGTCTAATTCGTCTCTTGCTACGTCAAGAAGCACAGTTGAACCGTTCTTTGAAACCATTCCCCTCTGTTTTTCCCCAAGACGCTTCGACCAGAGGATTTCACCCTCTCTGTTTAAGAAATAGAAAACTCCTTTTGAATCTTCAGGAGGAGGAGCATATGTTTTTCTATCCCAGGGATGAATATCTACCCCTATATACTGTCCATCCGATGACATGGTTATGGCTGGACCCAAATTACCATAGCTTCCAAGTGCAACCTCTCGTCCAAACACCCCTCTTAAATCCTTCTGCCACAAAAGCTTTAACTCCCACTGCCCTACAGTGACTCTCTCGGGTACTTCTTGTGCGTCCTTTTCTTCTGAATATCCATGACCAATCACACCAAAGATCAGAAAAATCCCGATTGCTGCCATTATCACCTTAATTTTTCTCATCGCCCTCTCCTTCAAAAAATTCATCATACATATTCTTATCTAACAAACTTTAAGCAGCCAACTCAATAAACACCTTCTGCCGGGAATCTATCACCTGCCCCCCTTCGTCCAGGACCTCCACCGTGGCGGCGTGGGGACCGTCTTCGAGGTTGGAGGCCTGGGCAGCCACCTCTGCCGTCCCATCTGCCTTGATGGTTATGGTGGGTGTCAACACCTTCTGGGTGCTCGCCGTTTTGAGCCTAACCCTCCCTGTTAACATCTCGGCTGTCAGCCGGGCCCCCTCCTCTTCAGTCCCAATATCTGCCCTTGTAGAGGATTATTCACCGATATAAACTTTTGCACACCTTCAATTATTTTTTTAGCACCCTCTGCAATTACCTAAGATTAATACCATCGCTATCCTTTTTACGGTGTCAACTCATCACCCTGCCCTAATGCGGCAGAGCAAGGCCTTGAGGCCGGGAAATCCGGTTACGGGATCGGCCGGTCTATTGTCGGTAAGGAGATTGACGTTTGCCTCCTCCCACCCATGGGGTACCTGGACAACACCCGGAAGGATATCATCGGTGACTTCAGCCCTGAGCTGTATGGAACCCAGGCGGGTCTCCACAACCACCACATCGCCATCCTCGATGCCGAGATCACCGGCGTTTGACGGGTGAATCTGTACGGTGGGATGAGGCCTCTTCTTTCTGAGCCTCTCGATCTGCCGAAATTCAGAGTGAAGAAAGTGTACGTCTCGCGCCCCGGTGGTAAGGATTAGCGGGTACTCCTTCACCAGCTCCCCCTCCAGGGGACCTTCGAAGGGTTCCCGATGCATCGGGAAGGGGTCGTACCCCATCTCCTTTAGGGTCTGGGAGTATAACTCTACCTTGCCCGAAGGGGTTGCGAACCCCTTCTGCTTGTATTGATCGACCCGCAACTTCCCGAATGGCACACCCCCAGGATGTTCATAAAGATCTTGCATGCTCAACCCGGTTGGCTCTAAGGCATATCGTATGGCTTCTTCCTCGTCCTCCCAGGGAAAGAGCTCATCATAGCCCATCGTGCGCGCCAAGGAGAACCAGAACCGAAGATCGGACCACGCCTTACCCACCTCCATGACCTTCTTCCTCAGGGTGACATACGGAATGGCATGCAACGTACCGTAATAGTCGCACAGCTCGGTGCGCTCCAGGAAAGTGGCGGCCGGCAAAAAGAGGTGGGCCATCTCAGCAGTGGGCGTCATAAAGAGATCCATGACCGCTATGAAGTCCAGCGTCTCGAAGGCCTTCTTCACCTTCTGGGAGTTAGGCCAGGTCAGCAAGGGATTGGAGGCCGCCACGAAGAGCGCCTTGATGGGATAAGGTTGTCCCGACAGCAGTGCATCGGGCAAAACCATGGTCTGCCCTTCCCCAAAAGACCTCCCCCAAACCTCATAAAAGAGGGGGTATTGATCCACCCCCAGGGGCTCACCTGACATCCGTTCAGTGAGGCGGATAGGGTTGATGTGGACACGGGAGGAGGTGATAAAGCCACCCAGGTTATCAATATTATCGGTGAGGGCTTGCAGGATTGCTACTGCCCGCGCATTCTGGATGCCCACAGTGTGCTGGTCCAGGGCATTGGTCCCCTGGACTATGCAAGCCGGCTTGACGGTGGCAAAGAGTCGGGCTGCCTCCCGTATCTTGTCAGCCGGGACCCAGGTGATCTTCTCTACCCTTTCAGGTGGATAGTTGGCAACCACGCTGCGAAGTTCATCAAACCCGACTGTCCACTCCCTGACGAACTCATGATCGAAGATATCCTCCTCGACGATGACGTGCATCATCCCCAGGGCCAGCGCACAGTCGCTTCCGGGCCTGACCTGGAGGAAGAGATCCGCCCGTTTGGCCATCTCGGTTCTGCGCGGGTCGATACAGATGAGACGGGCCCCTTTGTCGATTGACTTGATGATCCTCCTCGCCAGGGGAGGATTTGAGTGATGGGGGTTGTTTCCCCAGACGACAATGCATCTGGCATTGGCCACATCGGCCACCGGAAACTTCCCCAGGGTGAGGATATAGGCGATGATGCGGCAGCGATAACAGAGGCTCTCCACTGAAAAGCAGTTGGGGGTACCGTAAATATCGCAAAAACGCCGCAGGAAGCTCACTGTGGTGTTTCCCCCCAGGAGGATCGGCATGCCTATGGCCACGGCAAAGGCCTGGGGCCCGAATCGTTCCTTGATATCAATGAGTTTTGCAGAGAGGATATCCAGGGCCTCATCCCAGGAGATCCTCTTCCACCCTTCTTTTTCCCGCTTCATAGGGTGGGTAATCCTATGAGGTGAGAAGGCAACCTCCAGGGCTGAAACTCCCTTCGGGCAGAGGACCCCTTCGTTAAGGGGGTGGCCTTTGTCCCCCCGTACCCTCTCTACTTTCCCCCCTTTGATCTGGACCTCCATCCCGCATCCCCAGGGACAGAGTTCACATGCCGTATGCACCACCCCATCTGGCTGCAACACCTTCACCTCATGTCTCATTGTCACTCCTATCTGAAACGAATTATCATCTTTAAGATCCTGGGCAATACCGAGAGGGGACCAGAGCGAAGCATGCTCCTTCGCACACTGCGCCCTGTACCGCCAAACCCCTCCCAATGGAGGATCTCTTCGATGCTGAGCTTGGGAGGGGGTGATGGTCTCTCCGCCGGGTAGCCAACGGTGATGATCCCCACCACCTTCATCCCCGCAGGAATCCCGAGGATATCCTTGATCCTTACTTCATTAAAGGCCCCGATCCAACAGGTCCCCAGCCCCAAGGAGGTCGCCTCCATGATGATGTTGGCCCCGGCCAAACTACAGTCCACCAGGTGAAAGGCACTCTTGGTATCAGCACAGATCACAATGAGGACTGGGGCCTCGGAGACATGGCGGGATTTGACAAACAAGAATTTGGCCTGATCTCCTACCTCTTTACGCAGATCCTCCCTCGTCACCGCTACAAAGTGCCAGGGCTGGATATTGGCACCCGAGGGGGCCCACCTGGCCGCCTCGATCAGCCTCTCGATGACCTCCCGGGGTACCTCCTTCTTATGGTAGCGCCTGATACTCCTGCGAGCCTTGAGAAGACCCAATAAGTCAGCCATCCTCTCCCCCAAAGACCTTTGTGCCAACACTACCCATTCTATAATCTCTCCCCCGAACGGTCAACAAACCATCACCGCTTGGATCTCTGTGACCGGATTCGGATGATCATCAGTCCATAGAGGACGAGGTTCAAAGCCAGAAGAAAGGCACCTGCCTCGTAGTGAAAATGGGGCCCAACATCGGGGTAGATGAGGGGGACGATGTAGTGGTCCACAAACCCACCCCGGTATGCCTCCTCACCTGCCTTTCGCAGCAGCATCTGCTCCAGGGGGGTCAGAGGACAGGGAACATTAAGAAATTCGATCGCCAAGGCCCAGACGACTGAAGCAAGGTGGGGGAGGGTCACCCAAGGCCACCGCCACACAAGGAAGGCCCCCATGATCACGAAGATGATGAAGGCAAGGTGGAACAAAAAGGACAGATCCGCCAGTAAATGGCACATTATCTCCCTCGAGGTCTTAAATCTATTGTACCCTTTTGCCGATTTTTTGCCAGTTTCAGGAGCAGGGGAAAGATGCTATACTATAAAAAATCATTGGTACAAGGCGATGATCATACACCCCAAGAGATACGATGTGATTGTAGTGGGTGGGGGACATGCGGGTTGCGAGGCGGCCCTGGCAGCCACCCGGCTTGGGTGTCAGACCCTCCTGCTCACCATAAACATAGACACCATCGGCCTAATGTCCTGCAACCCTGCCATCGGGGGATTGGCCAAGGGACAGTTGGTCAAGGAGATCGACGCCCTGGGCGGGGAGATGGCCAAGAACACCGACGCCACGGCCATCCAGTTCCGGAAGTTGAACACCAGCAAGGGTCCCGCGGTGCAGTCCTCCAGGGCCCAGTCCGACCGCCAGGCCTACCGGCTGCGAATAAAGTATGTCCTGGAGAACCAGCCCGGTCTGGAGATAAAACAGGGCCTGGTGGACAGGATCCTGGTCAGGGATGGAAGGGTTGAGGGGGTGGAAACGAACATCCATGAGGTCTTCTATGGCCAAGCGGTGATCATCGCCCCGGGGACCTTCCTCAACGGCCTGATCCATATCGGCCTCACCAACTTCCCCGCCGGCAGGATGGGGGAACTCCCCTCGGTGCGGCTCTCGGAGAACCTCAGGGAGATCGGCTTCGATTTGGGACGGCTCAAGACCTGCACAACTCCCCGGGTGGACGGCAAAACCATCGACTTTTCACACCTCAGCAAGCAGGAGAGCGACGACCCCCCGCGCCCCTTCTCATTCTCCACTAGGGAACTCCCGAAGAAACTCCTCCCCTGCTATATCACCTATACCAATCCCAAGACCCATGAGATTATCCGCAGCGGGCTCGATCTCTCATGCTTCTTCAGCGGGATAATCGAGGGAATGGGACCCCGGTACTGCCCCTCGGTGGAGGACAAGGTAGCCCTGTTCCCCCAAAAGGAGAGACACCAGGTCTTTCTGGAGCCCGAGGGCCTGCGTACCCACGAGTACTATTGCAACGGTCTCTTTACAGGCCTTCCCCTGGATATTCAGCTCAAGACATTGCGCAGCATCGAGGGCTTGGAAAGAGTGGAGATCATGCGCCCGGGCTACGGCATTGAGTATGACTATGTTGACCCAGTCCAGCTCAAGCCCACCCTGGAGACCAAGCTGGTAGAGGGACTCTATCACGTTGGACAGATCAACGGGACCTCCGGTTACGAGGAGGCGGCCGGCCAGGGGATCATGGCGGGTATAAACGCTGCCCTGAAGGTTAAGGGCGAGGAGCCTTTCATCCTCGACCGCTCCGAGGCCTATATCGGCGTCCTGATCGACGACTTGGTCACCAAGGGAACTACGGAGCCCTATCGTATGTTCACCTCACGTGCCGAGTACCGGCTCATCTTGCGGGAGGACAACGCCGACCTGCGCCTCTTGAATAAAGGCTATTGCCTCGGCCTGGTGGATGATGAAACCTACCATCGGTTCACAAAGAAAAAGGAGGCCATCACTCAGGAGATAGAGCGGCTCAAGGAGGTCAAGATCAGACCAACCAAGGGGATCAACGATAAGCTTAAGGCCATGGGGAGCACCCCCATTAAGAACGTCACCTCCCTTGAAGAGCTCTTGCGAAGGCCAGAGCTCGCCTACAAAGACCTGAATGTCTTCGATCCCTCCTCCGATTCCCTGCCCCGGGAGGTGGTGGAGCAGGTGGAGTTGGAGGTCAAGTACGCAGGCTATATCAGGAAACAGGAGGAACTGGTGAAACGGTTCCGGCGGATGGAGCGGGTACGAATACCGGCGGATATGAGATACGACGACACCCCCGGTCTCTCCAATGAGATCAAGGAGAAGCTCTCGACCATCAGACCCATGACCCTGGGGCAGGCCAGCAGGATATCGGGGGTTACTCCTGCGGCCATCTCCATCCTGATGGTCCAGCTCAAGCGGATAGGGGCTGTATAGGAAGTGGACCTCACGGAGATCCACTCCCCCACCCTGGAGCAGATGCTCTCGGCCTATGAGGCGACCAGGTCCGCCGGGCTCAAGCACGTGAGAATGGCAAACCTCGGGGTCTTCGTGAAGATTCACCGATATCATATTCCGCTGGGAGGGGATGATCGATAAATATATCGGCGACGCGGTCATTGCCGTCTGTTCTGTCGCAGGGTGTCATCTTAGTGACAATTTTTATCATTTGAAAGCGGATGTCTGTGCAGGGTTGGGGGAGGAGTACAAAAACTTGACATGTCAGTCTATTTGGGCTATCTATTGCCAGAGGCCGAGGTAGCTCAGTCGGTAGAGCAGGGGACTGAAAATCCCCGTGTCGGCGGTTCAATTCCGTCCCTCGGCACCATTTTTAGGTAATAATTTTGAGGGGTTGGCGTTCTGTGGGCCAGCCTCTTTTTTTGGGAAATCATGGACTGTGCCCGTAACGGTGCCCCTCTTTTTTCTTATGATATTATGAGAGTAATGTTATATCTTCCTCTTGACAGGAGGCACTATAGGATGTCCCCTTTTACAAATCTGTTGAAATCAGCTGACTTCTGGAAAAAGCGGTTTTACAAGTCCCGGTAAACTGTCTATCGCCCCTTCACAAACAGTAAG
>DAOVGN010000053.1 GCA_030672385.1 Deltaproteobacteria bacterium | reverse complement strand
ACAACATCAAGGACAAAGACCTTCAAAAGGGTAAGGATCTTTGCGCTGAATAAGGTCAATAGGATTCCTTTGAAGGCTGCAAAAACCCTTCCTAAGGCTGTGATCTCTCTGGCATCTATACCGATTTTGTATCGAAACCAATTGAAAACTTTATAAAGCAGGCCCATTCCGAAAAGGACCAACGCAACGTATAGTGAAATAGAGAAAATCATTGGTAGCTACTCCTTGAACGTAGCAAGTAATTAACGATCGCCTTCAGCTCACATTCACCCGTATTCTGGGGATAGCTGGATAGCACAGCCATTCCGGCCTCACCGATCCCAGCGTACAGCATGCTGTACGCCTCAACTATGTAGCTTTTATTTACACTCCCCACCACACAGAGAAGGTTTGGTCTTTACCTCACGTAACGAGCCTGCTCTTGAGCAGATCGGACACCTCTCGGGTTAACTGATAGACCTTTCGCGCTTCTGCCTCACCCAGTGAGCCGGCGCCGCAACTCGGGGTAATGAGGGATTGCTCGAATAGGAGTTCCTTTGGGACACCTTCCTTTACGAGCAAATCTATACCCTCCTGTAGCTGTTGCACCAGGTGCGCCGATTCCTCCCCCTCTAATGCCTTTCCGTCGGTGGGTACAATCCCCCAGCCAATCGCCCCACCACGTTCCAGATACGCCTTCAATTCATTAGGATAGATGACGAAACTTGAAAGATGGTTATAGGCATCAAAATCGATGATATCGAGGCCAACCTCCATGACCATGGGCCAATCGGTATTGCCACAAATATGTACCCCTGTGAGTCCCTGTAGGTGATCTACTACCTCCCGCAATGCGGTGATGACCCCTTCCCTGCTGACGTTCATGAAGGCAGAACCATAACTGCTGAGGATCGGCTCATCAATAAAGATGATCGTTTGAACGTTCGGCAAGAGGTGTTTAAAGGTCATCTCCTGCCATCGGGCCTTCATCGCCACCAGCTTCACGAGCATATCCTGTAAATTCTGATCGAAGAAGATCGCCGCTCCCCCCTCATCCTTGAGAGAAAGCCCGAGGGTGATGGGTCCAGTGACCTGGCCTTTCACGTAGGGGGGAGGTTTCCTATGGGTCAGTTCATCTAGAAAGCTACGTAACCCCCTGGCCCGATCCTTGCTGATGGCAAAAAAGTCAAGGTCAGCCGCTTCATATTCCTCATAGAAGAGTTCCCACTCCTCATATGGCTCCAGTGGGCGCACATAAACACGATCCCCTTCTTCCACCACCCCTGGCATCCCTTCAGCGAACTGATCAATCATACCTTCTATTGCGTTTGCCTGCGGTAACTGTGGCCAATGGGGTGCCTCAGACAAGTAGCGGAAGACCAGCTCACACGCCTCCTTCGGATCTCGAAACGGTAGACTACCTACACCTGTTGCTAAAAAATTAAACGGTCCTGACATAGCTCTTCATCGCTCCCATAATCTCTTCACACACTATAATTGCATCCTCCGTATCCAGGTAAGCGGGGAGTGTGGCATCATACATGATTGTCCCCTCTGGCCCAAACTCATCGGAACTCCTCCAGAGGGCAAGGACTACGGGGACACGGGCAAAGGCAGGGATCTCGGTGGCTACATCAGCCATTTCTATCTCTCGTCCACCCAGAGGTGTAGCTGCTGAGACCAGATCCTCGGGCCCTTTTCCGAATAACCTCAACAGGCGAGCGATCACCCTACCTCTAAAGACAGGATAGTATGCCGTGCCACCGGGCAGACTGCGGAAGTCTATCCACCGACTAGCCAGCTCTTCCCCTTGGGACCCAATGAGATAGTGGAGGATGAGTACCCTCCTCACCAGAGGAGGTTCCTCTCTCGCCTCGTCCCTTACCTCTGCTTCGGGTAGGCCGACCCGATACCGTCGGCTCAAGAACGTAAGCTCCAGATATCCCTCTTCATTACCCTTGCGCCATTCAGAGGCACTTCGTTTGGCCACCTCCTCTGGATCCATATTTCTCAGCTTCTCCTGAGCCGAGGAAAAGGCCAGCTCAACGGCCTCCTCTTGCGTTGACTTTTTCTTCATCACGCTTTCCGAAAATAGAGGGCTGCCACCGGACAGACCTCCACACACTCCCCGCAGCCAGTGCAGTTAGTCTCACCGAGGGGTCTGCTCAAGAAGGTGGTAAGCCTCATATCATAACCTTTATATACAAAGTCGAAGGGAACAAGCTCCGCCTTTTCCCTGCAGACCCACACACACTTTCCACAACGGATGCATTTGTTGGGGTCAAATATAATGAGGGGATGGCTGTCATCCACGGGCAACTCCTCCCGGGGGAAGGGGTGGAGGTTTTTAGGTTTTTTCACCTTCATGGAGATGGCCATCTGTAAGAACTCACAGTTCCCCTCCTTGACACAGGTCTTGCACTCCAGGTCGTGGTCGGCAAGCAGCAACTCCATGGCCCTCCTGCGCAGGGTCTTTGCCCGCTCACCATCAGTATGGACCACCATACCCTCTCTCACGGGTTCTACACACGAGGCGACCACCCCTTCTCCCTCAACCTCTACAAAACAGAGCCGGCATGTACCCAAGGGTGGATGTGCCTCCCTGATGGCGCACAGATGTGGTATCTCTATCCCCGCATCGAGGGCCGCCCAGAGTATCTTTTCCCCCTCTTGAGCCTGTACCGTTTGTCCGTCGATGGTGATTTCAACGTACCCCTTTTCAGCCACCTGCCTCTCCCTCCAGCTCTTTTACCCGATCAGGAGGTGATACCTTTATAACAGCATCATATTCAGGGGGACAGACATCAATGCATGTCCCGCACTTGACGCATTTATCCTGTAGGATTTTCTTCTTTCTCGTCTTCTCATCGGTAGCAATCGCCTCCGTGGGACAGGTCAGGACACAGTGATCGCATCCCTTCTCACACTTCTCGGGGAGGATGTAATACGTTATGAGCTCCTTGCAGACCAAGGCGGGACAGCGTTTTCCCGTTACGTGGGCCTCATACTCATCCCGGAAGTAACGCAGTGTGGTGAGGACAGGGTTGGCGGCGCTGCCGCCCAGATTGCAGAGGCATCCCTCACGTACATCGTGGGCTAGCCCTTCGAGCATATCAAGAT
Source organism: Deltaproteobacteria bacterium (assembly GCA_030672385.1). Lineage (GTDB taxonomy): Bacteria > Desulfobacterota > B13-G15 > B13-G15 > RBG-16-54-18 > DAOVGN01. Next base: position 25,362 of record DAOVGN010000053.1, on the reverse strand, counting down.
CCTCTTCCGTCCCTTCACCCTTCACAAAATCCTCTAGTATGAGGAGCATCTGCTTGACGCCCAACCTCCCCATGGTGCATTTGCCACAACATTCACGTGCAAGAAAATCGACAAAGAAACGGGCAGTTTCAACCATACAGTTATTCTCATCGAGGACGACCATCCCCCCAGAACCCATGATCGCCCCTACCTCTTTAAGGGAATCGTAGTCAACGGGCAGATCAAGGGCGCTCTCCGGGAGACAGCCCCCGGCAGGACCGCCGATCTGAACGGCCTTAAAGGTCCTCCCATTCGTTATGCCCCCCCCAACTTCAAAGATGACCTCCTTGAGGGTCGTCCCCATGGGGACCTCCACCAGCCCGATCTGTTCCACCCGTCCTGCCAGGGCAAAGACAGCGGTCCCGGTACTGTTGGGGCTGCCTATCTGGCTGAACCACTCCCCCCCCTGCTGCAGGATGCGCGTCACCAAGGCAAAGGTCTTCACGTTATCTACTACCGTCGGCTCACCGTTCAGGCCATATTCGGTAGGATGGGGAGGACGCGGTCTGGGCATTCCCCTCCGTCCCTCGATAGAGGCGATCATTGCGGTCTCTTCACCACATGCAAAGGCCCCTGCCCCTTCAACCAGTTCTATATCAAAGTTAACGCCGCTGCCGAGGATGTCTTCCCCAATAACCCCGATCTCCCTGGCCTGGGAGAGGGCAATCTTCAGTCGTTCGATCACCAGCGGGTACTCCGCCCGCGTGTATATAAACCCCTGGGAAGCACCAAGGGCATGGGCGGCGATAACCATTCCTTCAATCACCGAATGGGGATCGCTCTCCAGGACTACCCTATCCATAAATGCGCCGGGGTCACCTTCATCAGCATTGCAGATGAGGTATTTCGGTCCTCTCTCCATCTGGTAACAGGCCTTCCACTTTCGGGCCGTGTCAAATCCAGCACCCCCCCTGCCGCGCAGCCTCGCCTGCTCAACCTCCCTGATGATCCCCTCCGGCGTCATCTTCAGGGCCTTTTGCAAGGTGAGATATCCCCCTCTAGCTAGATACTGCCCGATGTCCAAAGGATCTATATAGCCGCAGTTCCTGAGCACCAACCGCTCCTCGATCTCAAAGCGGGGCATCTCGGGGATATAGGGGGTGCCGTCCTCTTTAAACTCCACTGTTCCCAGCGCCAGCTCCAGACAGGGGTCATCACCCAGGATAAAACCCTCTACAAGCCGGAGAACCTTTTCATGGGTAATGAAGCCATATAAAATAGGGGGAAGACCGGAATCAGGGTTGTGTATGATGACCAATGGTTCGGCAAAGCATAAACCCATGCATCCTACTTCAATAATATGGGCCTCAACCCCTTCCTTTTTTATCCGCTCCTGAAAGGCCTGGAGGGTGTCTAAGGACCCCGCTGCGCGGCCGCAGGTGGGGGTTCCTATGCGTATAGTGAAGGAGCTTTCCTCTAACTCCTCCCACTTTTCTTGTGCCTGTTTTTGCAGATCATTGAGATTCCCCTTCACCCGCCTCTTCCTCTTCTTTCTCCTTGCGCATCTCCAGCCCCAAACCTGCCAGTACTTCCTCAACCTTGAAAGGGCTCATCTTGGCATGGATGACATCGTTGATCACCACCACGGGCGCCTTGGTGCAGCACCCGATACACCCCACCCGATCCAAAGACCACCCATGATCTGGGGTTATCCCTCCTGCCTTGATATCCAGCTCTCTCTCAAAGGCGTCCAGGATGAGCTGGCCCCCCATGGCATGACAGGCCGTCCCCAGACATGCCACGATATGGTGCTTACCGTAAGGGATAAAACGAAACTGGTTGTAGAAGGTGGCCACGCCGTAGACCTCTGCAGGCGAGATCTTTAAATGGGAAGCCACTCCTTCCAATGCCTCCTCTGAGATATACCCCATCTTCTGCTGGACACCCTGCAAAATACGTAATAGGTAGCGTCTTTCCACAGGATAGGGGGCCAGCACCTCCTGTAGTTCCTCTGCCATCCTCCTCCTTCACTTAAGACCGTCCCACCAACTCGGGCAGAAAGGAGGAAATCCCCGCAGCATCCCGGGGACCGATAACGACCTCCCATTCAGGCAGTTCATCCTCCAGTTCGCCCCTTATCCGGGCGAGGAGGCCAGGAATGACGATCCTTCTGTTTTTGGTCTTTTGCTCTATCCCGCTCTTCTTGATGAACTCTCCTGCCGTCTCTCCGTTGAACTTCCCCGCTGACCATGAGGTAAGCACGCTCAATCCCTCTGTATCTTGAATGGCGAGATAGGTGGGGACCTTAGTCGCCTCTATCTCATTGGCCACGGAGAAGTAGGTCAGGGCAAAGTTCGTGGTCAGCAGCACTGGGGATACATTGGTCGGTTCGTTGATCTCGTAGATCTTTGCCTCCACCGCCATGGGTACCCGGGGATCGGTGTAGATGTTCATCCTGAGCACCACGAGCGGAAAGAGATAATCCTCCTTCAGATCGGACAGGACGATGATCCCCGCATACCTGGTCAGCAGGGCCGAGGCGATGGCCAACTCCTTCCTCGAATCATCTGCCATGAAACAGGGGAAGGTAATAGTTGGATGCCCTAATGGTTTATACCCCTGCTTGAGGGCGGCCCTGCGGACAAAAATCTGGTCCCTTACCGCCTCCCACAGCGTGCGGGACCCAGCATCCACAACTAGGTCTTGAAGCCCTGCCTCCTTCAGCTTCTCGGTAAGGGCGGTGATCTTCTCCAGGCCGTCGGCCTTGACCGCCAGTGGGACTTCTGCCTGCCCCAGTTTACTGATGGCCTCGTCGATATTCTCCTCCGTGACGGCATACAAAAGGGGTTTACGCTCCTTACCACATGCCTCCAGACCCGCCAGGAGAGTATCGATATCATCGGCCATCAGGACAAGGGGGGCTCCATCGGTCATATCCGCGGCCTTCTTCACCAGGGAGAGGAACTTTCCCTTATCGCCAGAGGCAGACTTCAGTACTACCAGGTCGGCCTTTAAGGCATGGCCGATCCAGATAAACTTCATCTCCTCCACCGACTTGACCTTCCTCTCTATCTCCTTTTCATCATCCGTATCGGTGACGAGAACGCCGATGCCTGGCTGATGGAAGAACGTTTTCTCATGGCGATACATCACCTCCTCATCACCGATCACCAGGGCCTTATCCCCTGTCCCGATGGCGACGGGCCGGATGGGAGGTGCAAGGAGTTCCTCTATCTGCTCCCTCACCTCATCCGAGAGGTGGGGACAGGCACTGATCTCCGTCCCCCCGGTGGCCAACTTCATGGCGAAGGCAAAACAGGTGGGGAATCCGCATTCTTTACACTTTGTCTTCTTTGGCAGAAGCTTTACCAGATCTGTACCTTTGACGGCCATGACAACCCTCCATTTTTTCCTTGCTACTAACCCTCTTCCTGCGCTCGAAATTCCTCCAGTTCCTCTTGGGCCTCACCGGTGATCCATGGATGCCCTTTCTGTTCCAGCCACTCGGCTAGTTCACTAGGATCAATGGTATCCTCTTCCGTGGCGATCTTGTCGTGGAGGTCTTCGGGGATAACATCCTTAAAACGCTCTTTCACCTCCTTGGGCATCCAGACCACCCTCTTCATCCCACCATCGTACTGGAAGAACTTGGGCGAGCGCATATACTCCAGCGCCATCCCACACATTCCCTCTACCTGCCTTCCTCCACTAGCCTCACCGGCCATGGTCGAAAAGGGCATCCCCAGGGGGGTGTCTCCCTTATGATCTCTGTGTACGATGCCAAAGGCATCCACTTCAGGGATGTAGAAGTAGAGTGCCTGGAAGCAGCCGCACGATGTGTGAGGATACTCGATGGCGCTATGGATCCATACCTGTTCCACGGAACCAAGGGACCTCTCCTGGATGGTCTCATCTGCGCCGCTATATTCCCCTTTTATAACACTGATGGTCTCGCCTTTCGGCACCTGAAAGATGGGGCCTTCGGGATCCATCTTGGAGGCCGCTCGTCCATCGAACCAATTGATGGCACCGCAGTTGGCGATACGCTCGGGGGTGATGACGCAACAGTGGGTCGGGGCAAAGCTCTGGCAGAGCACACAACCATAAAATTCTTCCACATCATCCTCTTTCAATCCCCTGGCCCTGGCCCTCCTTTTCTCATAGATCTGACGGGCCATCTCCACCTTCTCCTTGATCTTCTCCTCCTCGGTATAGAAGGTGACCTGCATCTGCTCGATGAGTTCGATGTCGGAGGTATACTCGAAGATGAGTATCTCCCCGAGCTCCTTCAGGGAGGTAAACCCCCTGTTGTAGGCGTCCTTGCTGATGCGATACCAGATATCATCCTGTTGGTTCATGTGGTAGACACCCTCTATGTAGTTGAAGAAGTCGTGCAGCCTTCGTTCGATTACAGGCTCCATATCCTCCTCCAATTGCTCCCCTGCCACGAAGATCTCGACGAACAAAGGGTAGCTTCCTCCCTTCTCCATCTCACTTAGGTCAGGTCCAATTATCTCCACCTTTTCATTTTCCACCTCATCGAGCCCCTTCATGAAGACCAACTCTGCCTTGTACTCTACCTTAGGACCCCCGAACTCCACATAGAGGTCCTCCTTTCTCACCCTCTCTCCTTCGTATTGAGGCCCTATGTCGACGTGAAACTCAGGCATTTTTCATCCCTCCTTATTTTTTTGTTTTATTTCAACCCTTCAATTATCCCCTCCAAAAGCGCCTTCCACTCCTCATCCTTGCGGAAGTTGGGCAGCGAAAAAGTCGCATTAGGGTAGTAAAACTTGCACAGGGTCATGGTGTTCAGGTGAGGGGCATAGTGCTTCAGAGTAGAAAGCGCTTGGTTTCCTAAATCGGTGCGGAAGCCAACAAAGACGACCAGATCGTGATTTCCCTCGCCCCTGACCCCCTTCCACTCCGGGTCCTTCAGGTGGTTTGTGATCTCGATGACGTCATAGGTAGTATCAGGTGTGACCCCAAGCTCCAAGAACTTCTTGTTGGTATGGGCTGTTGCGCAGATGGGGATATTCCCCACCTTGGCGATCTCGATAACATACTCAATAAGGAGTTTCTCATTGAGCTGAAAACTCAAGGTGCGGGGGCCCACAACCAAGAGGGGACGGGCCGACTTGGTGATGATCTTGGCCAGGGGCTTGGCATCCTTCATCTCCGCAGCCCCTTTGGTCCCCGTAAGGATATTCACTAGATGGTATGGGTGCGCCATCTCCTTTCCTCCTTTCTTATTTTATCACCGCATCTAGCGGGACCTTGGTAGGATAGGTCCCGATAAAGGTGGGCAAGCTCAACACGGGCTTCGGTTCCCACCCCTTCTCCTGCAGGTACTGACGAACCTCCTTCTTAAAGAACATGGGTATATCCCTCTCGGTGCGCACGAACAGAGGGAGGTCATCGGGCAGGGCGCCCAGGAGCCTTTTGTGGAGGTCAATATAATGATTGAGCTTAATCTGCCTCCCCTGAGGGGTGTCGTTCTTCCTTATACAGAACTTGGCAATAGTAACCATCGCCCTCTCCTTGGACTCCACTACATAAGCCAAGTGCTCCGGTGATGGCTCCTGGGTATCTACCAGCTCCTTCTTCCTCCCATCCATCACCGTCCAGTCATCTTCCTCCTTACGGCTGAGGTAAAGACGACGATACTTAGAAGAGTGAGGACCGAGAACCACCGGTATGCCGAGTCTGTTGCACCCTGTGGCAATAGAGGCCGCCTTCTGGCTCATGGCCCCCCACGCCACACCGCAGGCCCCAACCCGGTTGAGGACGTAATCAGCGATGACCTCATAATTGGCCCTCAGGGGAAGATTGGCGAAGATGTTGGCAATCTTCATGGCCGCCCCCGTGATATGGGCATTGGACACGCAGGAACCGATGTTTACTATGCAGCCTGCGTCGAACTCCGGTGGGTACTTTTCATATAAGGTCTTTCCTTCTGCATCCTTTCTCATCCCAATCACCATCGCTGAACATCCCGTCAGCACCACAATATATTTCCTGCGGGCGAATTCCTCTACAATCTCCGCCAGCTCGTCAATCTCCTCGGGGAAATTAGAGCAACCCACAAAGGCGACGACCCCTGGAATGGTCCCCAGCACTAACGGGGCCCCCACCTTGCGGATCTCGGTATCCATCACCGGACCCCTTCCTACGCGGCACTTCCAGGTGTCCCAGCTTGCCACCGCCTGCATCAACTTGAATATGGGCACGTCCTGAGGGCATGCCTCTTCACACTTGCCGCAGCCGATGCAGCGCTCAAAACAACTCCTGAACTCCTCGAAATCTCCCTCTGCTACCTTCTTAATGGCAGAGCTCAAGGGGAGTAAATTGGGACACACCTGCTCACAGCTATTACACTCCTTGCAGGACTGGGCCAGCTCCTTGGCCTTGTTCTCATCAATTAGCTCCTTCTTCCTCTTGGGGGCAAGCTGAAGGACGGCCTTGACCGCTACCTCTGCTGCCTTGACGTGGTCGAGGATGAGGAAGTGCTTTCCGTTATCCACCATCTCCTTCACCACCTCATCCGTCGGCCTATCGCTCACTTCCTCCAGGCCCCGGCAGGCCTTGTCCGAAGAGGCGATGACCACCGAGCCCACCTTGCTCGCCTCATCAGTAAGATCCGTGCGGATACACTGCTCGTCGGATACGATCACATCGGCAATCCCTGTCCGCAGGAAGAAGAGCTGGCGGGACAGCGGTCCTACGATCTTGGCCTTGTCGGAATAACGGGTGGTCTCCAGGGCCGTACAGCATATCCCGCAGACCTCCACCTTGTCCTCCAAGCCCTCTTTCCTCAGGTAGTCTATCACCTCCGTGGAACAGGCAGGGTTATGGCCAACAACCAGGATCACTGGCTTGCTCTTGTCGACCGCCCCCCACCCCATATCCACAATAGGGGTATCCGCCACCGAGGTGGGAAACTTGAAGCCGACGATCTGGGCCACATCTGCCGCCTCCATGGAAACATGGTCGAGCATGCTTATATGAAGGGCTTTAGATTCATAGTCTACAGGGTCTCCCTCCTGACCTGTATGAGTAGAGGATACAATATGAACAAGCTGCTCTGAACAATATTCGATGGCCTTTCTCAAGTCACCCAGGGTCTCTGGCTTTAGCCCCAGCACAGTCCGTATATTGGGACACTCCACGTTTACCTGATCCCCCAGGTCTATGGGGTAATCCTCCCCATGCTTCTCAATCAGGTAATCAATGATGTGGGCGGCATGGCCTGCATGGGCGCTCATGCCCATACAACAGGCGAGGGTCACGATTCGGGCCTGTTGGGAAGAGATATCAATGCCGCAGGCACCGCGGTTGGTACCCGTGAGATCGCACTTTCCATAGGTGCAAAGGCAACAGAGATCGCAGAAGGGCGCGTAAAATGGTTTATAGGTCTGCAAAAGACGCCTGTCCCAATTTCTTAGATCAGTGACATGCGGCATCGGGGTGTGCCCGATAGGCTCCCACTCATCCTCTGCCCTGATGATCTTTTCTATCTTCTCTCTCTTCCTCTTTCCCTCCATTTTCTCCCTCCTAGCTTATCATCTCCCTTATCACATTAAACACCTCGGGGTGTCTCATCACTAAGATGTTGGCCCCGGCCAAAAAGTAGCTGATCGCCGTCACCTCCTCCCAGGCGATCCCCAGCTCTTCTCTCTCCTTGGGCTCCTTGTTCTTCCAGACTTCAGCGCCGAAGTTGGCTATGATCGGCATCTGCATCATCGCATCTTCGAACATGACCCCCACATGTTTGGTCCTCTCCGCCACAGAGAAGCAATACTCGATTCCATACCCAAGGGCAGAGGCCAGGGGATCGAGGACGATCTTCTCCCGGGGCAAAATTCTCGCTAGCTTCACATCTAGCTCCTTTTGGAGATTGATGTCCACTGGGGCCTGGGAGACCACACAGTGGCCATGTTCCTTGGCGGCGTTGGCAATAGGCTCAAAGTCCTCCTTTATCACCGGCCCTAACAGCAGATTTTCCCCGCCCAGGACCTCGGCCACCTTGGTGAGCACGGCAGGATCTTTCCCTTCATTCCCCGTCGTGTATACAATCAGCGGGATATTAATAGCCTCATAGACCCGTCTTACTAACTCCGCTGCCTGCTCGGGAGGGGTATCCTTCTCATTCGGATCAGCACTGATGAGGTAGAGGTAGACAAAATCAGCCCCCAATTCCTCACACCTCTTCGCCCAGGCAGCAGGATCGGAGACTACATCCTTGTATGGTTCCAGGACCCATGGAGCCCACCCCTGTGGCTCCATATCCCAGACCTCAAAGGCAATCTTGGGTGGATTGGGGAATTCTCCTTCATCAAAGGTCTGGTTAAAGGCGAGGATATTTTCTCCCCCTATCTTCACCGCTCTGTCTCCCTTTCCGATTACTACCTCGACTATCTTCCCCTTATATCCCTCTACCGGTGCCCTATAACTCATCTCCCTACCTCCTGTTTATGTCTCTAACCACGTATGGGAATAGAGGATCTTTCCCACAAGGACCTTGGTCGTCTTGGCATAATCCCTCTCCTTGGGAGGGAGGAAGGCTAGGTCCACGTCCTCTCCATCCATGACCTTATGGATTACATCAACGACCCCTGGAAGATTACCTCGCACCAAGTCCCGCAGCTCGGCATCAAAGGCATCGACGATAGCCGAATGCATGCCGTATCGCTGCAACATCACCAAATAGGTCCTGTTGAGTATCCCTCGGAGTTCCTCTGGCACACCATTAGAGATGTTGGAGAGTCCAATGGTAGATTTTACCCCCGGAAGGAGGTCCGGCAACATCTGGGTGAACTCCAGACATGCCACCACCCCCTGCTGAGCCACACTGACAGGGAGTAAGATAGGGTCAATCCACATCCTCTCATTCTCGATCCCCAGATCGTTTGCATAGGCCGCCGTATCCATGATGCTTTCGGCCCTGGTCTCAGCATCGGAGGGGATGCCCTGGTCGGTCAGCACAGAGAGAATCACCTCACAATCGTACTTGGCTGCCAAGGGAAGCATCCTCTCCTTGCTCTCCTGTTTTCCCGAGGCGGAATTGATCAATGGAGGCCACTTGGCCGCCTTGAGGCCTGCCTCCACCGCCAAAGGGTTCGTGCTGTCCAAGGCGAGGGGGACATCTAACACCTCTTGGACGACCTCTGCCAGCCAGCCCATGACCTCTGGGTCCTTGCGGGCCGGCCCGACGTTAAGGTCGATGTAGTCCATCCCTGCCTCGGCCTGCTCCGTGGCCATCTGTTGCAGGGTCTTTTTGTCCTTCTGGGTTACGGCATCGGAGACCTTTTGGGAAATGATATGTAAATTCTCTCCAATTAGCACCATCTTCCCCACCCTCCTTAATTTACAAACTCTTTTCAACCATCTCTTTTACTGCCTTCACCACCTTGTTGTCCTCAGGAAGCTCCAACAACGACCTCTCCTCTAAGTCAAACCTCTTTATCAGGCCGTCCTCGGGGATCGAACCGATGATCCCCAGGCCCGTCTCCTCCACCTTTTGGCGGATTACAGGATTTACCTCCCCGGGCACCCGATTAATCACAAACCCCATCTTTCTGACATCGAGCTCCAACTCCCTGGCAAGCTCGGCGATCCTCGCACCACTCTGGACCCCCTTTATGGAGTGATCGGAGACGAGAAAAAGGATGTCTGCCTCTCTGGTGGTCCTCCTGCTCAGGTGTTCCATCCCCGCCGCATTGTCCATGACTAAATAGGGATAATTTTGTTCGAGGACGTCCATGATCCTGCGCAAGATACTGTTCACATAGCAGTAGCACCCAGGCCCCTCACCCCTGCCCATGCTCAAAAAGTCGAACCCTTTCTCCTCTATCATTACTTCGGTTAATTTCGCCTCCAGCCAGTCGTCCTTGGAAAATCCTGGCGGAAATTGGGAGACCTTCTTCTCCATCTCCTCCAGGACAGCACCTACCGTTTTTACCCCATTCAGCCCCAGGGATTCCGCGAGATTTCCATCGGCATCGGCATCTACGGCAAGGGCAGGCCCTTTGCCCAAACGGACCAAATAGCGCACAATCACGGCGCTCAAGGTCGTCTTTCCCGTCCCACCTTTGCCAGAGATAGCGATACTAAAGGACATTATACCTTTCCTTGGGCCACTCCGGCCGCCAGTTTGGCCGCCTTCACGGTATTGAGCATCAGCATGGTGATGGTCATGGGGCCCACACCCCCTGGTACGGGGGTGATGGCACTGGCCTTCTCCTTCACCTCCTCAAAATCGACATCCCCTGCCAAGATCGCCTTCCCCTCAGGGGTCTTGCCGATCCTGTTCACGCCCACATCGATCACCACCGCTCCCTCTTTTATCAAGTCTGCGGTTATCGCCTTGGGACGGCCTGCGGCCACGACGAGGATATCCGCCCTCCTGGTATGGAAGGCCATATCCTTGGTACGGGTGTGGCAAACTGTTACGGTGGCGTTGGCGTTCGGCATCTTCTGCATGAGGATGGCGGCGATTGGCTTGCCGACGATGTTGCTGCGCCCCACCACCACTACCTCTGCACCTTCGATCTGTGCCCCGGAGCGGATCAGCAGTCGCCAGATCCCGTGGGGGGTACAGGGGAGAAAATCGGGTTCTCCAATCAGGAGCTTCCCAACATTCACGGGGTGAAAGGCATCTACATCCTTTTTGGGATCAATGGCATAGAGGACCTTTGTCTCGTCTATATGCTTGGGTAGTGGCAACTGTACCAGAATGCCATGGATCTTGGGGTCCTTATTGTACTTATCGATAAGGGTAAGAAGGGCGTCTTCGGAGATATCAGGGGATTGATTGTCCTGAATGGAGTAAAACCCCAATTCTTTGGAGATACGCTGCTTTGCTGTCACATAGCTCACCGAGGCTGGATCCTCCCCCACCAGAATGGTGACCAACCCCGGCTCTATACCATGTTTTTCCTTGAGTCCTTCCACATCTTTTTTAAGTTCCTCTCGGATTTCCTTTGCTACCTCTGTTCCCTTTATGATCTTAGCTGCCATGGTTCACCCTCCTGTACATTCCGTTATCACTTCGTATGAATCCCTTTATCCTTTCGTGATATCCGGGAGGCCGTGCACATCCCGTCTTCAGCGTTATGGTACGGCGTGTACTTGTACTCCGCTCGGGTTGTTAGCTCCATCGCCATCGCTACCTTTGCCTTGCTGTGATATTCCCGGTCGCTTTCTCTCTCTCCAAGAGTGTAGTAATTTCATCATACCAGGAGGAAGTCCTCAGCTTTTTGGCTAACCGAAAGGCAGCGCTCTTCGCGATACCCAACCTCTTGTGAATTCTGTTTACCGGCGTTCCCACATTCAACAGATGAGCAAAATAAAAGACCTTGCTCAACGGTATTCTGAGTCTGTGAAAGATAGTCCCTGTTGCATCAGTGAAATTTTTCCCACATGCTTTACAGCGATAGTACTGAATCCCTCCGCCGCGCTTGCTGTGACGCTTCACCTGGTCACATTCACAGTAGAGGCAACAGATGTCGTCTTTCCACCTCAGCGTTCTGAACAGGTGCCATGCATGCTCATCGTCGCTGAAGGCCTTCGGCTTAGCACCACCCTTGCGGTCCCCAGATATAACCTCATTTTCTCCCAACAAAGTGTCCACTTTAAAAGATCAATTTACACGGTCAATGTAATAAGCTCCCTGTTGAATGTCAAGACCTTTTCCGACAAAAGGTATTAAAAATATCTACGATTATTTGAAAATATTGGCGAGGTTTTTCTATATTTCCCTCGCAACTCAACGGCAGGTTATGTAACACTCGTCACCTCCTGATTAAAAATTCAACAGCACGTCTTTAAAGAACACCCATTTTCGAATCATCTCAGCAAATACCCATCGCTCAACGATACGGTGGTCACCTTAAAAAAGCCCCTTCACCAAACCGGTCTTCACGTCCACATCAACCCTGCGGAAGGCAGGATTAGAGGAGGTACCCGGCATAAGGCTGATGATTCCGGCGCACGGGCAGAGGAACTTTGCCCCAGAATAGATCAATACGTCACGGATGGGCAGGGTCCATCCTTTGGGGACACCCTTGAGCGTCGGGTCGTGCGTCAGGCTCAGGTGGGTCTTCACCATCATAGTGGTGTAGTCATCATATTTGGGGTCATTCTCAAGCATCGTGGCCTTGGCCTCTGCATCAGGGGTCCACGACACGCCATCGGCTCCATAGACCACCTTGGCGATCTTGTCGACCCGCTCCCGCAGTTTCAATTCCGTGGGATAGAGGAATTTGAAATCGTTCTTATCTTCGCATGCCTCCATCACTGCATCGGCCAGATCGAGTGCCCCATCGCCTCCCTTGAGCCAGTGTTCGCTGACCGCACAGCGTGCCCCAGCCCCCTCGGCTGCCTTTCGGACCATGGCAATCTCTCCCTTGGTATCGGTATGGAAGGCATTGATGCACACCACCGGGTTGACACCTGATGTCTTGATGATGTTGATGTGATGCAACATGTTAGAAATGCCCTTCTCTAAAAGTCCCATATCCTCCTTGGCGTAGGAATCTGGCAGGGGAAGGCCAGCCACCACCTTGGGGCCACCGCCGTGCATCTTCAAGGCACGGATGGTGGTGGTGAGTACTGACACATGCGGCGTGAGGCCACTGTATCGACACTTGACATTCCAGAACTTCTCAAAGCCGATATCTGCGCCGAAACCGCTTTCGGTAACATGGTAGTCAAACATCTTCAGACCGATGCGGTCAGCAATAATGGAGGACTGGCCCACAGCGATGTTGGCAAAGGGGCCGGCATGCACCATGCACGGTTGATACTCCACGGTGCAGCCCAGGGTGGGGTTGATGGTGTTGCGCATCCAGGCGGTCATGGCACCTCCCACCTCGAGGTCGCCGGTGGTGACAATACTACCCTTCTTATCAAAGGCGACAGTACTGTTATCCAGCCTGTCCCGCAGGTCAGCCAGGTCCCGGACAATGGACAGAATGGCCATGAGTTCGGAACTCACGGCGATGGCGAACTTGGATTGCATGGCGAAGCCGTCCATGCGACCGCCGAGGCCTATGACAATGTTCCTGAGGCTCTGGGCGCAGAAGTCTATGATCCAGCCCATCTCCACCCTGGTGGGGTCAATGTCCAGGCGACGCATCCCACTGCGTTTGGTCAGTTCCTCGTCATTGTAATTGCGCTCGTGCTGCATTCTGGCAGTAAGCGCTACCATGGCCAGGTTATGGGCATTCATGATGTCGTTGATGTCGCCGGTAAGGCCCATGGAAAATTCAGTCATAGGAATCCAGAGTGCATTCCCCCCGCCGGCAGCCGTCCCTTTGATATTCATGGTGGGGCCGCCAGAGGGCTGACGAATGGCCCCTCCTACGTTCTTGCCCCGCTTGCCCATACCCTCTAAGATACCCATCGTGGTTGTCGTTTTGCCCTCACCCAACGGGGTAGGGGTAATGGCGGTTACCTCAATATACTTACCATCGGGCCTATCCTTGAGTCGCTCGATGATCTTCATAAAATCGAGCTTACAGAGCCTAGCGTAAGGAATGACCTCATCTTTTTGCAGGTTCAGTCTCTCCCGCCACTCCTCAGGAGCTGGCATATTCTTCTCTGCATCCTCCGCAATCTGCCAATCGGACATTTTGGTGGCATCGTATGGCATATTTCTCCTCCCATTTTAAAAAATTGTGGAGCCCTTTTGGGCCTTTTTAAGTTACTCTTGAGAGAACTTCACAGTTCCTCTCCAGAATAAAAAGTTCTGCTTAGCTGATTTTCCCACCTCCTCCCATTTTTCAAACTCTTACTTTGGCTGGTGTTTGCTAAGAGCCTCCACCTCCACGCTCAAGAGCAGCAGCACATGCAACTAACAGCAAAACTTCATCACGGCTGATCAAGATTTGGTATCCCCCCAAGTTGAGCGAATTGTCTTGTGGAGCTGTTGTAAAGTGTGTTGAATATATCAACACACTTTAACAGATCACTACAATAAATAAAGAGCAATTTTTGATTTTTGTCAAGTAACTTAGGCTCAAGAATCTAACGCAACACTTTGGTATCCTTAGAGGGATACTGGGGGAGGGCGTTAGAGATGAAAAGTGGGAGGTATCAGCGGTTAGCGCTGCATGAACGCCTAATTATTCAGCACAACGGGGTGAAGAAACGCCTTCCCCGAGCTGCCTCAAGATTGTGTGTTTCAGGACCAATCGTACATGAGGAACCGGAGTACCCGAGACACAGCGGGTCAGGGGTAAAGAAGGTCTCTTCAGGGGTTAACTTTGGGGCTTTCATCCTGATGTGACAGAGGCATGGGTAGAGCTTATGTATGTTGAAACGACAAACCCTAGGCTATACAGCCACTACTCTGAAAAACAAAAAAGAGGGAGGCTGGTATCCTGACTGCATTTCTCCCCCCAATAAAAGGCTTTATTCTATAGTCAAACTGTGGTCCTTATAAAATTTGCCCACCTTTTTTCATCTTCAACCCCCATCTTTTCTAGGGAGATCCCTGCCCTAAAATAATATGATTCCCCCCTTGAACCAAGGTAATACCATATAACCCTCCCTGTCGCTTTGGCCATTTTGGCATCTGGGGGTATCTTTATGTCCAATTCTATCAATTTTTCATTCGATACCAGGAAAGGATCCAGTTTTACGGGTCCCTCTCCTTTCTGAATTAAAAGGATATCATTTTCCAAAAACACCTGTGCCTCTATTAAGAGACCATCAAGGGAGACATTTCTAGTGAACACCTTGACACCTTGCGCACTTTCGGCTGTCCCCAACAGCTTCATTCTTAATGGAAGAGGGACCTCCAACCTTTTGTACTTACGGCGCTCAACCATCTGGCTTTCCTACACCTAAACAAGAACAGATTTTGGGGATATAAAAACTTGATAGCAAAATTTTGGAAAGATTGCAACCCCTCAGCTATTATATGTCTACGGGTTGGATATCTTACACTGGCTATAACCTGCCATGACAGACTTTTCTCGGCCGTAAAAGACAACCGGACGATCGAAGGGGACATCAAAGAAGATAGCACCCAAGCAATCCAACATGGTCTACCTTACTGGTCCTAAAACTCCAAAGCTCATGGATGAATGCCAATAATTAATTTAAGATATAATTATCTCTCCCTCCTCTTGTTTTGTAATTAAGCTGTGGTCCTTATAAAATTTGCCCACCTTTTTTCATCTTCAACTCCCATCTTTTCTAGGGAGATCCCTGTCCTAAAATAATATGATTCCCCCCTTGAGCCAAGGTAATACCATTTAACCCTTACTGTCGCTCTGACCATTTTGCCATCTGGGGGTACCTTTATATCCAATTCTATGGGGTTTCCATTCGATACCAGGAAAGAATCCAGTTTTACGGATTCCTCTCCTTTCTGAATTAAAAGGATATCATTTTCTAAGAATATCTGTGTTTCTATTAAGAGGCCATCAAGGGAGACATTTCTAGTTATCATCTTGATCCCTCGCCCATATTCGGCCATTCCCAACAGCTTCATTCTTAATGGAAGAGGAACCTCCAACCTTTTATACTTACGGCGCTCAACCATATGTCGATCCCTATCTTTGTCGTTTTTTCTCCCTTACTAGCCATAACAAGCAACTCTCATGCCATAAAGAACATGTCCTAACCAGTTGTAATCATGATATTTTTTGCTCCTATTAAAAACGCAGGCAAGGCGGGTGACAATTTTTGTCACTAACTCCGCAAAAATTTCGCATCAATCATTAAGGAAAGTTTTGATAGGGAGTGGACTTTGTTCAGTGGATATTTGTAGTTGAAGTGAGGATTTTTTGTAAATTAATGAAAAAATTTCCCTGTTACTTACTAAAACCACGTTGCTGCCTTAGCCAATAATGAGGGGGAGCAGGTGCCGAGGAGTAGCCCCTGTTCCCCCTCTCCATCCGGGCACTTATAACAACGTTTGCATTACGAGGTGTTGCTGTTACTTTCCGATGCAGAATCGAGAAAAGATCTCCCCCAGGACTTCTTCAGAAGTCGTCTCTCCTACAATCTCCCCCAGGGTGTCGAGTACCCTTCTGGTCTCGATGGCGGCAAGGTCCCAGGGTATCCTTTGCTCTAATCCCTCCGAGACCCCTTCAAGGACCTCCTTCGCCCGTTCCAGCACCCTTTTGTGGCGCAAATTTACGGGGATAAACTCCCCTCCTTCACTCCTCGCCCTCCCCTTCGCGATGGCATCCACCAGTGCTGCCTTTAACCCCTCAATCCCATCCCCCCTCAAGGCGGATATAGGATAGATGTCCCTATTACCCACTTCCCCCCTTACATCCTCCTCTGAAAGTCGGGGAGGGAGGTCTATCTTGTTGAGAACAACGATTATCTTCTTACCTTCCAACTCTCTAAAGATCCTTCGATCCTCATCGTCCAGGGGGCGGTTTCTGTCCAGCACAAGGAGGATCAGATGGGCCTCTGAGACCTTCTCCTCGGCGAGCTTCACACCTTCCTGCTCCACCTCACCCATCGGATCCCTCAATCCCGCCATATCCGTGAGCCTGATAAGGACCCCCGATAGGTTTATGACCTCCTCGATGACATCGGTAGTGGTCCCGGGGATTGCGGTGACGATGGCTCGCTTCCTCTCCAGCAATTGGTTCAAAAGGGATGATTTCCCCGCATTGGTCTTTCCCACTATGGCCACCTTCACCCCATCCCGGTAGACCTGCCCATCCTCATAGGCCCTTATCAACCCATCCACCTTGGCTACGATGCGATGAATCCCTTCCCTTACCCCCTCCATAGATGGGGGATCTATATCCTCCTCAGAGAAATCTATATACGCCTCGATGGGTACAAGGATTCCCAAAAGCTCCCCCCGCAGCCCTTCCACCTCCTGGGAGAGCCTCCCCCTAAGCTGTTCCCTTGCCAGACGCAGCCCCTCTTCGGTCTTGGCCTGAATGATGTCCGCGACGGCCTCAGCCTGTGCGAGGTCTATCCTCCCTGCAAGAAAGGCCCTCTTGGTAAACTCCCCAGGAAGAGCCTCCCTGGCCCCCTCTCGCAAAACCACCTCCAGGACCCGTTGAAGGACAAAAAAACCACCATGGCAGTTGATCTCCACCACATCTTCCCTCGTATAGGTCATTGGGGCGGCCATAAAGGTAAGAAGGACCTCATCGATGATCCCCTCTTCCTTGGGATCTACGATCTCTCCGTAACGTATTTGGTGGGATTGTAATAGTGCCGGGCCCCTCTTCGGCCGGAAGACCTTCTCCGCGATCCTCTTCGCCTCCGGACCGCTGATGCGCACAATGCCGATGCCACTCTCTCCGTAAGGGGTAGCTAGGGCTGCAATGGTGTCAGTATCATCTCCTTGAAACACCATTCTCCATAAAGGCTCTTTCAAAGGATATAGCTTGTTTGAGATTTTAAGGGATCCTGTCCTTTAGGGTAAACGGGCAACAGCTCGTCAGAAATTTCTCTGTTGAAAGACGCGAGGGGCAAAGCCCCCTGGTTCAGATCAGTGTTTCACGTGGAACATTTCTTTGCCACCCCTTGTCCGGGGGATTATCTTTATGCTCCTCAACTCCCCCTCTCCCTCGCTTCTGGTCTCTACCCCCCTGTCATCTTTCAGGGCGAGGTGCACTATCCTCCTGTCCCTCGGGTTCATGGGCTGTAGGCTAACCACCCTTCCTGTACTTTTGGCCTTCTCTCCCATGCGCCGCGCCAGCCGCTCCAAGGTCTCTCTTTTGCGCTCACGATACTCCTCTGTATCTACAACAACTATCCTCTTCTCCCTCAGCCGCTTCCCTACAATCCTTCCCACTATATGTTGGATGGCATCCAAGGTCTGACCATGCCGACCGATCAACAGGCCGCTGCCGTCCCCCTTAATATTCAAATAGATCCTCCCCTCCTCTACCCTCCCCTCTACCTGTGCGGGGACATTGATACCCAGGGTGATCCTCTCTAAAACCATCTTTGCATACGTTAGGCCCTCATCCCCTGCCTCTTGAGGCACTTTTAGCTGTGCCTGGACTTTCACCCTTTTGTTTCCCATAAAACCGAAGAATCTCCGGGACTTCCCCTCAATGACCTCAAACTCCAGTTCCTCCTTCCTTTTCCCTAACTCCTTGCATATCTCCTCGATGGCCTCATCGACGCTCCTCGCCTCTTTCTCTATCAACATCTTCCTCCTCCTTACTTCTTCTTGTTTATGTAAAATTGATGTCCGATGGTGAGGACATTGGTCACCAGCCAGTACAAGACCAATCCAGAGGGGAAGTTCAAAAAGATAAAGGTGAAGAAGATGGGCATGAGGGTCATCATCTTAGACTGGGTAGGGTCTGCGGTGGGTACAGTAGTCATCTTTTGTTGTAAGAACATTGTTCCCCCCATGATCAATGGTGCAATATAGGTAGGGTCTTTATCTGCTAGGTCTCTTATCCACCAGATAAAGGGGGAATGCCTGAGCTCTATAGAGCTCAGGAAGGCACGATAGAGGGCGAAAAAGACCGGTAGCTGCAGGAGCAAGGGGAAGCACCCGCTGAGGGGATTCACCTTGCGCCTTTTATAAAGCTCCATGACCTCTTGATTCATGCGCTTTTTGTCGCTCTTGTATTTTTGTTGCAACCTCTTTACCTCTGGCTGCAACTTCTGCATCTCCTTCATTGATTTTTGGCTTTTGTGGGTAAGTGGAGTAAAGATGATCTTGAGGAAGATGGCCAGGATGATAATATCCAGGCCGTAGTTCCCTGTAAACTTATTGGTGAAGCCAAGGATCTTAAGGATTGGAATTGCTATAACACTAAACCAACCATAATCAACGGCTTTTTTTGTCGTAGGACCTATCTGCGAGAGGAGGTGGGAAACCTTTGGCCCCAGAAAAAGGGTGTAGCTTAGTATTCCCTTCTCCCCCGGCCTGATATTCATGGGGGTGAGGAGGGCAGCATGTATGATACCTTCGGGTACACGGCGCAGCACCAAACTGGTCCTTTTGGTTGATGGATAGATCAGGGAGATGAAATAGTCTTCGTCATAAGCAAACCACTCCATCTCCTTGACGACTTTCGCCTCTTCTTTTAGCTTCTTCGGTTTGATCTTTTGCAAGCCGTCATCAGTGTAGTAGATGGGGCCAAAGAAACCATAGTATCTCTTTTCTTCTCTAACCTCTCCGGCCCACTCCAGCTCTAGTGTGTCTTTGACCGCAGCACGGTTGACAGGGGTGAAGACCATAACTTCCATATCCAACCTGTAGCTATCAGCGTAAAATGTAAATTTCTTTTCAACTTGCTCCCCTTTAGGGGATCTCCAGTGAAAGGAGAGTGCCCTCTCCTCTCCTTCGTGTCTCAATTTTATTCCTTTAGACGAGGAAACAAAGGGTATCCCCTCGTCGTATCCAATCCCACCTTTTTTAAACCTGATCCCCAGGGGTAAATCCTCCAGGGCCGTGGTGTTCACGATATCTATAGGGCTAGGTGGGGTTTCTTGATCCTTTTTTCGTCCAAAGACCCCACCCACCAAATTCTGCACAAACTTTCCCAGGGGGGCCATAGGGACCTTGTCCATATATTTCTTCAGCTTCCAACTCTTGAGCCTCCCGCCGTAGGTGGTAAAGGTAGCTGTGTACAAAGGAGTATCTACGACTATATCCTGGTAGGTGACCCCCCCTATCGGTCGTCTCTGCTCTGTTACGACCTCTGGTACCTCCTCCCTTGGTTCAACCCTTTCCTCCCTTTTCTCCTCCTTGCTTTGAACCTCTTCACTTTGGGTGATCTCCTTTTTCTTCTGTTTCTCATGCTTGCCCATCCATGCCTGGTAGAAAAGCATCACTATTATGGAAAAGATTACAGCGATGATCAACTGTCTGTTCATTATGACAACCTCCTAAGAATGTCTTTGGCGCCAGTGGGTTATTTTATGGGATCGTAACCGCCAGGGTGTAAGGGGTGACATTTGAGGATCCTTTTGGCGGAGAGAAGGGCCCCACGCCACAAACCATAGACCCTGATAGCCTCGATGGCATAACTGGAACAAGATGGGTAGAAACGACACGTGGGACCAAATAGGGGGGATAAAAAAACTTTATACGCCTTGATGATCCCTATGGCCAAATCCCTCCAGATAGGCCTTTTAAAGGTCCATTTCTCCATTCCTTCGTCCATTCTCCTTTCGCGGCTCTAAAAGGATGTGCAATTCCTCCACAACCAAGGCATAGTTTAAATCTTGGGCTCCCCTCTTCCCCACGATTATGTAGTCGGTGGAGGGGGATAATTTATCCTTGCTCCTGCGGAAAAACTCCCTTACCAACCTCTTCACCCTATTTCTCTCTACAGCATTGCCCATTTTTTTGCTTGCCACCGCCCCGACTCTGGAAAACCCCAGCTCATTTCTCCTCGCGATGATCAGGAAATTTCTCGTATTCCTCCTGATGCCATCCTTGGCGACAATTTGAAAATCTCTCTGCTTTCTCAACCTCTCCTCTTTACGCAGACCTTCATCTCTTGCCAGCTGAGTCATCTCTACACGGTCAACCTTTTCCTCCCCTTAGCCCTTCTGCGTCTCAATATATTCCTCCCCCCCTTTGTCTTCATCCTTTGCAAAAAACCGTGCGTCCTCTTCCTGCTGATATTACTCGGCTGATAGGTCCTCTTCATGTAACCGCTCCCTTCCGCCTATGTCCCAATAGATATTTAAATCACAGTATTTATCATACCATATCCTTTCTTGTCAAGCACCGCCTGCACCGCTGTGCAGTCACGTGCCCTACCATTTTGCAGCAGACTTTCAATAATACCCAAAAAGCAAGACCGTAGGTCATTAACGGAATTATGAAGGGCCTTCAAAAAATTACCCAAGGAGCAAATTTCATGATTTACTACCTCCCCTAACTCCTCCTTGACAAGAATATATAGGCACTATTTAATTGAGGATATTCTCCAATGAGGTGGATGAATTCTTAAAGGAGAGGGCCTAATGGAGTGGCGGCTGATCTCTAATACCAAGGCAGAGGTGGCAGATCTCTATGCCCTGCCAGCAACCGTGGCGAGGGCCAGGATACTGAGGCGGTACATCCCTGTCTTGAGGAATACAGCCGACACCATAATCATTCAGAGGGTTGCTAAAAAGGGGGTCCTCGCTGGTTCTGAGGTGGTGGTAGACAGGGAGGAAGCAGAAAAGAAGGGCATAGAGATCGCCGTGCGGCCCAAGGGAGGACGCAAGGGTGCACGCTCGGCAGAGACGATCTCTCTTCAGGAGCTGATGCTCAAGGCAAAGGACAAATTCACTTCGGAGGAGAGCCAACCCGATGAGACCGCAGCCCTCATCTATACCTCCGGCACTACCGGAAACCCCAAGGGGGCGATGCTCACCCATGAAAATTTCCTGGCCGAGTGCGAGGCCACCTCAGATATCATAACCACCACCGAGGGGGATAAATTCACTACCCTGGTCCCTTTCTTTCACATCTATGGCCTGGCCATAGGATTGGTGGTCTCCCTCTTTCGGGGGTGTGGCACGGTCTTGTTCCCCCAATACTCTCCACGCCAGTTCCTGAAGCGGACGGGTGAAGAAAGGATCTCCATCCTCATCGCCATCCCCACCCAATACCACCATCTCCTGCTGGCCAGCAAGAGGAGGACCATTACCCAAAGCCCCCTAAAATATTGCATATCTGGGGCTGCCCCCATGCCCGTAATGGTCATTGAGGCATTCAAGGAGATCTTCGGGGTCGATATTATTGAGGGATATGGCCTCACCGAGACCACGGCTGCCGTAGCGGTAAATCCTCAGGAGAGGACAAAACCAGGATCTGTGGGTATACCGGTCAAAGGCGTCCAGATTAGGATAGGGGATAACCAGGGGAATGAGTTACCCCCTCACCAGGCAGGAGAGGTCCTTGTAAAGGGTAAGGTGGTAATGAAGGGGTATTACAATCTCCCGGAGGAGACCCAGGGGGTCTTGAGAGATGGATGGCTGTGCACAGGTGACATAGGGTATCAAGACGATGAGGGATACCTCTATATCACTGACAGAAAGAAAGATATCATCATAAAGGGGGGATTCAACATCTCACCAGCAGAGATAGAGGAACTTTTATGCTCCCATCCTAAGGTGAAGGAGGCGGCCGTGGTGGGCCAGAAGGAGAAGGAGGGGAGAGAGGAGGCCATAAAGGCCTTTGTAGTCCCTGTCGAGGGGGAAGAGGTGACTACTGTGGAGCTCATCAGATACTGCAGGATGAGACTGGCCTCTAATAAGATACCCGATGCGGTAGAGTTGAGGGAAGACCTGCCCAAGAGTGCCACCGGCAAGGTACTGAAAAAGGAGCTGCGGCAGGGGTATAAAGACAGAAGGGTGATAGAGAGGGAATGAACTTAGGGAGACTTGTAGAGGAGCGGGCCAAGGAGTATCCCAAAAAAGCCGCCCTCATTTATGAGGGGAAGGCCATAAGCTTTGAGGAGCTCAACAAGAACGTCAATCGGCTTGCCAATGGCCTGAAGGGTCTCGGTATAGAGAGGGGGGATAGGGTGGCCATCATGCTCCCCAACACGCCGGAGTTTGTCTATTCCTTTTTCGCTTGCCAGAAGCTGGGTGCGATAGCAGTTCCATTTAATACGATGTATAAAGGTGGTGAAATACTTCACATTCTCAAGGATTGTGGGGCCAAGGCGATCATCACCCTCAACAGCGCAGTCCCCCTTATCAACGAGATCAAACCAGACCTTCCCCGCCTGCAATACATCATCACCACCGGGGAGCGCAGCCTCACCTTTGCCGATCCTGAATCCACGGTATTCCTGCAGGGGGTGTTATCAAAGGGTATCTTTAAGGATTTGGATGATGCCTATAAGGGAATAGGGGAAGCCTTGGTGCAGGGGCTTCAGGAGCTGGGGTTGCAAGGGGTATGGTACAAGCATCGAGGAAGCCTGCGGATAGGGGAGAAGAAACTAGGAGGCTTCTATTTCTCAGAAATCAAGGACATATACATCTTAAATATGATCTGCTTCCTTGCCCCCTTTGACCCCTCGGACCTCTTTTCCGTCATCTGGGTCCCACCAGAGGTAAAGGACAAGGTCTTAGAACCCTTGACCTCGATCCAGGAGGAGCTGGGGAGGCGACCGAGCGATGAGGAGTTTAAAGAGGCGATCTTGGGCGCTTTGGAGAAGGAGTTGGGGATTCAATTAAAAGAGGGTACCTTGACAAGGGATGAAAAATCCAGCTACAAAAAATACAAAGCAGTGGCAAAAAGGAAGTAAAAAGTGTGCCCCTTATTCCGACCGTTGCTCCTTCTTACTAATGACCTCTTCCTTGAGGGGGAACTTACCGCAACTGAACTTCCCCTCCGGGCAATACCCCAGACGTTCGCACTTCGCACCTCCATTCTCAAACACAGGGGGCAGCTCTCCGCGGCATATCTCCAACATCTTGTTCGCCAATGCCCGTATCTCCCACTGGGCCCGCTGGCAGCACCTCTGAGCGAAGAAGTGCAATAACTCCCTGCAGTTCATAGAGACCACGATCTTGGTCTCTGCGGCCTGGGGGAGGACGAACCTCGCATCTTCGTAGGCCTTTTCCCCCTCGATCCCCTTCTCCCTGAACCTAGCTACTAGGTTTAGATAACCCTGCTGGATATCGTCCATGAGCCGCACGAACTCTCTCTGCAGGACCTCATCACCTGAAATGGAAGGGGGGACGATGTAGTTAAATTCCTCCATATTCACATACCGCTGACTCTGCTGGGAGTAAGAGGCCATCCTGTATCTCACCAACTGATGGGTCAAGGCCCTGGAGACCCCTTCGATGGCAAAGGTGAATTTCACATGTTCCAGGGGGCTGTCGTGGCCGGAGGTCATCATCTCTCTGATGAAGGTGGCCTTGCGCTCCCCATTTATATCCTCCTCCCGCATATCCCCTGCCCAGCGGGATGAATAACACTGACGGTACGCCACATATAGCAGAGAGAGGGGATCTTCACTTATGTCCAGAAGTCTTACCTTTAATCCCACTGGAGGCATTCTTTCTTCCCCTTTGAGCAGCAATTGTAGCCCAATTATAAGACTTCTGCAAAGGTTTTTAGTGGCTTGCATCCTTGTCCCAAAGTTTGTATGCTGGGAAGCAATGAAACGTGTTGTGGTTACGGGCATAGGGGCCATCAGCCCCATTGGAATCGGCAGGGAGGAATTCTGGCGAGGCTGTATGGAGGGACTCTCTGGCATAAGACCTATCCGGGGTTTTGAGGTGGGTCACCTCCGCTCCAGGCTGGGGGGGCAAGTAGAAGACCCAGAATACAAGAGCTATATAAAGTCAGGCAACCTGCGCCGAATGGATCGCATCAGCAGGATGGTGGTGGCCTCTGTGAAGCTCGCCATGGAAGATGCGGGCCTGCTGATTGAGGAGGAAGACCCTGAGAGGGTGGGAATCATAATAGGGACAGGGTTGGGAAGCTCCAAAACGGTGGATCTATTCTTCCGTGACCTGGTGCGGGATGGTCCCAATGAAGTAGCCCCCCTTCTGTTTCAGACCTCAGTCCCCAACGCCATTTGCAGCCACGCCTCCATCGAGTTTGGAATCAAAGGGATCAATTCCACCTTCTCCCACAAAGAGGCCTCTGCGGAGAGCGCCATCGTCCACGCCTTCGAAGCCCTGCGCCGCGGGAAGGCGGATGTAATCTTTGCCGGGGGGGCAGATGAGATCAGCGAACCCCTCTACAATGTATACGCCACCCTGGGGGGTCTTTCCCCCCAAAGGTCTCCATATCCGGAGGGGATGAGACCCTTCGATCGCACCAGAAACGGGATCGTACTGGGGGAGGGCAGTGGTATAATTGTTATGGAGACCCTCGAACATGCACATCAACGTGGTGCCCCTATTTATGCAGAGGTGGTGGGGTATGGGATGGGCGGGGGCAACTACGGCATCTTGAGCTATGACAGAGATGGCCACTCCATGGCCAATGCGATCACGCAGGCACTGGGAGATCTCCCCCAGGTGGACTATATCTGCGCTGCGGCCAATTCCACCCAGGCCCTTGATCAGGCCGAGACCATTGCCATCAGGGAAGTATTTGGAAAAAAGGTAAAGGGGATTTCCATCAGTGCCGTCAAGTCGATGACCGGTGAGTTTGACGCCTCAGGGGGGATACGGGGGTGTGCCGCGGTCCTAAGCATCAAGGAGGGGATCGTCCCCCCCACGATCAACTATCGAGAGACCGACCCAGAGTGCGACCTGGATTATACCATCCAGGGGGCCACCAGGAGAGAGATAGAGTCCGCCCTCCTCAACGGCTTTGCCAATGGTGGAGCCAACATATCAGTTCTCTTTAAGAGGTTTTCCTAGAAGTAACCGTCAATCCTGCCTCCCAAAGGATGCTATATGTAGAGGTGTGATTATCGATGATAAAAGAGTCGGTGAGATATGGCTCTGTTC
>DAOVGN010000029.1 GCA_030672385.1 Deltaproteobacteria bacterium | reverse complement strand
CTATCGCCTTTATCCCTTTGTCTCCCATAACGGCGCCTATTCCTAGTCGGCTGGCACTGGACCTGCCCTGCTCGATGGATGCCATATAGACCCTGTTTTCGCCGGCCAGGCCAATAGCAGCCACCTGGGCTTTCGGCTCCTTCAACTCCTCTTGAATGAGTGCTGCAGTTTCAACAGCGCCTTTACCCTGCATATGAGAGGCATCACGTATTTCTACTTTGTCATTGTTTATCCACAAATAAACCAGCTTGGGAGACTTGCCGCGAAAAATCACTTTGTCATAACCGGCATACTTCAATTCTGGTGCCCAAAATCCCCCCATCATTGAATATGCCATTAACAAAGTCTGAGGAGAAATGGTAGAAACAATGGTACGATTAGCACCGATAGCAGGTGTGCCACATAAAAGACCGGTGCTGAATATTAGTAGATTATCAGGAGAAAAGGGTTCAACTTCAGGGGGAACCCTATCCCACAATATCTTGGCGTTAGTACCTAGACCCCCCAGATAAAGTTCGGTTAATCTTGGGTCGGTTTCTACCCTCTCAATGTTTCCTCGGGATAGATCAATTTCTAAATTAAACCCTGTCTCTGCGTACCTCATTTTTTTCCCCTTCTAGACTACCTGAATCCGTGGCATACTTTCTTTGAATTTCTCTACCATTCTCCTATCCTTCTTTTTAAAAATTATATGTTTTTATATCAATATTTTTAAACGAAAGAATTAAAAGACCTTGATTTTCCTACACATCCCTCCGAGCTTGTGCTTTTTGGCACAAATCTATCAGTGCCTTTCTTTTTTGTCAAGGTCTTTTTTATTTTAAAAATTTTTTCACAAATACTCTATTCTTTCCCCTCCCCTTTCTTATCCACCACACAGGGACATTCCTGAAAGTCAGCGTATTTCCAAGGTTTTTTCAGTCCCTCGTATCCCCCTTTTCCACCTTGGCCTTTAGGGCCATATAAACCCTTTCAGGGGTCAAGGGAAGTTCATTGATCCGCACCCCTGTGGCATCATAGACTGCGTTCAGTATAGCGGGAATAGTGGGTATGATCGCACCCTCTCCCACCTCTTTGGCGCCAAAGGGTCCGTTGGGCTCATTGCTTTCCACGATGATGGCCTCCACATTGGGCATATCCAGTGCGGTGGGGATCTTGTACTCCCCTAAGTTGGCGTTGAGGATTCTGCCATCTTCGTCAAACTTGACCTCTTCAAACATAGCTTCCCCCAGACCCATGCAGAGGGAACCCTGCATCTGACCCTCGACCGAGGTGCGGTTGATGGCAAAGCCGCAGTCATGTGCATCGGTCATCTTATCCACTGTGATCTTCCCTGTTTCCATATCCACTGTGACCTCTACGACCTGGGCAGAACATCCATAGGCAGGAGAGGTCCCCACCGCAGCTCCCTTGTATTTTCCACCAAGCTCTGGCGGCTTATACTTGCCTGTACCCACAATACTGCCCCTAGCAAGGTAGGCTGTTCGTGCGGCCTCTCTAAAGGTGAGATCATTCCCCCTCGGGAGATCGCTCCAGCCCCGGTGCTCCTTGATATAACGAGCCCTGATTGCACTGAAATCCACGTCTTTGCTCTTGAAGATAATCAGACCATCTTTGATATCTATCCCATCAACAGGGGTATTCAACTTCTCTGAAAGTACCTCCAGGACCTGTCTTTTGACATCTTCTGCTGCCTCTTTTGTGGCATGACCGGTCATCAGGGTCTGCCTGCTGGAATATGCCCCCAGGTCAACACCAAACTCAGTGTCGCCGGAGGCCACCCTTACGTCGTCCAGGCGAACACCCAGGGCCTCGGCAGCAATCATGGCCATGGTCGTATCTGACCCCTGCCCTATTTCCGCTGACCCGGTATAGACGTTTACCGTTCCTCCGTCCTCAGAAAGCTTTATGAGCACAGTACTGTGGTAGGTATCGGAGCGGTAGATGGGGTAGCCTGCACCGGAGACAAAAAATCCACAGGCCATACCGATGCCCTTGCCTCTCGGCATCTTGCCCCTTTTTGCATTCCATTTGGAACCCTGTCTTACTGCTTCAACACACTCTTTCATCCCCAGACTGCTCATATTGAGTTCGTTACAGGTAGTGTCCCCCGCGACCATCACATTTTTGAGCCTCAATTCAATTGGATCCATGCCCAATTCCTCGGCAATGATGTCCAACTGATGTTCCCAGGCAGCCCTCGCTGCCACACCACCGTGGCCCCTCTGGGCACCGCATACAGGCTTGTTGGTATAGATACGCCACCCATCGTATTTCATGTTGGGCAATTTATATGGACCTCCAAGAAGAGAGCCGGCGTAGTAGACCGTGGCAATGCCGAAGCTGGTATAGGCACCTCCATCCAGATAACATTCGTTTTTAAGAGCCATTAGCGTACCGTCCTTCTTCACACCAGTCGTCATCGTATGGATAAACTGGTGCCTGGCCCTGGAATGGAGAAAGACCTGCTCCCTGGTGTAGTTCATCTTGACCGGTCTGACCGTCTTCATAGAAAGGATACAAGCGCTCATTTCCAATGGTGTGGCCTCAGCCTTAGGACCGAATCCACCTCCCACATAGGGCTTGACAACCCTGACATCGCCCACTGGAAGCCCCATAACCATGGCCACGGTCCTCATTACATAATGGGGAACCTGCGTAGAGGTATGAAGCGTCAGGTGACCGGAGAGATCATAATCGGCTATACAGCCATGGGGTTCGATAAAGGCTGCATCCTGGCGTTTGCTGATGAATTTGTCCGTCCTTACCAGGTCACATTCATTGAAAGCGGCCTCTACATCGCCAAACTCTTGGTGAACTTCGGCACAGATGTTTTGAGGAAAGCCTTCATGCAGCGCAGGAGCTCCTTCGACCATAGCCTCTTCAATGGTGAATAGTGCGGGCAGATCATCATAGTCGACCCTGATCAAAGAAACAGCCTCCAGGGCCGTCTCTAAATCTACAGCAGCCACGGCCGCTATCTCATCACCCACATATCGGACTTTTTCGTGACAATAAAGGGTCTCATCATATCGGGCTGGGCTCACACCGTATTTGACCAGGCCTGCTTCCTCGGCCGTGACGACCGCTTTTACCCCTGGCAGCTTTTTAGCTCTGGAAGTATCAATGTTTAGGATTTTGGCATGGGCCAATGGACTCTGCAGTATCGCTCCGAACAGCATTCCAGGCATGTTGAGATCATCGATAAACGTGGCGCGCCCCGTGGCCTTGTCAGGGGCATCCAGTCTGGGTGCCCTGGTATTAATAATGGAGTATTCACTCATGGCTTTTTCCACTCCCTTCTCTCCATCCACTCGCAGACTTGATGGCCTCTACGATCTTCTGGTACCCTGTACATCGACAGAGATTCCCTGATATGGCCATCCGAACCTCAGCTTCATCAGGCTTTGCGTTTCGATCAAGCAGGTTCTTTGCAGAAAGGATCATGCCGGAAGTACAGAATCCACACTGTATGGCCCCTTTATCCACAAAGGCCTGCTGCACCGGATGAAGCCCTTCATCTGTTTCCAACCCTTCAATTGTCAGGATATCTCTCCCGTTGGCTTGCACGGCCAGCACAAGGCATGAGTTGACCGGGTTTCCATCCATAATCACTGTGCATGAACCGCAGTCTCCCACCTCGCATCCCTTTTTCGTTCCGGTGAGACCCAGCTCATACCGAAGAAGATCCACCAGGGTCATATTGGGCTCCACAGCTACCTCGTATTTTTTGTCGTTAACGGTCAGAGTTATCAGTCTTTTCATGCTTATCTCCTTTATTCATGGCTTCTTGCCTCGTTAAAGGCCATCTCCAGCGCCCTTCTGGTGAGAACTTCTATCATATCGCGCCGGTATTCGGCCGAACCCCTGAAGTCATCAATGGGCCTGCTGTCTTGAGCAGCTGTCTCGCCGGCTCTGACAAACAGGGTCTCGGTGGGCTTCTCTCCCACGAGGATCTGTTCCGCAGAAGGTACCCTTATGGGAATAGGAGCCACTGCACCCAGGACGATTCGTGCCCTTTGAATTGAACCATCCTGACTGTCCAAGGAAATGAAGGCGGCCACATTGACCAGGGATATTTCAAGGGTCTTTCTGACACCGAGCTTGATATATCCAGCGCCGGTATACCCTAGAGGCTTATCTATGAGTATTTCAGTCAAAATTTCATCCTTTCCTACCACGGTCTGGCCGGGGCCCCTAAAGAAATCTTCCAACGCAACAGACCTTTCTCCGGCGCTCTTTTTCAAGACGACCTTTGCTCCGTAGGCCATAAGTGAGGGAGGAAGATCGGCGGCAGGTCTGGCCGATACAAGATTTCCCGCTATGGTAGCGAGGTTTCGAATCAAAGGAGTGCCAAGGACTGAGGCCCCTTTACTAAACGCACTGAATGTTCTCTTTATACCCTCGGACTCAGCTAATGCAGCGGCCGTCACACAGGCACCAATTCTCAAGGGCCCATCTGAAAGATCCACGTTCTTCAATGCATCAATCCTTGACAGGGAAACCAAATGCTCCGGCGATAAAACCTTACGCTTCATATTGACGATCAGATCCGTCCCTCCTGCTATCAGCTTGGCCTTTTGGCCTAATTCCGCCATGATCTGACAGGCCTCTTCAATAGTTGTTGGTTCATGAAAATCAAACTTGGGTAAAAGCATTTTTCTCTCTCCTTATCCTTGGCTTCAACCTGTCCGTTATTATGAACAACATTGCAGATTTATCAGTGTTATTCTTTTCTCTTCGAGGATAAAATTTACACTTTTCACACATCCGACATTTTGCGATGTGGTGGAGAGCAACAAGGAATTGAGGATTACCTCTCCTAGCGGAACAAGGTTCCCCCTATCCGCGGGGGCCACTGGCAAAGTATTCCTCGCCTATATGAAGGAGGAAAGAACCCTTGAATATCTCACCACCAAAGGATTGGTCAAATACACGGATAATACCATTACCGATCTAGATAGATATCTGCGAGAAATAAAATGAGGTAAGGAAGACAGGGGTTGCCATCGATCGCGAGGAATACCTACAAGGGGTCAGGGCAGTGGCGTCCCTTATCAAGATGGGAGGGCCATTCTTGGCCGCCATTTGGGTAGTGGGTTTCTCCTCTTCCCTCACAGACGAAAAGATGGAATATATGACAATGCGGACCCTTCACGCTGCTGATGCCATCTCGCGGGAACTGAAGCGGGGGGCAGGAGGCTAACTTCACTTACTTGGCCAGCCTCACCACATCGCCTGCCGATATATTTCCTCCACTGGTTAACTCCGCCTCCGAGGCATCAACCCCGAAGAAACGGACCACCTTTATCTTTCCCTTCACCTTACCAGGTACCCTCCCCAAAGAGACCTTGGTTACGGGGTGCTTCACCTCCCTACCAGGACTATATACTTCCATTACGTCATCAATTTTCAGGCCCGTGGATTTACCCGCATTGAGGTATACCTTTTTCCTCTCCACCGAGGCTACACTCGTGGACCACTCCAAGCCGGCCAACCCCTTGATTATCCCATCCCTAATCCCTTGGAGGGCAAAGTTTATGGCCTTGAGGAGGGCCTTATCACGGCTAAATTCCCCTGAAGCGCGGGAGGTAAAGATGGGGTTTTCTCCCTTTACGGACCTGATGATATTGCCTGTCTCCGTATCCAGCAATTTGGCCTCTATCCTGGTGACGGCCGTAGCATCTTGATCCCTTCCCTCTTTACCGGAACCCACCATTACATCCTTTACCACGCCTGTCACCATCCCATGGACCCCCAACAAAGTCTTCATTCTCCAAAGCGTGGAGGGCTTAGTCAGATAATTAATGTCTTTTCGCCCCAAGCTCTTTTTTACCAACTCCATATCCACCAAGACAACCGCTCCACTCTCCTCCAGTTGTTTGGCCAGCTCCTGGACCACTATAGCCCCCAAACCCCTTCTGCCTCTCTTGGTCTTTTCCGGAAACTCCACCACCAATACCTTGTATTTACATCTCCCCAAAAGATATGGAGTAATGACGGGTTTGGAACGGGCAATCCCCTCACCTTCCCCCTCCTTTGCCCCATAGGGCCTCTTAGAATAGCTAACGGCCCTCTTCTTCTCACCGTAACGGGTGGGCCGCTGTTCACTGTAGACCCACTGCCCCTCTTTCCCCTTTTCATAGACCCTCTCCTCATCTTTCTTCTTCCCCCAGGGGAGACAAGAGGAAATAAGTAGGGAAATAATTAAAACTAACCCCAACCGCAATATCTTCTTTGCCTTCACTGCTGCTCTCCTTTCCTATTTATTGTTGCGTCGGAATACAATTTCTCCATCTCTTGAGTATATATCCCTCCATCAGTATAGATAAAGAAAGGTGTCAATATCTCCACACCTTCCCCTCCTCCCTTGTATGCCTCTACCAGGACAAACTTGGCCCCCTCCCCCTCCCTGGAGTGGACCCATCGAAGCCTCTTAGGCTCTAAAGCGGCACCTCGCAAATTATTAAAGAGAGTA
This sequence comes from Deltaproteobacteria bacterium, assembly GCA_030672385.1. Taxonomy (GTDB): domain Bacteria; phylum Desulfobacterota; class B13-G15; order B13-G15; family RBG-16-54-18; genus DAOVGN01. Next base: position 22,481 of record DAOVGN010000029.1, on the reverse strand, counting down.
ATAGACCTATAAGCAGGAAAGATAACAAAGATTCTCCCCCCTTCCTTTAAGAGATAGCGGGCCACCCGAAGCGTATCGTCTATGGTACATTTGACCTCATGGCGGGCTATGGCCTTCTGGGAGTGGGGGTTGATCCTCCCATCAGAAACCCGGTAATAGGGGGGATTGGTCACCACTACATCAAATGAAGAAGGAGGAAATGTATCGTTCAATCCCCTGATGTCTCCATGATGGATAGTTATTGGATCTTCAAATCTATTGAGGAGGACGTTCCTCTTGGCCAACTCGGCCAAGTCCTCTTGGATTTCCACCCCAACGATCTCCCGGGCACCCTCCCCCCTTTTGCCCAAAATGAGGGGGATTATTCCCACCCCTGTCCCCAGATCGATGACCCTCTCCCCTCTTATCAACCAGACAAAGCCCGCCAGCAGAAGGGCATCTATGGAAAAACGGTAGCCATCCCTTTCCTGCACTATCTTTATCTCTCCCCTGAAGAGAGAATCCATGGTCTCTTTGGGGGTAAAGGATGATACAAGGCCATTCATCAAACCAGCCCTACTTCCTCGTTAGGATCGATCTTGTAGATCACCAAACCGGTGGCTACTTTGGGATAAAAATAGGTCGACTTGCGAGGCATTACCTCATCCGCATCAACGACTCTCTTAACCTGGTGAATGGAAGTGGGATTCATGAGGAAGACTAGACTGTACCTCCCTTTATGGACCTCCTCCAGGGCCTCATCCCTATCCTTCGTCAATCCTACCTCATCCTGCTCTACGGTTAACAACTCTTTCAGGATAAACTCATCCAGAAGGGCCACATCTAGTTCCTGTATGACCTTTGGATATCCTTTAAGGAGTCCTCCCACACTTATCCCCTCTTTCAGAGACAATAGAACATATCTACTCTCCCCATGAATGTAAAGGCCGAAAGTATATCTATCCCTCCTTTTTTCGTCCAATGTCTTAAAGAGGGCCTCTCGGGCTATTTTTTCGCCCCCTAGGTTTTTAAAGTCGAAGGTTTGGAGAGAAAAGTACACCCCAAGGGCCGAATGAAACTTACCAGGATCAAATGATCCTCTAGGAAGAACAAGGCGATGGGTGGGGAGGATGAGCAGCCCCTTCCCTTCTGTAGGGGTTAGATACATCATTAAATATTCAAAGGGAGATCTTTCAGTATAGTGGGGATGTCTCTCTCTCATCCTGTCACGATACAAAAGGGCGGTTTTATACCGATGATGGCCATCTGCAATAAGGAGGGTCTTGTCCCGCATCTTTTCCTCTACTTCTGCGATAATCCTTCGGTCATCCAGCTGCCAGAGACGGTGGCTTACCCCATCATCATCTCTAAACTCATACCGAGGAGGGGCGGTACATCCCTGCGCTAAAATTTTCTCTATCTCTCCCGCTGGATCGGAATAGATGGCGAAGGGTTGACTGAGGTTCGCCCCACAGGCCTCCATCAACTTTAGCCGATCCTCCACCGGTTTGGGAGTCGTCCGCTCATGGGGAAGTATACTACCCTGCCCCCACGGTTCGAGTTTGGTCAATGCCATAAAACCCTTCCTCTTTTTTGTCTCCCCAGAAGATGTGACAAAAACCTGCTCATATGTATAGATAGAAGGTTTCCCTTCCCTTTTCAGGATACCCTCACTCTCCCATTCATGCAAGTAGTTTGCACTCTCTTTATACCTGTCCTCCCCTCCAGCCCCTTCTGGCAGGATGAGACTGATTATGTTGCAAGGATGTCTCTGTCGATATCGCCCCTCTTCCCCGGGCGGAATAACGTCGTAGGGTGGAGTGGCGACCAATGAGAGGTCTTTAATCTCTTGGGGGTTATAATAGAGCCCACGAAAAGGGGCAATCTTTGCCATCTCTGCTACTCTGTTTTTGATCGTCAAGTGAGTACCACGAAATCTCTCCCTTGTCAACAAAGGGACTCGTCTACTTTATAAAAAATCTTATTGAGCTTAATAAAAAAATCGATTAGATTTGATTTGTTGTATATTCGGAATCCGCTTGGAGGTGCCAAGATGTCACAGGAAGGAGCTGAAAGGGACTGGTATAACCTAGAACCATCTGAAGTTATCAGCTCCCTTAATTCAAGGTCTCAAGGCTTAAGCCAAAAAAAGGCCCAGAAGCGACTGGCTCAATTCGGGCCCAATGAGCTGGCAAAGAAGGAAAAAATCTCCGCCTGGGTAATCTTCCTTGAGCAATTCAAAAGCTTCCTGATCATCATCCTCCTTGTTGCTGTGGTGCTATCGGCAGCCTTGGGTGAAGTGGTCGATGCTATTCTTATTGGTGTTATCGTCGTCTTTGCCTGTGGCTTGGGCTTTATCCAGGAGTATAGAGCCGAGCAGGCGATAGAAGCCTTAAAAAAAATGGCAGCTCCTGTTGCTTCAGTAATAAGAGATGGTGAAGAAAGGGAAATAGCCTCCAGAGAGCTTGTACCGGGGGACATCATTCTCCTTAGGACTGGAAACCGAATACCTGCTGACGCCCGCCTTATTGAAGCCGTTAACCTGAAGACAGACGAAGCCCCCCTCACCGGAGAATCTGTCCCTGTAGAGAAGATAAGCGATCCCTTAGAGGGCAAAGTAGATCTTGGTGATAGCCGGAACATGGTGTTTATGGGGACGGCCGCTGTCTACGGCAGGGCTAAGGCTATTGTAACTGCTACCGGTATGTCTACTGAATTTGGCAAGATTGCCGGTATGCTCCAGGAGGTCAAGTCAGAACGGACTCCCCTTCAGGTTAACCTTGACCGTATGGGAAGATGGATTGGTATCGCTGCCTTAATACTGTGTTTTGTGCTGGCTGGAATCGGCGTTATGAGAGGGCATGAGATCCTGGAGATGCTCATCTGGGGGGTAGCCTTGGCAGTAGCTGCTGTTCCAGAAGCTCTGCCGGCAGTGGTTGTTATCAGTTTAGCCCTTGGTGTTCGAAGGATGGTAAAACACCATGCTTTAATGAGAAGGCTTCCGGCAGTAGAGACCCTTGGCTGCACCACATTTATCTGCTCGGATAAGACTGGCACGCTTACCCAAGATCAGATGACAGTCCGGCGTATTTATGTGGACGGCAAGCTCATTGATGTCACCGGTGTCGGTTATGAACCTAAAGGGGAGTTTTACCTTAACGGTACAGCATTCGCACCTGGGCAAGATCCTGCTTTACAAAAATTGCTTGATATAGGCGTTCTATGCACTGACACATCTCTCGCTTCCGTCGATGATACCTGGGGAATCAAGGGCGACCCTACTGAGGGTGCTCTGGTAGTCGCAGCAGCTAAGGCTGGTGTATGGCAAAAAGAACTCAATAGCCAGCTGCCTCGCATCGGAGAAATCCCCTTTTCCTCAGAGACAAAAAGAATGACCACTATTCATCAGACACCCCAAGGCAAAATTGCCTACTCCAAGGGAGCACCAGAAGTAATATTGAGCTCCTGTAAGCACATTTACAGCAACGGTCAAGAAAGAGAATTGACCAATGAGGACAGGGATAATGTCCTGTCTGTTGCCCAAGGGATGGCGGGTGATGCCCTCCGGGTCTTAGGCATGGCATATAAGCGGCTTCCTGATACCGCTGGCACAACCGATGCCATAGAACAGGACATGGTTTTCCTCGGTCTTGCCGGAATGATTGACCCGCCCAGGGAAGAGGTCAAGGAAGCTGTAAGGCTCTGCGAGCAAGCAGGTATAAAGTCAGTGATGATAACCGGTGACCATAAGCTAACCGCTATTGCCATCGCTAAGGAATTGGGTTTGATCAAGGAAGGCATTGCCCTAAGTGGCGCTGAACTTAATAAACTCAGTGATGAGGAGCTTGAAGACGTAATAGAAAATATAGAAGTCTATGCCCGGGTCTCTCCAGCCCATAAGCTGCGGGTTGTCGAAACCTTAGCTAAAAAAGGACATGTGGTGGCCATGACTGGAGACGGGGTCAATGATGCTCCAGCCTTGAAAAAAGCCGACATTGGTGTGGCTATGGGTATCACCGGGACTGACGTCACTAAGGAAGCCGCTGATATGGTGCTTACCGATGATAACTTTGCCTCTATTGTGGCTGCTGTTGAGGAAGGTAGGGGTATCTTTGGTAATATCAAAAAATACCTGATGTATTTACTCTCATCCAATATCGGGGAGATATTATTAATGTCGGTGGCCATCCTTTTTGGTCCGTTAATTGGGCTCCCTTACGGAGCTATACCTCTCGTCGCAATTCAAATTCTATTTGTTAATCTGGTCACAGATGGTTTGCCTGCCCTTGCTCTGTCTATTGACCCGGCTGACCCGGATATTATGGAACAAAAACCGCGCCCCAGAGGTCAAGGCGTCTTTACTAAGCCAGTGGTTATACTCATGATTATCGGCGGAATATGGTCATGCCTGGTAAACTTGGGGATATTTAAATGGGCACTAGATGTAGGCAGGGGTATGATAGAGGCACAATGCTTCTGCTTCCTTACTCTTATCATCATACAATTCTTCAAGGCTTACAACTTCCGCTCGGACAGGAAGTCTATACTCGAGATTGGTCTGTTTAAAAATAAGTGGCTAAATCTGGCTGTATTTTCACAAGTGATTCTGATGTTCGTGATTGTTTACTTACCATTCCTTCAAGAACCATTCCATACCTTTCCCTTGAGTGCCTTTGATTGGGCGATTGTTATCCTGTTAGCCGGAACCATCTTCCCCGTCTTGGAAGTAAGTAAAGTCATAATCAGATGGCAAGGAAGAGAAAGGCTAACACAAATTACGTCTAAATAGGTGAACAAGTATTACCATCATAATAACAGCTAATCGAATACTCAACTTGACGGCCTAAACACGCAAGGCGTTTGGCCGCAAGTTAGCTTAGGTGTAAGCGGCTCGCCCATCCCCCCAGAAGCCCTCCCTCTGCAGAAAAAAATAATCGTATAGACAAGGATGACGAATTTGAGCAGATCGAAGAAGGTATAGATCCCCCGCCTAGACCCAGAAATGATCAGGGTTTTTAGTGGTGGCCCCATTTAACCGTTGAAAGACAACTTCCACAACATAGATAGCCCAAAAGTATGAGGACATCTGTTCGGTGGGCTTTCCCCCGTACCCACCAAAGGAGCTAGAGCTTCTCAATTGTCCCATCCTGTCATATAAAGAGGACCCCTTCTCAAGGGGAAATGCCCCTGCAACTTTGTGTTGCCTTCGGGAATAAGTTATAATATCTTGAGGTGTTTAAAAGGTTAGGAGGTCATCTTGAACCTTTTGCGGCGCTTGTTCATAGCCATCCTCATCACCCAGACCCTCCTCTTAGTAGGGACCCTGGGATACAGCTTTATTGAAGGGTGGCCCTTTTTTGACTCCTTATATATGACCGTTATCAGCATCACCACTGTCGGCTATGGAGAGATCCACCAGCTCTCCAGGGAAGGGAGGATATTTACTGTATTTCTCATCATGACTAGCTTCGGGGTGATGGCCTATATTGTAGGGAGCATAACCCAGACCATTATAGCGGGCCAACTCCGAATGATATTAGGGAGGAGAAAATTGGAAAAGCGGGTAAAAAGACAAAAAGATCATTTTATATTATGTGGCTATGGTCGCATCGGTTCCTTTATCGCCAGACAATTTAAACGTGAAGATGTCCCCTTCGTGGCAGTGGAGAATGATCCTGAAAGGATAAAGGTTATCGAGGAAGAGGGGTTCAACTATGTGGAAGGAAATGCCACTGAGGACGAAATCCTGATCAGGGCTGGGGTAGAAAGGGCCAGGGGTTTGATCGCCACCATTCCCTCTGATGCAGACAACCTCTACATCACCCTCTCTGCCAGGTCATTGAACCCCGACCTCTATATCCTCAGTCGGGCCAATGAGGAGGGAGCGGATAAAAAGCTGTTGAGTGCCGGGGCGAATCGGGTAGTATCGCCTTATCTGATGGGTGCCGCCAGGATGGTCAACGCTGTACTAAGACCGAATATTGTGGAATTTGTCGACCTGGTAGTCCAGAGGAGGCACCTCGAACTCCAGCTGGAGGAGATCATTGTCGAAGATGATACCAAATTCAAAGGAAAGCCATTGAGTGAATCAGGGATCAAGCGCGACCTGGGGTTGATTGTAGTGGCTATCAAAAAGGCATCAGGGGAGATGGTCTTTAATCCTTCCTCGGAGACCCTGATCGAAAAGGATGACATCCTCATTGTCCTCGGTGAAAAGAAGCACCTGGAGATGCTGGAACAATTGGTACAATCAGCTGAGATGCTCGGCAAAAGGGTGCCTGGATGATCATCCAAGTCTCGGTACCATATGATATCCTCTTAGAACGTCAAGATGAGGTTATCAAAAGAAAGATACACCCGGAGATATACATTAATTCTTTGACCCTGGATAGGTGCCAGGACGACGACGTGAGACGTCTAGGCGAGTCCTTAAAAATGGGTGGCATCTCCTATACCTTTCACGCCCCTTACATGGACCTGGCTCCGGGGGGGGTGGATAGCAAAATTAGAGAGGCCACCCGGGAGAGATTGGAGCACGTCCTCCATCTGGCGGCCTTGATCAGACCCAAGGTTGTGGTCTGCCATCCTGGATACGATACATGGCGTTATGGCGAATTTCAACAACTCTGGTTTAATGGGAGCCTGGAGATGTGGACCCCTCTAGTAAAAGAGGCAGAAAAGCTAGGGGTAACGCTGGCGTTGGAAAATGTCTTTGATGAAGGACCGGATATACTCGAAAGGCTTTTGGAGACGATCAACTCCCCTCGCTTTGGCTTTTGCTTTGACACCGGCCACTGGCACGTCTTTGGTAAAAGGGGGTGGGAGGAATGGGTTAAGAGGCTCGGCAAGAGGATGGTCGAGGTACATATCCACGACAATGACGGAAAAGAGGATCAGCACCTTCCCCCAGGAGATGGAAAGTTCGATTTTTCCGGATTCTTTCACCTCCTTCGTGAGCAGCGGCTTTCCCCCATCTACACCCTCGAGGTCCATCAAGAAGAGGAATTGGCGAGGAGTTTTGCCACGGTGAAAAAATACCTAGAGGAACAGAAAGAGGAGTACAGTGACGATGGAGCTTGCCAAGGATAACCGCTGTTTTGTCTGCGGCGAGGAGAACAGAAATGGTCTCAAACTGCAGATCCTGAGAGATGGAGATAGAGGGGTAATGACAAAGTTCATTGCCAACGATCGTTATCGGGGTTGGTCCAAATACCTTCACGGGGGTGTCGTGAGTTTGATCTTCGATGAACTCTTGGGATGGAACGCTGTCTATTTGGGTTACGATGCGGTAACTGCACGGATGGAGGTGAGATACCGCAGGCCTATACCCTTGGGCAGCCGGGTAATCTTTAAAGGGATCCTAGAAAAGGAAGCCAAAGGAGTATTAGAGATAAAGACCACTGCCTATCTGGAAGATGGGACTTTAGCAGCGGAGGGGAGGGGAAAGATGGTGATCGTCAACCGGAAGGAGAATGAGATCTCCCCTTAAGCCATCTCTCCAGGGAACGGTACGGCGCCTTCCTCGTCTTCTTCAGACTCTCGAGAAGTTTGACAAAATCCCTCAAATCGCACCCTAACGCTTCATATGTCTGCTGAAGCAGGCTATCTGGAGGAGTGAGATAGCGTCTATAGGACACGATCGAGGCGTTATTAAACCCCTCCCTATCGAGATCTAAGAAATAACCTGTCTTTAATAGCATCTTGGTCTCGGCAAACCTTCTTTGCCCTTGGGTAAATATTTTCTCTCTCTTTCTCATCTTCTCCTCCAATGGTATCTCCTGACCATAGAGCCCCTTCAACTCATCATAAAGCTCCTGAATGAATCCCGCAACCAGTTCTTCATCCCTTGCGAGATCCAGGGCTCGCTGGTACCAGGGATTGGAGTGCCCGAACCTCTCCTCGATAAACATAAGGGCGCCCTTTTCGCCGACAAAAGAGGCTATTTGTTCGTTAAACTCCGTCTCCCCCTTGAGAAAGATGGTGTTATGGACGAGTTCGTGGATGATGGTATTGATGATGATTACCTGGTGTCGATCCAAGATGGTGGAATATATTGGGTCGCTCAGCCACCCCAGGGTGCTAAAGGCAATGGCCCTCTGGAGGCAGGTATCTAAACCCCCCCTTCCTAGTCTTTCCATCTCCTCAAGGGCATACTTCCTCTTGAAAAAACCCTTATAGGACACCTCTCCTACTATAGGAAAAGACCAAGTATAAGGCTCCAGGCTGTCTTTGGGGCAGGCGCTCACCAGATAGATGAGGGTATCCCCCTTCACTCCATAAAAGGCCTCATAGCAGCCATCGAGGCTCAACCCTATCTTCTCATGGGCGAACTGCTTCACCTCCTGAACAAGCCTGATCTTCTCCTTTAACCCCTCTGCCCTCCCCTCATCCCTGAGTACTTCTTGGATCGGTATGCTTCCCCATACTATTTTTGCCTCACCCCAGGCGAGCCTCCCTATATACATACCTTTCGCACAAGACGTAAGGAGGCAAAGGGGTAACAAAAGTACGAAGATCCACCGCATCTTTGACATGATCCTCTCAGTATGAAGCAAAAAGGGACAGCCTCTTACCAAGCTGTCCCTTCCACTTCATCTACTCTTTTCTGCCTATTAATCCTCCAAGACGAAAATGACTTCCATCCTCACCCTATACTCGACTACCTTTTCGTTCTCCACCGCCACCCTAAACTCCATGACGCGCAGACCGGTCACCCCCCTCAAGGTTTTTACGGCCCTCTTGAAACCCGTCTGGACTGCATCATCAAAGCCCTTGGTTGACCCTGCAATCACCTCTGTTACCCTTGCTACCCTCGAATCAGGCATTCCCTTCACCTCCTTTTCCCTATTTTCTCTCATCGATTTCTGTGGATGTTCGATGAGAAGAACTAGATGTAACTATATCCCAGAAACGTAATTTGTCAAGGGTGAACAAGGTAGAATTACATTCCTGCTTGACTATACAGTGTAAATCATATATTCATAATGTGAATATTCATATTATAAATAATCTTTCACGGACAACGATGAGAGAACATCCTCAAGAGTATGTAGTCTTGGGACTTTTGATGAAAAAGGAGAGGCATGGTTATGAAATTCACCACCATTTCTCCTCAGGATTAGGACGTGTCTGGTATACCGGCATAAGTCAGATCTACGCCCTCCTTAAGCGCCTTGAAGATACCGGAAAAGTAGTTTCTAAGGTAAAGATACAGGACAACCGGCCAGCCAAGAAGGTCTATTCTATTACCCCTAAAGGTCGCGAGGTCTTCCTGAGCTGGGTTTATGGGCCGCTCGAGAGGATTCGCGAGCTGAGGCTTGAGTTTCTGGCCAAGCTCTTTTTCATTAGGGAACTCAAACTTCCCGGCACCGACGAACTTATCAAAAAACAGATCGATGTATGCCAGGATCAGTTGCAAACCATCAAGCATAAGGATACTGTCTGTTACGATGAATTTGATCATCTGGTCTTTCAATTCAGGATGTGCCAACTCGAGGCAATTCTTACATGGCTTCAAGATTGCGAGAAATACTTTGACCATTAAAGGCTGGTAAGCAATTTCCTAAAAATAAAAACTAAAAAGGGAGATATCCAGATGAAAAAGATCTTGCTTTGTTATTTTTAAAGCCATGGATTTGGAGGTCGGCAAAGAGGTCTTCGTGATACTAAAGCTAAGAGGGATAAGGCTCTACGAAAATAAAAATGGTTGAACGAAAGGAAGAATAAATCAATGAAAAGGCTACTCGTTTTACTCTTGTTAGGATTGCTGGTGCTCATTCCTATTAGTGGATGTGCTCCCGAAAAGGAGGAGGCATCTGTCCATATGGCAGTGGAGTTTGTGGATCATGCTGCCAGTGCTCATATAGCGAGAAGTAAAGGCTGGTTTAGAGATGAAGGCTTAAATGTTACCGCCTTTGATAACTATATAACCGGTATGGCTCTGGCTACTGCCCTTGGTAGAGGTGATATCAATGTTGCTTATATCTGTCTGATACCAGCCATAAATGCCTATGCCAATGGCAAGGTGCCAATAAAGGTTGTTGCCGGGACGCATACCTATGGCTATGGATTGCTCGTTGACCCTGAGAAGGTGAAAACCGTCAAGGATTTAGAAAAGCCTGATGTTCGCATTGGGTGCTCTAGGGAGGGTAGCCCCTTGGATTGCCTCCTCCATAAGATGATAGAAAAGTATCAGCTTGATGAGGATAAGATATTAGGTAAAGTTCAGCGTATGTCCCCGCCAAAGGTGCTTATGGCACTCAAGATGGGGCAACTGGATGCCGGTTTTTGCTGTGAACAATTCCCCACTATGGGCGAGGAATTAGGTTTTAAGGAGCTCCTGATGGCACAGGACCTCTGGCCTGAGATGCAGGGGAGTGTTTTAATAGTAACCGACGACCTCATAAGAGACCATCCTGAGATAGTCAGAAAGCTGGTAAGAGTAACTCAGCTAGGGATACGATATATTCATGAGCACCCAGAGGATGCAGCAACAATTGTAGCTGGCGAGTTAACGGTGGTTGGCAAAGAAGTTCTCCCCCTCAAGATAGGGAAAATCGCCGCCGAATTAGAGATTACTCCTGAGGCTATATTGAGGTCTCTAACCACCAAGATGGAGTGTGCCACTGCTATTGACCCAAAGATAGTTCAGGAGGAAATAGATTATCTGGCGGAGCTAGGCTATATAAAGAGCAGCTTCAAAGCTGAGGATATTCTGGATTTGAGCTTCCTTGAAGATGAATAGGCTAAAGAAAATTAGACCGGGGTGGGGGATATTACCCGTAGCCATATTTCTGGCTATATGGGAAATAGTCGCTCGACTGAACCTGATCCCAGGGCAGTTCTTCTTCCCCCCGTTCTCCACGGTGGTAATGGAGTTCTATTACCTGACAGCCAACGGAGTGCTGGGGGATAATTTTCTTGCTAGCCTGGTCCGGGTCTTGATTGGCTTCTGCGCCGGTTCTATAGCTGGCATAACTATAGGAATCATAATGGGGTGGAGGGATTTTGTACATAAGGCACTGAACCCCATAATCAGCCTCCTCTACCCCATCCCCGCCCTCGGCTGGCTACCCTTATTGATGCTATGGCTTGGAATAGGTGAAGCACTGCCGATCACTATAATATTTATCTGTTCCTTCTTTCCCGTCCTGTATAATACCGTCACCGGTATCAAAAATGTAGACGAGGATTACATCCAGGTGGCTAGAACGCTGGGCGCTTCAGATATTAGGATTCTGATCACAGTAGTTATGCCCTTAGCCCTACCTAATATCTTCACTGGGCTGAGGTTAGAAGCGGGGATGGCATGGCGGGTGATAATAGCTGCTGAAATGGTAGCTATCCCTACCGGAATCGGAGCCCTGATGATGAAAGCGGAAAGCCTCATCCGCATAGACATCATCATCGTCTGCCTGATAGTATTATCCGTGATGTGTCTCACCTTCGAGAAGTTCTTTGCCTATTTGGAAACGAGGTTGACCAGCCAGTGGAGGTAATATGCCATCCATCCAACTTAAAAATATATCTAAATACGTCTGTCAAAATGTCAACCTGGAGGTATTCGATGAAGAATTACTAGTATTGTTGGGGCCAAATGGTGCTGGGAAAAGCACTCTGCTGAATATCATTGCCGGACTAATTGATTATGAAGGATCAGTTCTTTTTGATGACGAGCCGGTGGACAAACTGGCTACCAGTAAAAGGAAAGTAGGCTACCTGTTTCAAGAATTAGCCTTATTTCCTCACCTCGATGTTGCCTCCAATATAGCTTATGGTTTAAGAGCCCAAAAGCAATCCCAGAGTGGAGTGGAAGCCAGAGTCGGGGAACTGCTCCAGATGATGAAGATAAAGCACCTGTCGTCTCGCTACCCCAGGCATCTAAGTGGAGGTGAGAAACAGAGGGTGGCCTTGGCCCGGGCCCTTGCCCCCTCGCCTCAGGTCCTGCTCCTTGATGAACCTTTGAGCAACCTTGACTTCAGTACTTCCAAATATCTCCGGATAGAACTTCAACGCCTGCAGAAGGGGCTGGGGATAACCACTATCTACGTGACCCATAACCAAAGGGAGGCGGAGGAGATAGGGGATAGGATAGCCGTCATCCATCACGGTGTGCTGGAACAGGTGGGGACCCCGGAGCAAATCTTCTTTAACCCCCAAAACGAACGTGTTTCAGAGTTCATCGGCTCACCAAACATCTTACCCTGTGAATATTGCCGGGAGCTAGGTCAAGGTCTAATGGAGATCGGCACTGGAGGCCTCACCATCGTGGTACCCTATGAGGGGGTTGAGATAAAGAAGATCGCCATCTCCCCCCGTGATATTTACATCTCGGTTGAGAAGCCGCCTGGACCGGACCTCAACCGGTTCAAGGGAAAGATAGTCGAGATGACACCATCGGCATCTCTTACATGGATACGACTGCGGGTGGGTGATCACACCCTGTTGGCCGAGCAACCTACCGATGTAGTAGAAGAGATGAATCTGCAGGTAGGCAGTGAGGTCTACCTGATATTGAAATTGCGCTGGATAAAGACCCTCTCCGATCCTTTCACGTGAGGGGTATGAGTGTTCCGACATGGGAAATTATGAAGGAGCTATCGTGGCTCGTTACGCAACCATCGATATAGGCTCCAACTCCATTCTCCTTTTGATAGGAGAGATAACCCCTCAGCGTTCCCTCGAGGTGGTCATGGACATAGCAGAGACCACCCGCCTGGGGAGAGGACTGCAAAAAGGGGGGAGGCTGAACCCACGCAGCGTCGAACAGAGTATCTCCGTGCTGAAAAAATTTGTCGCCCTCTGCCATCAGCAGGGGGTGCAAGAAATCGCTGCGGTTGCCACCCATCCCCTTCGCATTGCAAGCGACTCAAAGGAGTTTCTCGCACTCGTTCAAAGAGAGTGCCCTATCCTTCCCCGGATCATCGATGGTAAAGAGGAGGCCTACCTTTCCCTCTTAGCGGTACAGAAAGATCCGCTCATGCCCCCTGAAGCCTGGGTAATAGATGCGGGAGGGGGAAGCACCGAGTACAGCCTCTCATCCCTTCCACTGAAGACCATCAGCCTCCCCCTGGGGGCAGTCAATCTGACGGAGGAGTTTTTGCGCACCGACCCTCCTTCCCAAGATGAAGTCATTAGGCTTCAAAAGGAGATCGAAAAAACCCTCCACCGCCTCCCTTCAAACATAGGGGGTGAGTTGGTGGGTATCGGAGGTACCGCCGTTACCCTAGGATCTATCCATTTGGGTTTAAAGAAATTCGATAGAAGGAAGATTCATGGGGTGCAACTCTCCAGAGGAGAGATTCGTGCATTGGTACTACGTCTGTTGCGCATTGACCTTGCAGTACGAAAAACAATCAACGGCCTTCCACCCCAGCGGGCAGATATCCTACCGGCCGGGGCCATGATCATACACGCCTCCATGGAACGATTCGCAAAGGAGAGCATCCACATCAGCTGCCATGGCATGAGATATGGGCTCTTCTATCAAAGATTTATGTCGTAGGACTTCCTGCAGATACTCCTTTACCTAATAAGGGGACACTTATTGCCTCTTTCTTCTTCCTCTTCGGCCTTTGCTTAATCCAAGATCACTTCGAGGAAGATGTTAGTGTCTACGAGGAAGTTTCTCTCTTTACCAGCGTATTGTGTTGCCGAAAATAACAAAAGCAAGGCGTTAACACGAAATATCAGGGTAGAGAGAGGTGAGGGTTATCGTCTCTTGCTGAGATTGCGCTTATAGACAATCTGGAGTCCTTTGAGTGTGAGGAGTTCATCCACCTCATGGATGGCTTTAGACTCCGAGGCGATGAAGCGCGCCAATCCCCCAGTAGCCACCACCTTGGGATCGGAGTTGGTCTCTCTTTTTATCCTCCTGACCATATCGTCCACTAATCCCACATATCCGTAGAAGATCCCCGACTGTATGCTTTGTATCGTATTTCTGCCGATGACTACCTTGGGGTTGATCAACTCCACTCGTGGCAATTTTGATGCCCGTTGAAATAGGGCTTCCATGGAGATCCCTATCCCCGGTACAATGGCCCCCCCAATGTATTCCCCTTTGGCAGAGATAAAGTCGAAGGTGGTAGCGGTGCCGAAATCAATCACGATCAGCTCTTGGCGATACTGTTCATAGGCAGCAACAGAGTTGACGATCCTGTCGGCACCTACCTCAGCGGGGTTATCGTAGAAGATCGGCATCCCTGTCTTGACACCGGGACCGATCACCAGCGGTCTGAGATGAAAATAGCGATCCGCCACCTCCTCCAAGATTGTAAAGACGGAAGGTACCACACAGGAGATGGCTATGCCATCAATCCTCTCAGATTTTATGTCATGAAAGGAAAAGAGGTTGCAGATCAGGATGCCAAACTCATCAACCGTACGTTCCGATTGGGTCATTATACGCCAATGATGGCGGAGTTCATCCTCCTCAAAGACCCCAAAGGACGTAGTGGTATTTCCTACATCGATGACGAGTAACAACTTCACCACCCCCTTAGCGTAACATCACCAGCCACTATCCTCTTTACAGTACCGCCATTTGCCTGCACTAGCAAGGCCCCATCCTCGTCAATCCCCAGGGCCTTCCCCCTCACCACTGCCCCCATAAATCGAGCCTCCACCTCTCTTCCCGTCACCTGTGAAAGGGTTTCCCAGCGCTTCCGGAGATCTTCTCCCTCCCCCTCACTGAGCTTCGTATACCAGAGCTCCATTTTTCGAAGAATCTCTTGCAGTAAGGCAAGCCGTGAAATCTCGTACTCCAACTCCTCCCTCAAGGACGTGACCACATCTTCTATTGGCTGAGGGAAAGAACTGCGGGGCATATTGACGTTGATCCCTATCCCCACGATGACGAAATTTATTACATCCATCTCCATATCCGCCTCCGTGAGGATACCCCCTAACTTCTTCCCATCTATCAGTAGGTCGTTAGGCCACTTTATTGCGGGCATAAGCTTGGTGACCTCCTCTATGGCCTCGGCACAGGCCACCGCCGCCATCAGGGTGATTAAAGGTATCCTGTTCGGTAAGATTTTGGGTCTGAGGATAAGGGATAAGTAGATATTAACCCCCGAAGGTGACTCCCAACTACGTCCCATCCTCCCTTTGCCCTTGGCCTGTGCCTCTGCCACAATCACCTCACCCTCCTCTGCCCCCTCGAGGGCGCGGCGAAAGGCAACCTCGTTTGTGGAATCCACCTGAATGAAGGCGTGAATCTTTTTCCCAAAGACGTGGGTCCCAAGACCAGCTTGAAGCTCCCAGGTGGTGAGATGAGTGGGGACAGCGATCAATCTATAGCCACTGGCCTGCCTGGCCTCAATCGTATATCCTTCTCTGCGGAGGGACCTGATCTGTTTCCAGATGGCGCTCCTGCTCATCCCCAAGACCCTGCTCATCTCTGCCCCAGAGAGATACCCCTCCTGACCCCTCAACATCTCCAATATCCTACCGGCTACCTCCGCACCTCTCAATCTGCCACCTTGTCGTAATGGGAAAAACGCATGGAAAAGGTCCCCCTCCCCTGTGTCATGGACCTCAGATCGGTGGAATAGCCGAACATGCGGGTCAAGGGGGTGAGGGCCTTAATCATCGTCATCTTCCCCTTGGTGTTGATCGATCCAATGGACCCCTTTCTCGACTGTATATCGCCGATCACCTCCCCCATGAACTCCTCAGGGACCATGGCGTCCAATTCCATCAGGGGCTCCAAGAGGAGGGGGCCACCTTTCTGACAGGCCTCGCGCAGGGCCTGGGATGTTGCCACCTTGAGGACTATGGGGGTGAACTCATCCTGGCTGTAGTGGGCATCTCTGAGCAAAACCTTGATATCGGTGAGAGGATAACCCATCAGGGCACCCACAGTCGAAGACTCCTCTACACCCGCTTGTATTGCCTCAAGGTATTCTTGCGGCATCTCTTCTGAAGGCACCATGGAGGTAAACTCAATCCCCTTCCCCCTCTCATTGGGCAGTAGCTCCAGGTGAATCTCGGCACTGCGAGTGGCATCCTCGATCACCTTGGAGAATCTTCCTTTCATCTCCGCTGGTCTCTCTATGGTCTCCCGATAGACCACCTGGGGTCTGCCGACATTAACCGCCAGACTGTACTCTTCCACCAGCCTCTTGATGAGGACATCTAGGTGGAGTTCCCCCATCCCAGAGATAATGGTCTGTCCGGTGTCATCGTCATATACCACCTTAAAGGTGGGGTCTTCTTCGCTCAGTTTCTCCAAGGCAAAGGATAGCTTATCCTGATCCTGGTTGGTCTTGGGCTCCACTGCCACGGAGATAACCGGCTTGTAGAATTCTATCAGTTCCAGCACAATGGGGTGTGCACGATCACAGAGGGTGTTGCCGGTAGAGGTATCCTTTAACCCCATCACAGCCACGATCTCCCCTGCCCTCGCTCGATCGAGCCTCTTGCGGTGGTTGGCGTGCATCTCAAAGATCCTCGCTACCCGCTCCTCTCTGCCCAAATTGGCGTTGTAGACGACCTTTCCTGTCTCCATAACACCTGAGTATACCCGCAGGTAGGTGAGCTTTCTACCTTGATCCATTATGATCTTGAAGGCCAGAGCGCAGAGGGGTTCATGCTCATCGTTTCTTCGCTCTTCTACCTCTTTGGTAAGGGGGTTTAGCCCCTCCACTGGAGGGATATCCAGAGGTGATGGGAGGTAATCGACAATGGCGTCCAGGAGGGGTTGAATCCCCTTGTTCCTTAGGGCGGCCCCGCACAGCACCGGCACCAGTTTGAGATCGACAGTCGCCTTCCTGATGGCCTTCTTTAATTCATCCTCCGAGATCGCCTCACCTCCCACATATTTTTCGATCAGGAGGTCATCGGTTTCAGCCACCTTCTCCAAGAGGCGGTCCCGGTACTCCTTGGCCTGGGGGAGAAGTTCTTCGGGGATTTCGATCTGCTGATAGGCCGCCCCTGGGACATCCTCTTCCCAGATCATCCCCTTCATCTTGATCAGGTCTATTACCCCGCGAAAGGAATCCTCTACCCCCCAGGGGAGTTGTACCACCAATGGGTTGGCACCGACCTTTTCCCTCATCATCTCGACCGTGCCGAAGAAATCGGCCCCTACCCGATCCATCTTGTTGACAAAGGCGATCTTGGGGACACGATACTTATCGGCCTGGTGCCATACGGTCTCCGACTGAGGCTCCACCCCCCCCACCCCGCAGAACACGGCGATGGCCCCGTCCAGCACACGCAGAGACCTCTCCACTTCTATAGTGAAATCTACATGGCCTGGGGTATCGATAATTTGGACGATGTGGTCGCGCCATTGGCAAGTGGTCACTGCTGAAGTGATGGTGATCCCCCTCTCCTGTTCTTGTGACATCCAATCCATCACCGCGGTCCCCTCGTGTACCTCACCAATCTTATATGTGCGCCCTGTATAGTAGAGGATCCTCTCGGTAACGGTGGTCTTTCCCGCATCGATGTGGGCCATGAACCCTATATTTCTGGTCCTGCGAAGCCGCTTCTCTCCCGTCATCGCTTCTCCGATAGATATCGAATACTTGAATAAGATCACTCTTTTTATCACAAAGTATCTTTAGGGTCAATTACACTCCCCTTTGTCCCTCCTGCACTTTTGTGCTATCGTGGCAGTCGGATAATTGCTAAGGTGTGAGAGGGATGCAGGAAGAGATCTCCTTTGGCGCAGCAGTGCTACGTGACCTCCAGGACGAAAGGATCCTTTTGTCTGCTATCATCAGGCGGGTCTTAGAATGGCCCCCCCTCCACCAAAAACTACACCTGAGAAAGAGGCTTGGGTGGGAACTAGAGGGCTTCCCTGAGGAAGAGGAGGCCCTTGTCAGGGAGTTGGGGCGTTTGGTGAAGCGGGCAGGGTTGTGGGAACCCTATTTCGGGCCTGTGGAAGAGCTGGAGAGGTTCATACGGATTAAAGAAGAGGGGGGAAAAAGAGAGGGACCTCCGCCTGAACCCGGGAGTATCTTTGTCGGAGGTTTTCAACCGGAATTTTTGGAGGATGAAGAGGAGGTAGAATCCACCAAGGCCTATCTGAGGAAGCTGCGCCGTTTTCTGGCCGAGGCCATCGTGGAGAGGTACTTCATCCTCACCAACAGATTTATACAACACTTCGATTGGATGCTCTGACGCCCTCTAACATCCTCTTATCTCTGCTTCCCATCCTCAAGAGAGTCCCATGAAGATCCTTTACCTCCTCTTTTACCCCTTCATAGGCGCCTTGGTCGGATAATTCACCAACAGCACGCCATTATGAGAAGAAGAGGGTTTGGAGCTTTAGGAACAATCCCAAATCTCGGACAAAGGCTGCCAACATTTATGGCCAAGCCAGCATGAGATATTGACAGCCCCCTTATTTTCCCCTAAACTTTAGGGTAGGAGTTGCACCCATTAATAATAGGAGCAACAAAAAAGATGGTAACGGACAAAGGAGGAGCAGGGATGGAAGCAAAAAGGCATGAGCATCGTCACATCCATACCCACACCCATGAGCATCGGCATCCAGATGGCACCATCCACGACCACGAGCACCCTCACGAACACACCCATTACCACGAGCACAAGCAGCCTCATCCCGAGGAAGGGCTACCCATTCACGAGCATGATCATCCCGACCATGAGCAAGAGACACACGAACATACGCACTGAGACGTTTTTTAATTCGACTGCCGCTAACTTTCAACTCGAATATGTAGGGATTTCACAAGAAATCAGCATCCGGGTTTGATTCGACGATCTGAGACACGTAAGGGGACGAAGCTACAACCATCTTATATCTGAGGTGGTTTCTGTCTGTTATACCAGTTTACCTGCCGGCAGATCCCTCGGATGATCTTCACCTCTCTGGAGTTGAGCTTTGCCCTGCCGAAGATCTTCCTCAGCACCGCCATCATACGCTTGGGGTTGTTCTCATCCAAAAAACCTATGTGCAGAAGGACCTCCTCCATATGCCCATACATGCCCTCCATCTCCTCGGAGGCGGCCAGCCTGCGGGCCCTCGGGGAGGCCTCTTTGAGATAGGCAGCCACGTATATCTCATAACAGATGACCATCACGGCCTGAGCCAGGTTTAGGGAGCCAAACTCCTCATGGGCTGGGATGGTTACCAAGCGCTGGCAGAGATCGAGATCCCTATTGGTGAGGCCCTTATCCTCGGGACCGAAGACCACGGCCACCCTGTTCTGTTGGGCTACTTCTATTATCTCCTCAGCCATCTGCCTCGGATTTATAACACTCTCCCTCCCCTTTCCCCTCCGCCTGGTGGTTCCGACCATCCAAGTACAATCGGCAACCGCATCCGCTAAGCGGGAGAAGACCCGGGCACCTTCTAAGACATCCTGTGCCCGCACGGCCATAAAGCGGGCATCAGGGTGAAGGGAGGAGGCAGCCGGATCCACCAGTGCCAGCTCCCTGAACCCCATGTTCTTCATGGCCCTGGCAACAGAGCCGATATTCATCAGTCCCTGCGGACGAACCAAAACTATCCTGATCTTCTCAGTTTGCACCCTTTTCTTCTCCTAAAGGCCCTTTCGAACTTCCGGTTCAACCCTCCACTGCAATCCACCAGCCAAACCTCTTTACCTCCATTCTCCCTTCCAAGGCCTTTTCCTCTCAATTATACCCTTTTGATGGACACCTTGCCTAGTCGGAACCGTCCGTAGTGATTCCAGGGGTTTGGCGAGGCCTGTAAGGCCCTCAAGAAGCTAACGCCGGATGCCCTCACTTGGGAGTTTAGCGTATATGGTCTGAGATATCGACATATATACGGAGGGTGGCAGCACCTATTGGTACGAGAGGGGGGAGCCTCTTTACCCACCTGGAGGACGTGAGGCCGAGGAGGATCTTGCTGGAACGCCTTTCTCTTTGATCCCTTGCAGCAAGTCCTCAATAGTGATCCCCTTGAGGACTACCTGAACCCCCCTTTGGGCCTCCTGGAAGAAGCGCTGAATGACCTTTTCATCGTGACCACGAGGGGGAGAGGGAGGAAGATGGAAGGGACTACCGTGGACGGTCTCCGCCACCTCTTGCAGCGTTACCCTGTCAAGAGATCTGGCCGGAAGATAGAACACTTCACCCTCATCTACTGAGTGCACAATCCCCTTCTCCCTGAGACGATCGAGGATCATTTCCAAATAACTGTACGGGATCTTCAAGTGCTCCGCGAGCATATCCAGGGATGTGGCCCCATCCCCCTTCAGGAAGTTGTGGCCTATGGCCAGCACTACCCGCAGGCCGTAGTACCCGTTGTATTGCCCCTCCATAAACTCCTCGTCACTGAACTTCAGCCTCATATGTTGTACAGTATAGGTGACCTCCCCCCCAAAGAGGATCACCATCCAACATATGTAGACCCAGATGAAAAACATAGGCAGGGCACCCAACATCCCATATATCTTATCAAAGCGGGCGAACTCAGTGATATAGACCTCAAATCCCCAGCGGGCCATCTGAAATAGGAAGGCTGCTACAATGGACCCGATAATGGCGGGTTTTACCTTTACTTGAGTATGAGGAAGTATGCGATAGATGATAAAAATGGCCAAAAAGATCAAGAAGAAGGGAAGGAAATAATTGAGGAATCCCTTCACCACAGCCATCTTCAAGATGCTCCCCACCAAGGGTGCCGTAGCAAGCTTCAAGGAGAGGATCAAGGCAACAGTGATCAAGATAGGGGAAAGGGTGATTACGCTCCAAAAAGCGGTAAATTTGCTCACCAAAGGACGTCTCGCTGTGACCCCCCATATGTGGTTGAAGCTCCCCTCTATGGTGTTCAAGAGGAAAACGGAGGCGACGATGAAAAAAAGACCGCCGAATATGCTCAACGTAGTGGTCTGCTGGGCAAACTTCTGTATATTGGTAAGGATAATCTCCTGTAAGGAAGGGGTGGGGATAAGATATTGGAAGACAAAGTTCAGAAAGGCCTCCTGAGAGGCCTTAAACCGGGAAAGCACGGAGAGAGAAATGGCCACCATAGGAACAAGTGCAAGGAGGCTGATATAGGTCAAGGCGGCCGCCACCTGAGGGCAGTTGTCCTTGATGAACTCATGAAAAATATTTATTACTATGGCTAAAGACCTGAAGGATTTTTTAATTTCTTGGAGAGCTGGTATCTTCATAACCCCTCTTAAACAAAACCAAAAATAGATCGTTTTAGCCCTCCCTGTCAACGACAAAATACAAATTCCCGTCTGACGCAAAAATACCTTGACAATTAAAGACAAAGTTGTTACATAATCCACTCCTTTTTCGCTAAAGGGAAAGGGGGCCATGTTTTAACTGGCCCCCAAAAAAATTTCCAAAGGAAGGGAGGTGATAACCATGGTTTGTCAAACGATAAAGACAGGGACGGAGTGTATCTTCATGGGGAAGAACGGGTGTAACTACAACGGAGGAAGTTGCTATCCCATTGTGGAGGAATGCCAAGGGTGTGACCGCGTGGTAGAATATCCTGCCGGTCTCTATTGCAATACCTACAGCGAGCCTCAACTAAAGTGGCTCAATGGGGGTTGCTCTTTAGCCACCCATCTCAAGAAGACACAAAATAACAACAACTCAAAGAAGATCAACCCCTTGAAGGCCTCCAAGAGAAATAGCGCCCGCAAATAAGAGGAGGAGCTATGCAGAGGGAAAAGACGGGGATCATCAGTCGATGATCCCCACTATTTTTGGCATTGACAAAGAGCAGGGAATAATCTATTTTTTATCTATAAGCGGGCATAGCTCAGTTGGTAGAGCACAAGCTTCCCAAGCTTGGGGTCGCGGGTTCGAATCCCGTTGCCCGCTCCAAAACTGCTATTATAAAACCAATAATTACCAAGGCTTAGGGCTAAAAACCTAAGCATTATTCTTGTTTAAAAAAGTGATAATTTTCAACAACATCCCCTTCTATCTTTAAAAAGAAAATATTCGTTTTTCAAGAAAATTTACTGAACTTGACATATATTGTTCCCACTGATATCTATTTTCGAGAATCTAATTAATAATTAAGCGTAGGACCAAAATGGATATAGTCTTTTTTTTAGGATTATTTCTTGGTGGAGTTATTTCTTGGCTTCTGACCCATTTGTATTATCGAAGGTCATCTACAGAGCAGGAAGCCCTTTATAAGAAGTTGTCAGATGACGTCAGAAAAATGGTCTTGGAAGATCCAAGAGATTCGTTGACAGTATTAGAGCTGAATCGATTATTGGATAGTAAAACAATTGATAAGCACAGAATAAATCAAGGCCATCCCCTGCCATACAAGGCCTGTCCTAAGTGCGGCTCTAAGAATTTAGCCAGGGGTGAAATAAACCGAGCCGATGATAATTACCTTGTCATCTCCTGTAAAGACTGCGACTGGCAAGACTGGACACAGTAACCGCTGAACAAGGCGCTGGAGGGGACTGCCTGTAACTCTGTTGAACCGAGCCGGACTTGTCCCAGACAAGGGGCAATGAAATGACGTTTAATTATGCCGGGGCTACAGGCAGCCCCTCAGCTCCGACGTTAAATAA
>DAOVGN010000101.1 GCA_030672385.1 Deltaproteobacteria bacterium | reverse complement strand
GGAGAGCTTTTTGGCCACCTCCCTCACCACATCCTCAACGAACATGGGGTTTTCATATGCCTTTTCGGTGACGTATTTCTCGTCGGGTCGCTTGAGGATGGAGTATATATCGCAACTGGCCGAGGCCTCCACCAGTTGGATGAGATCCTCTATCCAGATGAATTTTTTGAAGCGGATGTTGACAGTGACGATACCCCTCTGGTTGTGGGCCCCATGATCGCTGATCTCCTTGGAACAGGGGCAGACAGTAGTGATGGGCACATCGATTCCCACATAGAAATCCTCCCCCTCCCCCTCATTGCTGCTGCCGCAGAAACGGCAGATGTACTCCGTGAGCCCCTTGGCCTTGGTCACCGGAGCCCCCTTCTCAATAAAGTAGGGGAACTCGACCTCCAGATGGGCAGACTTGGCCTTCAACTTCTCCTTCATCTCCTGGAGGATCTTGGTCAAGTTCTTGATGGCGATATCCCCCTTGTATTTATTGAGGATCTCGACAAAACGGCTCATGTGGGTCCCCTTGAAATGGTGGGGGAGGTTCACATACATATTGACGCTTGCCACCGTGTGTTGCACCCCTTTGACCTTGTCCAGCACGGTGATGGGATAACGGATGTTCTTCACCCCCACTTTCTGTATCTCAATCTGTCGATCATCCAGCTGGCTTTGGATGTCTATCATCACTCCCCTCCTAGGTAAGAGGCCCCTGCTCCTTCTGATTCCCAGGCGGTGACCTTATAGGGCGTCAGGTGGTAGCGACGTAACCTCTCCGCCAGGGCCTCATATATGTATCGTGCGATATTCTCCGACGTCGGCTCCTCTTTCTGGAAATAGGGGAGGTCGTTGAGGTATTTGTGGTCCAGGGTCTTCAGGATTTCCTCGGTCTCCTCCTTCAGGATGCGAAAGTCCAACACCATCCCTCCCTCCCCCACTGAATCGGCCCTCACAGAGACCTCCACCCCCCAGTTATGGCCGTGGAGGGCCTCACACTTCCCACCATAGTCTCTCAGGTTATGGGCCGCAGCAAATTGCGATCTCACCACCAGCTCGTACATTTGTCATCATTTTGACAAACTTGAAGGAGTATGTCAAAGTTTTTGCTCGTCAGGCAGACGTTTTACTCAGGGGGATTGCCTAAGAGCCTCTGGGCGTTCAACCCCAGGATATCTTCAAGGTCCTGCTTGCTGATGCCGACCCCCCTCATCTCTTTGGCATATCTCCGAGGGGATATAAGGGGATAATCGGAGCCGAACAAGATCCTTTTAGGACCTATGATGGAGATGGCGATTTTGTAGATTCTCTTGTTATAGATAAAGGGTGAAGCCGCCGTATCGTAATATACCCCTTGGCAGATGGCGGCGATCTCCGGCATAAGCTCGTAGAAGAAAAACCCCCCACCCATGTGGGCCAGGATGACCTTAACCCCCTGCATCGCCTCAAGCAGGTTCTCTATCTGGCGTAGTCCTACCCTCCCTTTGCCTGGATAGGGGTGTCCCACGGGCTCATTGACGTGGACGAGAATGGGGAGGCCCCTCTCTTTGATGGCCTCGAGGAAGGGCCTGATGGTACCTAAATCCCATAGCTCTTTACCATAGGTCCCCGGGGCAAGCTCCCCCACACCCCGTGCCCCCCCTGCTGCACACCTCTCCAGCTCCGCAACACCCATTTGTTCCTCCATGGGGAGGGTGATAAAGGGGATGATCTTTTCGGGGTATTTGTGGTGGCACTCCAGCAGGTAGTCGTTTTCCCTCTGGCAGAGCTCGGCCTTTTGCCAGGGGAAACCGCAGACTACTGATGCCCCCACCCCCTCTTCATCCATCGCCCGCAGGAGCTCCTCGACGCCGATCATCTGAGCCTTCTTGTCGGAGTAGATGATGGAGAAGGTGGGGTCCTCCTTGGCCAGCTGATCTCTGCGGTCTCTTGCAGAGGGGGAGAAGATGTGGGTGTGAAAGTCTATCATCGTCCCATCTCCTCTGATATCGTCTTTATTGATTGATAGGTTACCTCCAGGAATTCCTCCAATTCCCCCTTGGTGATGCTCAGTGGAGGCATGATGACGATCACATCCCCCAGGGGACGGATGATCACACCTCTCTTTCTCGCCTCCAGGGTCACCCTGATACCGATCTTCTCCTTGGGGGAAAACGGCGTCTTGGTTTCTTTATCGGCCACCAACTCTATGCCCACCATGAACCCCCTC
Organism: Deltaproteobacteria bacterium; assembly: GCA_030672385.1. Classification (GTDB taxonomy): domain Bacteria; phylum Desulfobacterota; class B13-G15; order B13-G15; family RBG-16-54-18; genus DAOVGN01. Next base: position 143 of record DAOVGN010000101.1, on the reverse strand, counting down.
TGTCTTACCTCCCCCACGATGGGCAGGTCCTTGAACTCCTCCAGTCTCCCAGCAAGGAGTTCGATCTTGGGGGCGAGCCTCTCCAGGGTCTTGTCTTTCTTGAAGACCTCCAGGTTGGCCAGGGCAGCAGCACATGCCAGGGG
>DAOVGN010000085.1 GCA_030672385.1 Deltaproteobacteria bacterium | reverse complement strand
TATCTCTGGGCCGCCCCCTGGATATCCTCCTTTGTTACCCTTTTGTACCCGTCCAATAAATCGTTGACCATCCCCCAGTCACCTGCCTTTATCTCATAGAGCCCCCCTGCCAAACCCTTAAAGAATATAGACTGCAGCCCCATGATGAAGGAGGCCTCCAGTCCCCTCTTGGCCTTGGCAAGCTCCTCCTCCTCAAATTCCCCTTCTTTTATCTCCTCAATGGCCTCCCATATCTCCGCCTCCAATGCCCCTATCTCTATACCAGGCGCCGCTATGGCATATACCTGAAGCAGTCCCGGGTCCATGGGCCAAAAGGGTGGGGGTTCTGCCTCCACAGTGGCCTCTACAGCCTTACCCGTCTTGACAAAGCGCAGATAAAAACGGGAAGATCTCCCATGGGAGAGGATGTGACTGAGGGCAAGCAGGGGGAAGATATCGGGGTCTTTGATCCCCGGGATATGAAACCCGGCGAAAAAGGCCTCCAGCTGAGACACCTTTTTGTATAAAGAGCGTCTTTCTCCCCTCTGGGGTCTTTCCTGGGCTGGGACTTGCTCCAAAGGGGTTTGGGGGCTGAGGTGGCCGTAGTACTTCTCGACCAAGTCCAGGGCCTCTTCTCTTCGAAAGTCACCGATGATGACCACCACCGCATTATTGGGGGCGTACCCCATTCGGTAATATTCCAGGCACTCATCCAAGATCAATCTCCTGAGGTCGTGATCCCAGCCGACCACCGGCCATTGATAGGGGTGTTGGTCAAAGGCGATGGCGAAGAGCTGCTCTATGAGGAGACCGAAGGGGGAGTTGACGGTCCTCAACTTACGTTCACTCCTTACTACCTCCCTCTCTGTATCCAGGTTTTCTTGGGTCAGGAGGAGATTTTCAAGCCTCTCGGACTCCAGCCTGATGGCCAGCTCCAATTTGTCGGTGGGGAGGTTCTCGAAGTAAGTGGTGTTATCGACAGTGGTGAAGGCATTGAGGGTTCCGCCATTGGCCTGGATGATACGGGCGAACTCTTCGGGGCCCAATCCCTTAGACCCTCTGAACATCATGTGTTCAAAGAGGTGGGATATGCCGGTGATCCCGGGTCTTTCGTTCCTGGAGCCCGTGGCAAAATGGACCTGATAGGATACGATCGGATGAGAGTGGTCCTCCATGGTCAAGATCTTCAGACCGTTCGCCAGATGGTCGCGCTGAAAGTCCAAGCTGAGCTCCTGCATAACGGCCCTAAAGATATCACCAACCCCTTGCGGTGTCAACGGATCCTGGGTTTGGAGATTTTTAGCCGAATGCCACCCTTGTCGGTGATGAGGATGGAGAGGGCGTTTCATAAACCCTAAAATAGGCACTATTTCGTCCAAACAGTGTAGCCCCTCCCAAACTCCCCCTTTTTGGGAAAAATGGGGAAAAGTCCTGTAAGTGCTTGACAACAATATATGGGTATGTTATAGGCTGTGAAATTAGTAACAAACTATCGATAAGTAAGTACGATATCTAGTTGTAGTTTTCATAAGTATAGAGGGGAGTGGAGGAAAATGGCTGAACAGATAAAAAATCGTGGTTGGTCTGTCACCTTTGCCGGCACAGGGATTAACCTTGCCTTGGGGGTCCTCTATACATGGAGCATCTTTAAGGGTGCGATCAAAGAGTCCATCGATTCGGGTACAGAAGGGGGGTTCCGATGGGATATCGCATCCCTTAATGACCCCTACGCTGTATGCTGCCTCGTATTTGCCTTTTTGATGATTCTTGGTGGAAAGATCCAGGATAAAATCGGCCCAAAGAAAACAGCATTGATGGGCGGCATTATGGTTGGTCTGGGCTTTATCTTGATATCTCAGTCTACAAGCTATATCATCTGGGTCCTTGGGTTTGGTCTTCTGGTGGGCACCGGCATAGCTTTCGCTTACGCCTCCGCTACCCCCCCTGCCCTTAAGTGGTTTCCCCCAGAGAAAACAGGCCTGATTGCCGGATTGGTCGTTGCTGGTTTTGGTCTTGCATCCGTTTACATTGCACCCCTGTCAAATTACCTCCTTGGGATTTGGGGGCTACAAAATACGATGATGTTCTTCGGAATTGCCTTCCTTATTGTCGTGGGTGGGTTCTCAATGATTCTCACCAATCCCCCTCCAGGTTATGTGCCGAAAAGTACAAAGGGTGCAAATCCAAGTAGCGGCAAAGTAGCAACAAAGGTTTCGGTTCAGAACGAGTGCACCCCTTTACAGATGATGAAGACCCCTACATTTTATATGTTGTGGTTTGCCTATTTTATTGGGGCCGGTGCCGGACTGATGGTAATAGGAAGTATTGCCGGGATGGCGAAAAAGAGCATGGGTGAGTTGGCGTTTCTGGTTGTTGCCATTTTGGCAATTGGAAACGCCGGTGGGCGCGTTATAGCTGGGATTCTCTCGGATAAAATAGGTCGTGCTCTTACCCTTTTCTTTATGCTCACTTTTCAAGCAGTATTGATGTTTGCTGCCATACCTATTATGGGCATGGGTGCTGAGAAATCAGCTGTCGTCATGCTCATTTTACTGACCACCTTTATCGGCTTCAATTATGGAACAAATCTGTCCCTCTTCCCCTCAGCCACAAAGGATCTCTGGGGGCTAAAAAACTTTGGCATCAACTATGGAATAGTTTTTACCGCCTGGGGTGTTGGTGGATTTGTTATGGGTCGTTTATCCCAGATGCTAAAGGCCAGTACCGGCAGCTTTAACCCCTCTTTCATAACAGCCGGTATAATGCTCCTTGTTGGGGCTGCCCTTGCCTTGGTATTGGGAGCCAGATTGTCTGCGGCCAAAAAGTAGGGGGCCATAGAGGTTATGTCTCAACGAGGTCAAGTATTGACAAGCAAGAGCAAAAGCAATATCTTTCACAAAAACAATATGTTAGAACAGTAAAGGAGGTTTTGGCAATGGCGGGAGAAAAGGCTAAAGGAATGGAAAGAATGTTGGAGGAAACACGTGTATTTCCTCCGTCTAAAGAGATTGTCGACCGGGCGTATATCAAGAGCATGGATGAGTACAAAAAGATGTACCAACGGTCACTTGACGATCCGGAGGGGTTCTGGGCGGAGCAGGCGGAAATGCTCGACTGGTACAAGAAGTGGGATAAGGTCTGGGAATGGAGTTTCGATACGGATACGTTGGACATCCAGTGGTTCAAGGGAGGGAAACTCAACATTGCCTATAACTGTCTCGATCGACACCTCGAGAAGCGTGGTGACAAAGTCGCTCTCATTTTTCAGGGTGAACCCTTGGATGACAGCAAGACCTATACCTACAAGGAACTCTACGAAGAGGTCTGCAAATTCGCCAACGTCCTCAAGAAGGATGGGGTCAAGAAGGGAGATCGGGTCTCCATCTATCTGCCGATGATTCCGGAGCTCCCCATTGCAATGCTGGCCTGTGCACGCATCGGCGCCATCCACAGCGTAGTCTTTGGAGGGTTCAGTGCCGAGGCCCTGAGGGACCGGATGCAGGATTGCGAATCACGGGTCCTCATTACCTGTGACGGCTACTGGAGAAGTGGTAAGACCGTCAACAGTAAGGCCGGCGCCGATAAGGCCATGGAAGAATGCCCCGTGGTGGAGACGGCAATAGTTGTCAACCGGATGGGGATCGACGTCCCCATGAAGGAAGGCAGAGATGTGTGGTGGCACGAGGAGATGGCAAAAGATGACATCACTCCTGTCTGCGAATGCGAGGAAATGGATGCTGAGGATGTGCTTTTTATTCTGTACACCAGTGGAAGTACGGGCAAGCCGAAGGGGGTCGTCCACACGACGGCAGGGTATCTTCTTTTCTGCGCGTCAACCCTTAAGTATTGTTTCGACATCAAGGAAGAAGACGTATGGTACTGTACCGCTGACATCGGATGGGTCACAGGGCACAGCTATATCGTCTATGGGCCGCTCGCCTTGGGTGCGACCAGCCTGGAATTCGAGAGTGTTCCGACCTACCCCGAACCCGACAGGTTCTGGGAAATCGTTGAGCGGTGGAAGGTCACACAGTTCTACACCGCACCTACCGCCATTCGGGCCCTGATGAGAGAGGGGGAGGAATGGACGAAAAAGAGAGACATGTCCTCTCTCAAGATCCTCGGCTCCGTGGGCGAGCCCATCAACCCCGAGGCATGGATCTGGTACTACGAGAATGTAGGAAAGGAAAAGTGCCCAATCATGGATACCTGGTGGCAGACCGAGACCGGTGGATTCCTTATCACTCCGTTGCCCATAACACCGCTGAAGCCCGGATCAGCTACCCTCCCGTTCTTCGGTGTAGAGACGAAAATCCTCAGAGAAGATGGCTCCGAATGTGAAGCCGATGAGGGTGGTCCCCTGTGCATAGCAAGGCCGTGGCCGGGGATGCTGCGCGGTTTTTGGAATGATCCTGACAAGCAGCGCTTCAGAGACACCTACTTCACCATGTTCAAGGGCTACTACTTCTCCGGCGATGGTTGCCGAAGGGATACTGACGGCTACCACTGGCTCCTGGGCCGGATCGACGACGTCATCAATGTCTCAGGGCATAGAATCGGTACTGCTGAGGTCGAGAGTGCCCTGGTTGCCCATAATAAAGTTGCTGAGGCGGCAGTCATCGGCTATCCGCATGAGATCAAGGGGCAGGGTATCTATGCCTTTGTGACGTTGAAAACCAGTGTTCAGAAGAGCGATGACCTCCTCAAGGAACTCCGTACACATGTAAGGACGATTATTGGACCGATAGCCACACCCGACAAGCTCCAGTTTGCCGACAGTCTGCCCAAGACACGGAGCGGAAAGATCATGAGGCGAATCCTGCGCAAGATTGCCGAGGGCGCCATTGATGAGCTGGGCGACACCTCTACCCTGGCTGACCCCTCTGTGGTCGATGACCTCGTCGCAGGAAGAAAGTAGGAATGCAATAACCGTGGAGGGGGTTCCTACCCCCTCCTTTCCCCTCCTTTTAAATCATAGGATCTTTCTTGACACGCGGCAAAGAGACCTTTGTCCCCCCCTTTAGCCAAATAGGGTACAACTGGCCCTGTCTCTCTAAAGACGGTTTCTAAAAAAACAGGGAAACCCGAAGATACTTAAGGACTCTAGCTTCTCATAAGGTATCATCCCCTCATCACAATCCCAAAGTGAGTTCTTGCCGTGTCCCAGGTGCAGGGTCTCTCTTTCAGTTGACAAGGCATCGCAAAAAGATTAAAATATAAACAAGAAATGTCATATTTTTTGTGGTGATTTTTCGCAATCATGGAAAAGACAGGGGTCATAAGGCATCAGCTTTATCTGGAGCACAGAACGGGGATCTTACACCCGGAGAGTCCTCAACGGCTTCAGTCTATTTATAATATGTTAGATAACAAGGACTTTGGTGATACATTGGTGGATATTGAGCCGCGATATGCGACCTTGGAGGAACTACTCTGGATCCACGACCCCCGTTATGTAGACCGGATATTGGACAGTGCGGAAAAGGCCCGGGTCAGGTTTGACCCTGACACAGTGACCTCTCCCATGACATACAAGGCTGCCTGGCTGGCAGCGGGGGGTGTAATGGAGGCAGTCAGAGGTATCTTGGCGGGAGAAGTGCGCAACGTCTTCGCCCTAGTCAGGCCCCCAGGCCATCATGCGGAGAGGGATCAGGCCATGGGGTTCTGTATATTCAACAACGAGGCCATCGGGGCAAAATATGCCCTGAAGGCCCATAGATTAACTAGGGTTTTGATCGTCGACTGGGACCTCCACCACGGCAACGGCATCCAGCACATCTTCTATGATGACCCCCATGTCCTCTATTTTTCCGTCCACCGCGGCCACTTTTATCCCTGGAGTGGAGGGGTGCAAGAGGTGGGGGAGGGAAAGGGTGAAGGATACACCGTAAATGTCCCTCTGGAAATCGGCTGTTCTGATGCGGATTACGCTAATATCTTCCGCCATCTCCTTTCGCCCATTGCCCAGCAGTATGAACCCGAGTTAATATTGGTGTCCGCCGGGTTCGACATTCATCATAGCGATCCGATTGGATCGATGAGCGTCACCAAGGAGGGTTTCGCCAGGATGACCGCTATCCTCATGGAGATGGCCGCTACCATTTGTGGGGGGAGGCTGATCCTGGTTTTGGAAGGTGGGTACAACCTCCGGGCCTTGCGGGACTCGGTAGAGATGGTCTTGTGGGAACTGATCGGCAATTCAATGATCAACAAAGAGGAGATGCAGCAGGTGGAAGAGGCCCAATACAGGGGGATAGCCGAGATCATTCAGAGGGTCAAGGAGGTCCACAGTCATTATTGGGATCTTTAGCCAGGGAGTGGGGCGAAGTTGATTTCGAGGCTCTCTTTCTTGTCCCGATACGAGATATATCCTACCTATGAGATCGGAGAGGTGGGAAAGGCGGAGATGCAGGAGGGATATCTCGATCCCATGCATGGTCCGATTCAATTTCTAGGAGACTATTAATGGAAAACATCCTTCCCCCTGCCAACAAGGATGCCAATCTGCGGGATTACCGCCAGGCCCGTCAATCCTTCGATTGGAAGGAAGTGGAGCAGGAGTTCAGTTGGCACCATACTGGCAAGGTAAATATGGCTTACGAGGCCATTGATCGACATGCAGATGATCCAACTCGCGGTCAAAGATTCTGTCTGATCTATGAGGATGAGAACAGGACGGAAAAGATAACCTACCATCAGATGAGGGATCTTTCCAATAAGTTCGCCAATGTCCTCAGGAAACTGGGGGTGGAGAAGGGGGATAGGGTATCCATCTTCCTGCCGCGCTGTCCCGAGTATTACATCGCCATGGTTGGCTGTGCCAAGGTCGGGGCCATCTTTTGTCCCCTATTTGAGGCCTTGATGGAGGTAGCGGTTGGTGAGAGATTGACTGACAGCGAGGCCAACGTGCTGGTTACGACCCCTGAGATGGCCCGCCGGGTACCATTTATCGATCGCCCCTACCTCCGACACATCATCCTGGTGGGGGCAAAGAATATGGCGCTCAAATCTAGTGAAGTAAGTTGGGAAGAGGAGATGGCCCGCGCGCCCTATGACTTCGACATAGAATGGGTGGATCTGGAAGATCCCCTCTACCTCATCTACGCCTTCGGCTCCACCGGGAATCCCAAGGGGGCCCTTCATGTCCATAGGGATATGGTCGGGTACCTGATCACGGCGCAATGGGTGCTGGATCTCAGGGATGACGATGTCCTCTGGACAACTGCCGACCCAGGTTGGATTACGGGGACCGTATATGGGGCCTTTGCCCCCTGGCTTTGTGGTGTGGAAAACCTTGTCCGCGGGGGAAGGTTTGATCTCGAAGGTTGGTGCCGTTCAATCCAGTCCCACAGGGTAACGGTCTGGTATACCGCCCCCACGGTCTTCCAGAGGCTGATGGGGAAAGGTGAGGAGCTGATGAAAGGGTATGATCTGCACAGCCTGCGCCATATCCTCAGTGTGGGGGAACCCTTGGCTTCAGAAGTCGTCTACTGGGGCAGGAGGGTCTTTGGGACCCCTATCCATGACACCTGGTGGATGACTGAAACGGGGATGATCATGATCGCCAATTACCCCAGTATGCCGATTAAACCGGGCGCCATCGGTAAGCCCTTGCCCGGTATTGTGGCAGCCGTGGTTGACCCCCAGGGGGAGGAGCTTCCCCCTCTGACCTTGGGAGAACTGGCCATAAAGAAGGGGTGGCCAGCCATGATGAGAGGGATCTGGCATGACGAAGAACTATATCGTGAATATTTCTCCCGTGAACCCTGGTATATCTCTGGAGATGTCGCCTATATGGATGATGATGGCTATTTCTATTTCCAGGGAAGGGAGGATGACCTGATCAAGGTGGCCGGGGTGATGGTGGGTCCCACCGAGATCGAGGAGGCCCTCAAGGGACATCCTGCCGTGGCCGATGCCGGGATCATCAGTAAGCCCGACCCTTTAAGGGGCAATATGATCAAGGCCTTTATCGCCCTGAAACCAGGTTTTTTCCCTACTAAAAGGCTCAAAGAGGAACTCATAGAGTACATGAAGAAACACTTCTCCCCCCGTATAGTACCCAAGGAGATAGAGTTTCGCTCCAATATACCCAGATCAGAGGAAGGGACGGTGATTAGGAGGGTGCTGAAGGCATGGGAATTGGGTCTCCCCGCTTAAAGATCGAGGATCATTGCGGTCTCGTCGCAGTTAGGGAACTTGACACACCTGATACAATCACCCCAAATCTTGTGGGGTAGAATGGATTTGTCCACAACCCGGAAGCCAGCCCGTTCAAAATAAGAAGTGATATAGGTGAGGAGGAAGACCCGTGAGATCCCCAGTTGTCTCGCCTCCTGCAGGCATGCCTCAACCAATTTTCTCCCCATACCTCTTTTCCCCTCCCCCTCCACCATGGTGAGGGAACGAATCTCCGCTAGATCCTCCCAGCAGATATGCAGGGCGCACACACCCTTTACTTGGTGGTCTTGCGCCTCATAGATATAGAAGTCGCGCAGGTTATCGTATATCTCACTCAGGGAACGGGGAAGAAGCTTCCCCTCTTTGGCAAAGTGATTTATCAAACTTTGGATTGCCTTGGCATCAGCGACCTTGGCCCTGCGGATCAACGTTCCTCCTTCCTCGCCTTTTGCAACATCTCCTCGGCATGGGCCCGTGTCGTAGCGGTGATCCCCTTGCCGCCCAGCATCCTGGCAATCTCCTCCACCACTATCTCATCCCGGAGCCGTTCCACAAAGGTAATCGTCCTGCCCTCCACCTCCCCTTTGGTCACCCGGTAGTGGGTCTGGCCGAAGGAGGCGATCTGGGGGAGATGGGTCACACAGAGGATCTGGTGATACCGGGCCAAATCCCTCAACTTGCTCCCCACCACCTCTGCAGCCTCCCCCCCTATTCCAGCATCCACCTCATCGAAGAGCAGGGTCTGATCAACCCCCCCCTTGGTCAGGATCTTCTTTATTGCCAACATGATGCGAGAAAGCTCACCACCGGAGGCGATCTTGGACAAGGGCCTGGGCTCCTCACCGATATTGGGGGAGATAAGAAACTCTATCTCCTCCACCCCTCTCGGTCCAATAACCGTTCCCTCTATTGCCAGAGAATCCCTCCCTGGTGATACCGCTTTCATCTCAACCTCGAAGGTCGTCCTCTTCATTCCCAAGGTTGCCAGTTCAGCCTCGATCTCTTTTTTCAGCTGATCAACCGCCTCCTTGCGCCCCTCAGACAACTTCTGGGCCAGTTCCAAAACCTTCCCTTCATCCTCTCTCGCTCTCTTCTCAAGGTGAGCGATCTCCGTGCCGAGGTCGGCAACTTCCTGCAACGCCTGATCGACTTTCTCTCTATAGGAGAGGATCTCTTGTACTGAGGAGGCCTTGTATTTCCTCTTCAGGCCTTGAATTTCATCAAACCTCTGCTCCATCTCCTCCACTCGATTCGGGTCCAGGTCGATCTTCCCTATATACCCCTTGAGTTCCGCCGAGGCCTCCTCCAGCTGAAGCAGGGTTGTGGAGATGACCCCTTTGAGTTGAGAGAGGGAGGGATCTAGTTCGATGAGAGTCTCCATGTCCTTTTCGACCTTGCCCAATCGTTCCACGACAGAATCACCATCGGAATACAGTACCCGATCACACGCCTCGGTCAGCTGCATCAGCCTCTGGGCGTTTTTCAGAAGGTGGCGATCTCTTGTCAATTCCTCCTCTTCCCCTGGTCTTAAACCGGCGGCCTCGATCTCTTTGACCTGAAAGGTCCACAGTTCTCTCTCCCTTTCTCCCCTCTCTTGTTCGCCCCGCAGCTCCTGAAGGCGTTTTTCCACCCCTCTGATCTCCCGGTAGGCCTCCTGAAACTCAGCCCGCAGCGGAAACAGCCTCCCGAACTCATCCAGGATATCCAGGTGGTTCTCCACCTTTCTCAAGACCTGGTGCTGATGCTGGCCGTAGATGTTCAACAGCTCCTCCCCGATGCGGGAGGCCATCTGCAGCGTGGCCAATTGACCGTTCATATAGATCCTGCTTTTCTCTTTCCGGGACAGCACCCGCTTTATCACGAGGTTATCCTCCGCCTCTATGCCCTTTTCCCGCAGCCATTGACATACCTTAGGATTGGCGGAGATATCAAAGAGGGCTTCAACAAGGCCCTCCTCTTCATGAGATCTGATGACGTCGTTCGCAACTCTATCCCCTAAGATAATGTTGAGGGCATTGATGATGATGGACTTACCCGCTCCGGTCTCTCCGGTGAGGACGTTCAGACCTTCCGTGAAGTCAATGCGCAGTTGATCGATGATGGCGAGATTTTCGATATGCAGCTCTACCAACATCTCCCCACTACCTCCCTTATCGATTGGTCACGATATCCCCTCCCCACATCAACTTGGTTCGGAGGACCTCGGAGTAGCCTCTGGAGGGGGACTTGATGAGACTGATGAACCCCTCTGCCTTTTTTACCTCAACCCTGTCGTTTAGCTCCATCTTGAATCCCACCTGCCCATCGAGGGTGAGGAAGACCTCCTCCCCCTTCGAGCGGAGGATTATCCTGGTGACGGCCCCCTCCGGGACAATGATGGGCCTATTGGTCAAGGTATGGGGACAGATAGGGGTAATGATGATGGATTGGAGGGAGGGGTAGACGATTGGACCACCAGCCGACAGAGAATACCCAGTAGAGCCCGTGGGGGTAGAGATAATTAGGCCATCGGCCCGGAAGGTGGTGAGGTACTCACCATCAACGCTGGTCTCCAGTTCTATGATTCGGGCCAAGGCCCCTTTGTTGATGACCACATCGTTGAGGACGGTAAATTCACCGATCACACTCTCCTCCCGCCAGACATGGGCCTCTAGGAGCATACGTTCATCGGTCTTATAATCACCCCGGAGGATGTTCGCCAACATAGGGTAGAGCTCATCCAAGGTGATCTCTGTCAAAAAACCCAATCCCCCAAGGTTGACTCCGAGGATAGGAATATGCCTCTTTTGAATAGTTCGGGCTGCTGCCAACAGCGTCCCATCCCCGCCCAATACCACCACCATATCCACCGAAATGAGCATCTCCTCCCTATCCAGGGAGGGGTGCGGCACGAACTTCTCTGTCTCAGGCTCGATAAAACACTCCACCTGCCGGTCCTTGAACCATGCGATCAGCTCTTTGACCACCTTGATGGCCTCGGGCTTATTCTGCTTGGTGATAATCCCTATCCTTTTCATGACTTTTTAGATATCACGCCCCCTACCCTTTGTCAATGTCCTGAGCCAATGCGCAACAGCCGGCCTCCCCACGCCTAACCTGCCTTTCATCCAGGCTGAGATAATTTCAGGGATTGATAACCTGTGTGCTCTGTTGTAAAAGATAAGCGCGAGAACAAGGGCCCTTGAAGGGGTAGTAATAACACAAATTTTGCATGCCCAAGAAGGGGGTTGACAAAAAGGAGGTGGTGCTGTATAAGCGCAAAGATGAAAACCAAGGTCCATGAAGGACCTATAATTAGATTTTAGGAGCGGTTTTTCAATAAAAATAAGGGCCACGAAGGCCTTAGAACCTGTAGAAGCAGGGGGCCTGAGTGGTTTTTTGCTTAAGGGTCTTAACTAATTTTAGAGAGGAGGTAGTTATGAAAAGAAAAAGAATCGCAATTATACTGGGTTTGGTAATGCTGTTAGGCACTGTTTTCGCTATGGTTGCTCTGGCGCAGAAATCGATAGTTGATAATCATCCAGAGTTAAAGCCTGTTGTTGACTTCGTTGGAGAAAAGAATTTATCGGTGCTGCATCTATTGGGGTTTAAGGCCTCAACCGTGGCGATGAAGAGATTACCTTTTAGCAAAGGCGATCCGAATGTTCTGGCATTTACCGATTCTGGGTATATAGCCAAAATTGGCGATTACACCACAGAAAGGGCCCTTGATGGGGTGATGATGTCAACTGGCGCTTCTCGAGGCAAAGGAAACTTAGTAAATGTGCATAAACCGTATAATGCCTCGTTATGGTTCGCCTTTTTCCACAAAAGGACCAAAGATTGTATCTACCTTGAAGCCAAAAGCGATCTCCTCAAAATCTATCTGGACAGGGAGAAGACGGAGAGGGATGTTGTTTTAAGGGATTTCATGAAACTAAAGGACAGGGAAATTTTCGCCAAAATTGCCAAAGAAAATATCGATGCGAATAAGCTGCTCAGCAGCCCAGAATCATGGCAGAAGAAGATGGTTGCCAGGGTATTTGGTGGAAACGAATTCAGCCTGTTTACCATAGCCAATCTCTGGGCTATGGGTTTGCCGAATGACTTTCTCAAGGTAGCTGAGCTTCACGACCATATCTGCCCCGGACTAACCAGCGGCTATCTAATAGCTGAATACCTAAAAAAGAACCTACCTTCTTTTGCCCCAAGATATGAATATACCATCATAGCAATCCCTCCCTGGTGCAAGGACGATGCGCTGATACAAATTTTTGAGACCAATGTTGGGCATAAGAGGCTATTTGTAAAATGGCTAACCAAGGAGCAAAGGAAGAGACTTCCCAAAAAGGCAAAGAATGTAGCCAATATCGTCATCAGGTGGGAAAAGGGAGCCAAAAAAGGAGACGGAATAGTAGTGGCTTTTGACTGGGATAAAGCATTTAAAGGAAGCGGAACAAAGGGAACGGACTTAAGGGCATTTGATACCTATAGGTGGTGGTGGATGAGGCTAAAGATGGATCTGTGGATGATGGATTATTTGAACAAACCAGAAGAGCTGGTTACAACGATAAAAAAATTTAGCGTCAGTAGCCCCGCTGAAATTGAAAAACTCAAGGCTGCTGGAGTAAATCCGCTGGTCGAGCTTGGCATCATGCCAGGACCTTAGACAGCTATAGTGGAGAAAGCGATCATAGCCTTAGGTGCTAGCACAGATGAGATAAAAAGGATTGACAACAGGACTGGATTATACCGATAATGTAGCTGCAATTAATTGTAACAATTAATTCAGAACTAAGAAAGGAGGAGAAAATATGTGTGCACCGATTAGTGTAACAACAGGAGGAGCGACTGGCGGTTGTACTGGCATTTGCCGAATGATGCCACAAATCTTCGCCTCATTGGGCATCTTAGGCGTCCTAATCTGGAACTTCAGGGGCCTGCTGGTCAGGTGTCTGCCTTTTAGTAAGGCAGCTTAACCGCTACTATTCTGTTCTTAAAAGGCTTGGTAAATGATGATTGATAATTAAAGGGGAAGGGTGTATCCGAAGATTGATTAAAGCAAGACATAGCTAAATTATAGTGTTTAAGCCCTTTCGAAATGCGACCCTTCAGGTTGAGGTAACAACTGCCTGCAACCTTAACTGTACTATATGTCTGAGACGGGGGTTGGAAAGACCGAATAGGTTCCTCTCCCTGGGTGATTTCAAAAGGATACTCGATCCGGACATCTTCCGCTATGTTGGGTTGCACGGGTGGGGAGAGCCTTTACTCCATCAGCAGCTCTTTGAAATGGTGGAGTATGCGGAGTCAAAGGGCATATTTACCAATCTTACCACAAACGGAACGCTAGTAGAAAAGAGGCTGGACGAGATATTCCGGAGCGGGTTGAGGGAGATAGCCTTCGGGATATACGATAAGGAGTTGTTATCTGAAGTTTCACCTCAGGTTGAAGGACTTGTGGCACAGAGGGAAAAAGGGCGCTTCAAAAGGCCTAAGGTCTATTTCGACATCACCATTTACCAGGACAACCGAGATCAAATTCCAGAGATGATGAGACTTGCCTCGGAGATGAAAATAGATGCGATAATACTCCATAGGCTTTTTAATGTCTATGGCGTGGACTCAGATGCAAAATGTCTCTCTGAAGAAGAGGAAAAGGAGCTTTTTAAAGAGGTAAAGGGGATTGCTCGGGCCCTGAAAATAGAATTGTACCTTCCTGAGAGACATTCCTACCCCTGTCGCATCCTTAGGCGCAGCATCTTTGTAACAGTGGATGGAAAGGTTACACCTTGTACCTATCTCCTCGAAGATCATCTCGGAGATGCCTTTGAAGAGGGGGTGGAGAGAGTTCTGCGCTCCGAGGTATACGGCAGTTTCGTCAAGGAGATGGAACAACACCCCATATGCAGTAGATGTAGGTGGTGAGAGGATGAAGGGTTCTTATTTCAGCCTTTATGAATGGCTGGTGATCGTGCTCCTTGCGCTTTGTGGCGCCCTGATGAACGTTTACCTTCCGGTGAAGGCCCTAACCGAGGGACTTAACATCCCCGGACCGGCAGCGGGGATGGCGCTTTTGGGTGGGTTCATCTTTGTGGTGTGGGTCTCTTTGGGCCGTAGGCTCACCGGCAAGAGGTATGCAGGGCTTATAACAGCTGCGCTCCTCGCTTCCTTTTGCCTTTTCTTAAGACCCTGGTATGGGGTGATCTCCCCTTCTTGGTTCAGCGTTTATGGCATCCTGGCGCTCTTCGTCCTCGGGCTTTGGGTGGAGCTTCTTCAGGGGAGATGGGAGGTGGTAGGGGGTGGCCTGGGGAACCTCTTCTGTTTGGGGATAACCTGGCTTGCCTTAGGTTTTCACCTCCATGTGTGGGCTCCGGCGAAATTTGCCCCCTTGCTCCTGCTCGCCTCCTTCCTTTCTGGGGCGGTGGGAGTTTTACTTGCCAGGGTCGTGGGAAGACTTGTCGGTGGAAGCGCAATAATAAAAAGGCCGTATAGGGGGTAAATTTAGAGAGGTTTTAACCCCTTACAGGGGATTGACAAAGGGGAGCAGGGTAGTGTAAGAAAGGCATCGAGGCCCATGAAGGGCCTAGATGAGGCTTAACTGGATTTTTGTAAATAAGGTCACGAAGGCCTTGGAACCTGCAGAAGCAGGGGGGCGTTCGTGGCCTTTTTGTTTTTTGAAACTCTGAGAAAGGGGGTGAGATGATTGAGATGGGGGAGATAAAAGGGGGCAGGCCCAAGCCATGGTGAGGCACCTGACCTGCCCCAGGAGCTGCAGCAAAAACCACAGCCCCCAAATCTATGTTTGCATAAAAGGGGGTGGATGACAAGGAGGGAGAAAATGAAGAAGATAGTGTTAATTTGTGCAATGATGTGCCTTTTACTGTGGCCCATTATGGGAGCCGCTGAGGAGGTAGAGGAAGAAATAGAGCTGGAGGAGATAGTGGTCACCGCCACAAGGCATAAGACACCCCTCGAGAAAATTCCGGCTAGTGTGACCGTGATAACAAGGGAACAAATCGAGGCCTCAAACAATTTGAGGGTGGACCACATCCTCAGGAAGTACGCTGGGATCGACATAAGAAGGCCCTCAGGGATTGTTGGTCGCCCCACGGTATCCATGCGGGGTATGGGGGATATGCCTGGGCGAACCCTGATTCTACTTGATGGCCATCCCATGAACAAGGCCGACACAGGATCGGTCAACTGGAACCTCCTCCAGGCGGATGACATCGAACGCATAGAGATCGTCAGGGGGCCTGCCTCTGCCCTCTATGGCTCAAATGCCATGGGTGGGGTGATCAATATCATCACGAGAAGGCCTGTGGAGAAACCCGTAAGCTTCGCCCTAAGCAGCCGCTACGGGACCTGGAATACTTGGAACGTCGGGGCTACTCTCAATGGAAAGCTCAAAAAGTTCGGCTATTATCTCTCATACGATCACCTGGAGAGTGATGGCTACAATCCAACACCCCGAGAGGATCGCACCCCTTATGACATCAAAAGAGATCTCAAAGAGGACCATCTCTGGACTAAGTTCAGCTATGACCTCACCGACCAGTCCTCCGTTACTCTGGGATACCTCCACTTTGAAGACAAAAGGGGAGAGGGAGAGAGATATCGCCACCCGGATGGAGTTTACCGCTCTTGGGATACCAATGGGGTAAACCTTACCTATGAATTGACCTTAGGACAGTTTGAATGGCTGGTCAAAGGCTTCTACAACCATGAGGACTACTTCTGGAATAGGGAACGCCTAAAGAGAGGCCGTTATACCTGGTATGAAGTAGACGTGGAAAGGGTGGATGCAGGGGGAACGATTCAGACGACCTTTCCTCTATTTTCGTGGAGCATTTTGACACTTGGAGTCGACAATAAATACGGCAGCGTAGATGGAAAAGATGACTATATCATAGAAAACGATAATCCAAGCAATAAGGATGTGAAGAACAAAGGGAGACAACTATCTTTCTCCTTCTTCTTCAACGATGAGATCACGATAAAAGAGAAACTTATCCTGAACATAGGGGCACGCTATGATTGGGTCAAGAGTTACGATGGTTCTTTTTACGACTCCTCCGGCACCTTGCAAAGCAAGCACTATAGAGATAAGAGCTGGGGGGAGTTCAGCCCCAGGGTTGGCCTCCTCTATCGCTTGAGCGATGCCACCTCGGTTAGGGCTTCAGTAGGTAAGGCCTTCAGAGCGCCTATCCTTGATGACCTTTACAGGAGTGGCATCTTTCGAGGAAAGATATATGCAGCCAACCCAGAACTTGATCCGGAAAGGCTTATCACATATGAGGCAGGTATCGAGCATTACTTCACTAAGGATTTGGTGGCAAGGCTTTCAGGCTACTACACAGACGCCGAGGATTTCTTCTACTCTATAAGGATCGGGGCCGATTACCAACGGCAGAATGTAGGAAGGGTGGAGATCTATGGAACAGAGATGGAGGTAAATTACCGCATCTTCTCTTGGTTGTCTACCTTCTTCAACATCACCTGGAACCGCTCAAAGATCAAGGAATTTGACCCAGATCCAAGCCTGGAGGGAAATGATCTGGAATACACCCCCCGTATTAAATGCAACGTGGGTATCTCCCTCTCCCATCCAAAGATATGCCGGGCAGAGATTGTGGGAAGGTATATCGGTGATATGTATGATGACGCTGAGAACACATACGCAGGGAAGTTAGATGACCACTTCGTGGTCGACGTTAAGCTTTCGAGGGAGATCTTCAAACACATAGAATTATCCCTGGATTTCATGAACCTCTTTGATGAGCACTACGAAGAATATTTAGATAGCGAAGCCCCCAGATTTGCAGTCATGGGAGGTATAACATTGAAATTCTGAAGGGCGAGGCCTGACAAAAAGACAACCTTATACTTGCCTGAGTAAGCCGCGGAGTGTAAATACCCTTCAGTGAACTCTTGGGAAGGGGGGGGTTAAGTATCCAAAATATGTATATTTGGAGGATGAAGGAGATGATATGGTTCTCTAAGGGATTATTATTTAGAAGGGTCATTAAAATAGGGCTCATGAAGGGTTTAGATAGTCTTAACTAGATTTTTAAAGGGAAAATAAAGGCCACGAAGGCCTTGCAGCGGCAGAAGTCGGAGACTTTCGTGGCCTTTTTGTTTGATGCCCTCCCCCGAAGGGCTATGCCTTTCGGAGCTTTCTTTTTCCCTCAGGTAAGGGATAGTCAAGACCAGCCGTCTGGAGATTTGGACTATCTTGACTCCGCCGCATCCCCTTTCTCAAATTATGGGTATGAGGCCGGTTTGAACTTCGGGAGGCGTTCTTATAACGTAAAAAGATCGCTTCGACATATTCTCTCTTTGATAGCGGACTCATTGCCACTTCTCCATGTAATTCGGTGACATATATTATGAGTCAACGATCCTTTTAAATCTTGCTTAGGGTAACATCTAATTTGAGTCAATTCGCCATCACAAGCATTCTTGACAAATATGTTGAATTTATTATATAATTTTGGTGTAAATACTGAACTTCTTATCTTCCTATAGTTAAGGTATCATCTTGGGCATGAAAGAATACCGCTTCACAGACTATTTTGAGAATGAAGTCCTTCGCAAACGGCCGTACTTGAAGAAAAAGTGGTGTATTCGGGTGATAGAGGACCCGATCAAGGTTGAACAGCAGGAACACAATCGCTTCCGATTTTGGGGAGAAATCGAGTAATTGGAGGGACGAGTCCTCAGGGTCATAACGCTTGGGGACAAGACAACGATACACAACG
>DAOVGN010000048.1 GCA_030672385.1 Deltaproteobacteria bacterium | reverse complement strand
GTCAGACTTTTGTTCTTTTGGGGAATAAGCTCATGGTATTTGACGAGCAGATGATGGTTTTGAACGAACGATTTGCCTTTAAACTGAATTTGCGCCATGGTATATCTCCGTATATTATGAATGTTACAAAGGAAACAGAAGGGGCAAAGTGGAGGTCACAACATTTGACATTGCTTTTTCCCCAAAGCCATTCCCTTCATCTCCTCCAAACAAAAAAGGGGCTACGTGCCCCTTGAATTTTTTACCTCTAATCTCCTCCCTTCCCCTGACGTGTCATTTTTAGCTCAAAGCCCATAGCTCTCAGCTGATGGCTTTTACTTTATAGCTGATAACTCTTAGCTCACACCTCACCATGATAACTTTCATTCAGAATAGCAAACTATTCCAAAAAAGTAAATATCGTGTAAAAACACAGGCTTTGATCTCGATAACAGCAATGAGGATAAAGTCTAAAGCTAAGCCCCTTTCCTTTTGGAAGCCCTCATAAATACCTCTGAAACCACTCCAGGCTCATCTCTATGGCCCGCTGGCGATGGTGGGGATCAATAAATCTATGGTCCCCACCCTTGAATACCTCCAGGTGTTTGGGGGAACGGGCCGACTTATACAGCTCTTCGGCCTGGGAGAGGGGGACAAGCTCATCCGCCTCCCCGTGGAGTATCAGACAGTTGCCCAACCCCTTAATGGCCTGCCGGGTATCGTATTGCTTGCTATCCTGATAAAAGGCCTCCCGCAAGGGTGGGGTCTCTTCGTCTATCACCCCTCTCTTCCCCCCGAGGTAGGAAGGGGTGGCCCAGAGGGCCAGGGCCTTCACCCTGGGGTCTGCTGCCCCCTTAAATACCGAGATAAAGCCACCCATACTGCTCCCCAGCAGACCAATGCTATCGCTTAAAAGGGGATGATTGATAGCAAGCTCAAACATCGCCTCCAGATCCTTTATCCTGGAGGAGGTCGTCGTCTCGCTGATATCCCCTTCACTCTCACCACAGCCCTGGTGATCATATCTGATAAGGGCGATCCCCCTGGCGGAGAAGAACTCCCCAATCTCCACGAACTTATCACTATCCTTGCTGCTAAAGAGCCCATGGGAGGCAATAACACAGGGGGGAGCAAGATCTCGTGGCAGATGCAGTATCCCGTAGATCCTCTTTCCCTCACTTATCGCACGGATAAACTCAATGGCCACGGCCTCTTAACCCCCCTTTCCATATCTTCTCTGAGAATGAAAAATGGCAGCATAACTTTAATGAAACATCTCTATATCAGGAGGAGCAGTATATAACTCCACACCCCCCTCCCCTTCTATCCCCTTCAGAAGTTCTTTAATGCTCTTTTTCAAGACCGGATGGAGCAGATCAGGGGCCAACTCCGCCAGGGGGATGAGGACAAAACCCCTCTCGTGCAGATGGGGATGGGGTATAATCAGGTCCGCTTCTTCGATGACCTCAGTCCCATAGAAGAGTATGTCCAGGTCGATGACCCTCGGCCCCCACTGAAAGGTCTTGGTCCTCCCCATCTGTTTCTCTATCTCCTGTAAGAGCTGCAGGAGGGAACAGGGGGAGAGCGAAGTAACCATCTCTGCCACACAATTGATGAACCAGTCCTGTTCTCGGTATCCTATCGGCTCTGTCTTATAAAGGGAGGAAACGGCCTGGATCTGATTTTGTCCGGATGAGGACAATATTTTTAAGGCACGCAGACAATTGTCCACCTTATCGCCGAGATTTGCCCCTAACCCCAGATAAACGACCTCCTGCCTCAAGGTGCCTACTTTTTCTCTGGCTCTATCTTCTTGTCTTTCTTAGGGGTTACGTCGATCTCTGGAGACTCTTTTATCGACTTCTTGAAGTTTCTGATGGCCTTTCCAACACCTGACCCGATCTCTGGAAGCCTGGTGGCCCCAAATACGAGGAGGGCAATGACAAGGATAATAATAAGCTCTGGTACGCCAAGGCCAAACATGGCTCTCTCCTTTCCAGGACACGAGAAAAATGGCGGAAGTGTACGGGAATCGAACCCGCCGCGGATGCCTTACACCCGCCACTGGATTTGAAGTCCAGGAGGCCCACCAGTGACCTATCCACTTCCATTTTTATTGTGCCCAAATCGTTAGGGGAAGTCAACTATGGAATTTAGGTCCCAGAGGTTAGTTGACAAAGGAGATAGGCGAAATTAAAATGTTTTTGGGCTCAACAATATAAGACCTTGAGGAGATAGCTATGGCCCTAAGAGAGATCGAAGAAAGGGTAAAGCGGCTCAGGAGAGAGATCGAGTATCATAATTACAGGTACTATGTCCTGGATGACCCGGAGATATCCGACGCCGAATACGACGACTTGATAAGGGAGTTAGGGGATCTGGAGGGAAAATACCCCGATCTCAGGACCCCCAACTCACCCACCCAGCGCGTGGGTGCCCCTCCCCTTGAGGAATTCGGCACGGTAACCCATACCATACCTATGCTCAGTCTGGCCAATGCCATGGAAGAAGGGGATGTCATTGAGTTCGACCAGAGGATCAGACGCCTCCTCAAGACGGACGAGGAAATCGAGTATGTGGTGGAACCCAAATTAGATGGGGTGGCTGTCGAATTGGCCTATGAGCGAGGGGACCTTAAGGTGGGTGCCACCAGGGGGGATGGGATTACCGGCGAGGAAGTGACCCAAAACCTGAGAACCATCAAGACCATACCCCTACACCTTTTAGCAAAGGAGGAACCCCCCCCGGAGAGGCTGGAGGTGAGGGGGGAGGTCTATATGGAGTTGGATGATTTCAAAGTGCTCAACAAGAAGAGGGAGGAGAGCGGTGAATCCCTCTTTGCCAACCCTCGCAACGCCGCTGCCGGGTCACTGCGCCAGCTCGACTCCTCCGTCACCTCCCAAAGGCCGCTCAAGATCTTCTGTTATGGCATTGGAGAGGTGCAGGGGAGGGAATTCGAGAGCCAATGGGAGGTCCTCCAGATGTTGCCCAAGTGGGGTTTTAGAATGAATCCCTTGGCCCGGCGATGCAATACTATTCAGGATACCATTGACTATTACAAAGAAATCAAAGGATTACGCGAAGAGCAGACCTACGAGATGGACGGCGTGGTCATCAAGGTGAACAGCTTCGGGCTCCAGCGCAGGCTGGGAGAGGTCTCCAGGAGTCCTCGATGGGCCCTGGCGTACAAATTCCCCGCCAAGGAGGCGACCACCAAGATCATCGATATCAAGGCACAGGTGGGGCGTACCGGGGCCCTGACCCCTGTGGCAGAGATGGAACCGGTGAGGATCGGGGGGGTGGAGGTAAAGAGGGCAACCCTCCACAATCAAGATGAGATCGACAAAAAAGATATCAGGATCGGGGACACTGTGGTGGTACAGAGGGCGGGAGATGTGATCCCGGAGGTGGTCAAGGTCATAGAATCCAAAAGGACCGGGGCCGAGCGGAAGTTTGCTATACCTGATAAATGCCCCATCTGCGGGGCTGATGTGGTCCGCCTCCCAGGTGAGGCCATCCACCGCTGCGTAGGCATCTCATGCCCCGCCCAATTGAAGGGGAGGATCAGGCACTTCGCCTCCAAAAGGGCCATGGATATTGATGGTCTGGGGGTAAAACTCATCGATCAACTTGCAGACAAAGGCCTGGTCAAAGACATTGCCGATCTTTACTATCTTGGGGAAGATGACCTCGCCCTGCTGGAGAGGATGGCCGAGAAATCGGCAGAAAACCTCATACAGGCATTGGAGGAAAGCAAACATCCCCATCTCTCTCGCTTCGTCTATGCCCTGGGGATTAGGCATGTGGGGGAACATATATCCCAGGTATTGGCCCAGGGGTTGAAGTGCCTGGACGAGTTCTTCAAGGTGACAGAGGAGGAGCTGTTGAGCATCCCGGAGATAGGTCCTGAGGTAGCACAAAGTGTGGTCAGGTTCTTCCGTGACAGAGGAAACCGGAGGGTTATCAAAAGGTTACAAAAGGCGGGGGTGGAAATAGAGGAACCGAGTGAGAAGGAGGAGGAACCCCTTAAGGGGAGGGTCTTCCTTTTTACCGGAGCCCTGGAGGGGATGGCAAGGAACGAGGCCAAAGACTTGGTGGAAGGACTAGGGGGGGAGGTTACCTCCAGTGTGGGTAAAAGGGTGGACTACGTTGTGGTGGGTAAAGATCCTGGATCTAAATATACCAAGGCCAGGGAGTTGGATCTCAAGATCATCGATGAAGGGGAGCTTAGAAAGCTGGTAGGGCTAACATGAATCCCTCACGTTCATCCCATTCCCCATGATCTCCTTTCACGTCATCCCCAGAGAGAGACGGGGTAAGGTCTTGAAAAAGACCACCTTTGGCTGTCTGAAGGGGATATACACCATCAACGTCACCAACGGATGTGGCCTGGCTTGTACCTACTGCTACGCACGAGGCTATTCTCAAGCCCCCATTAGAGGGGATGTGGAATTATACCGCAACCTCCCCTTTCTCCTGCAGCAGGAACTAACCAATCCCCGCAGGAGGGGAAATCCCGACCTGGTGATCTTCAATACTGCCTCTGACTGCTTTCAACCCCATCCCGCTATCTTAGATGTAACCTTCCTCTCCATGAAGACACTGCTGGAGAAGGGGGTGACCGTCTCTTTTCTGACCAAAGGTGAGATACCGTCCCGCTTCCTGCAGCTATTCCGCCAGTGGCCTGGCAGCGTAATTGCCCAAATCGGCCTGGTCTCCCTCTCGGAGAGATACTGGCGGCACTTTGAGCCAGGGGCCGCCCCGCCTGTGCTGAGACTGGAAAACATCCGGTCACTCTCCAGCATAGGGATCATTACTGAGGTGAGAATGGACCCCATCATACCCTTTTTGACCGACAACGAGGGGGAGATTGAAAGACTCATAGGGACCCTCAAGGCCTTGGAGGTCAAGAGGATAAGCCTCAGCTACCTGCATCTGCGCCCAGGCATTGCCAAGCAGTTGGAGGATGAACTCCCCCCTCTTTATAGGGACATCATCCATACCTGCTTCCAAAACCAGCCTTGGGTAGAGGTGGGTACATCCACCAAGACCAAATTGATCCCCAAACCTTTGCGGGAGAGGGGATATAAAAGAATAAAGGATATCGCTCAAGCCTATGGGATCGATTCGGTCATCTGTTCCTGCAAGAACCCCGATTTAAAGGGAGGGATATGTGTCCCAGAGCGGATTATCAAAAGGCGTCCATTCAAAAAGGAGGGGGAGAAGGATCGACAGTTAACCCTCTTTCCATGCTGAAGCTCATTCAAAGGGGAGATCCTCCTCCGCATAGGTACACACCTCTCGTAACGTAATGAATAGAGTCGTTGCCAAATCCCTACATCCTCCACCTCTACCCTCTCCACCCCTGAACCTTCCTCTTTAATGGTGATGCGAATGTGGTTAGTTGAAACAGGAACCATCCTTTGAAAGATTCAAGATGATCCCCACCCAACGAGGCAAGTTTATGATACATATCTTTTTCAACCTTATCCGAAATAGAAATTCAGGAGAAAATAGAGATCAACCGGAATGTTGCCGTTCATGACCAGTTCTTCGGCAGGCCCTTTGTCAGTACATGGGAAATCCGTTCTTCGGCCAGACACCTGTGGGCCTTTTCATCAAAGGTAAGCCATATCCCCCTCATCTCCCTTGCCAGAGCTGCATAGCAGGCGTCATATCCGGTCAGCCCTTTTTTCACAAAATGGTTTGCCTGATTGGCTAGGTTTTCGGTCATAGGCTGTCTGAAAATCCCGCCATTTAAAATTGGAACCATACCCTTGATAAAGGCATCGTGCCCTGATGGGTGGACCCGACATAATACGGCATATATCTCAAAACAAAATAATTCCGGGATGGCAAAAGATCCGGGGTGATCAACCAATCTGCGAAGAACGGCATCGGCATTGGGATGACTTTCATTCTTTAAAAACCAGCGAACAGCTACAGAGGCATCGACAACCCAGATCATTTTCCATAACCCCGCAATTCTCGAAGCACTTCAACACTCTCTTTTGTTCCAAGATTGTTGGATTTTAAGCCTTCAATGCTCTTAAGCAGATCCCTTTTCCGTTCCTCTGCCTGATAATCCAAAAACCTTTTCTTGAATTGTTCCGGTGTAATGAGTACGGCTTTGATCTGTCTCCCTTTACTTACCATAATAGGTTCGCCCGTTTCGGTAAGCAGGTCCAAAACCTCTCCCAAGTTATTTCTAATCTTAAGTGCATTTACTATCCTCATGAAATAGCCTCCCTTTAACCCAGTTTAGTTCATCATACTCAGTATATGAAAATATATTGCCGATGTCAAGTGTATATAGAAATATACACATATGGATAAAAGCAGGTGCGACTAAAGATTAAGGATATCGCTCAAGCCTATGAGATCGATTCGGTCTTCTGTTCTTGCAAGAACCCCGATTTAAGGGGAGGGATATGTGTCCCAGAGCGGATTATCAAAAGGCGTCCATTCAAAAAGGAGGGGGAGAAGGATCAACAGTTAACCCTCTTTCCATGCTGAAGCTCATTCAAAGGGGAGATCCTCCTCCGCATAGGTACATACCTCTCGTAACATAATGAATAGAGTTGTTGCCAACTCCCTGCATCCTCCTACCCGTACAATCAGCGGCCACACTATTCAAGGCCTCAGCCAGGGCTTTGGCCTCCTCTAAGCTCAACTCTATCTTTACGGGAAACTCTTTATCTTTCACGTTATAGATCACGTTCACAGCCATCTCCTCATCAAGGAAATTGCTTACCATGCCTCCACCCTCTCCAGCTGAAACTGCACATTACCCGCAA
Organism: Deltaproteobacteria bacterium; assembly: GCA_030672385.1. GTDB lineage: Bacteria > Desulfobacterota > B13-G15 > B13-G15 > RBG-16-54-18 > DAOVGN01. The sequence goes on along the minus strand of DAOVGN010000048.1, from coordinate 15,292 downwards.
TTGGGATCTCCAAGGAGATGTCTACGGGAAACCTCCTCTCATCATCTGTATACCATATCCTTATCACTCCCTCTTTGTCCCCCAGGCTGGAGAAAGGAACTTTAGATTCCAGACATGTGGTCTTTATCTCACCGTAAAGGGGGGTGGAAATCTCTCCACGGGTGGGAATGAAGGTTACCTCTCTTAGCTGTATTCCATCATATATCCTCATCTCTATCTTATCCCCACCTCTCCCCTCTGCTTCCAAAAAGTATTTAAGGAAGATGGCCAGGGGGTCATAAGTTTGAGGGGGGATCGGTATCTCCCTTACTTGAGGTGGATTCAACCTCTCGACGGTTACCTTGGAACCATCGAGGTCAAAGGTGAGGACATCAATATAGCACTTTTTATGCGATAAGACCCCCCATTGATTCACCTCTTTTACATATAGCCAGGGTTCTAATCCCTCCTCTTTGATATAAGAGCGGAAACGGTTGTGCATCCGAAAAAAGGGGAAGGTAACGCCTGTGCTATCCACTGCTGCCTTCACCATGTAAAGATCTTCCACACGCTCTATGGAGAGAGAGGCCTTGAGGATGGTGGCCCCCAGCTTCTTGAACCGGTAATGAAAGCTCACCCCATTCCAAGCAACGGAGGCACAACCTAACTCATGGGGTAGGTTCACAAAGAAAAGAACAAAGAGTACTATGAAGGCAATCCTAATCTTCATCATCCCCCCTCGGCCTCGTGCCCTTGATCTCCTTTGCCAACTTCAGCCTCCCAAAATCAGCATAATAATTTGAACTCTCGTCGATCACTTCCAGCACCAGCCCATTATCCAAGGTCAACTTTTTGATCAACTCCCCCAAGGGCATTCCTTTGTCTTTCCCATTATACTCTTTTTCCCAAGGTAATGGCAAGGGGATACGGGTGTTTGACATTCCCCCATCCCTAGGGTAATGTGCACCTGCATATATCCATGGAGTGGAATAAGGGATAATGGATCCTCGCCTCAAAGAGAAAAGAAATGTGGCCTATGAGGAGCACGACCCCAGCTACGGGGCAGTATATATCTATGAGAAGAAGCTGGTCAGCATCAGATCCAAATATCAGAAAATCGAGGTACTGCAGACACAAAACCACGGCAGGATTCTGCTCATAGATGGTTTTATGATGTTAACCGAGAATTCTGAGTTCGTATATCATGAGATGATGGTCCATGTCCCCCTGGCCGCCCATCAGATGGCGAAAAGGGCCTTGGTTATCGGAGGGGGAGATGGGGGGGTGGTTAGGGAACTCTTAAAGTACCCCCACTTGGAAAAGATCGCCTTGGTGGAAATAGACGAAGAGGTAATCAGGGTCTGCCGACAATTTTTCCCTGATATGTCTCACAGCCTATCGGATCCCAAGGTGGAGATGATCATCACGGATGGGGTAGAATACGTTAAAAATGCACAAGAGGGTTTTGACGTCATCATCATCGATTCCACCGATCCCTTCGGGGTAGCTGAGCTGTTGATCAGTCCAGCGTTTTACCAGGCATGTCGCAGGGTCCTGGGGGAAGAGGGGCTGCTAATGCAACAGGTGGCCTCTCCTTTCTTTAGCCCCGATATATTTGTGAAGGCCTTTCATAATATGCGTCAGGGCTTTCCCCTGGCCAGTCCGGTCCTTATACCCGCCCCATTCTACGTGAGCAGTGACTGGAGCCTGGGGCTGGCCTCTGGTTCGGATAGATTTTTTAAAAAGGAGATCCCCTCAGGTTTTTGGGACCCCATCCCCGACCTGAAGTACTACAACCTTGAGGTACATCGGGCCTCTTTTGCCCTCCCAAACTTTGTGCGGGACCTTTGGGAGAGGTCTTTGCGTTCTCCCGATTTGTCTTAAAATCTTAGATGAATTATATGGTAAATTTGCTGCGACAATGAGGGCAGAATTAATAACCCTTGCGGTCGGTATCTCCCAAGCTGTTAAAAAATAGGTCACACATCAGGGATCTAAGCAATGTTCCAGAACCTATTAAATTCACTTATTCTCCTCAAAGAGGTGTCTGTTCCTCTCCTTGTCCTCTTGCGTCAATAGATCTCCCAGCAAACTCTCAATGGTATCCCTTGAGTGCCTTACCTGCATCCTGGCCTCGATCTCCAGCAGATCCATAATTTCATATTTCATGTAATCGAGCACCAATCCATAACTCGCCTCCAACCTCTCCGCTACCTTTTTCATCTCAGCGATCAACTCTGCCGCTTTCTCCCCTGTGGCTAGCCTACGCTCTCGAGGCGAGACCTCCTCAGCCCTCACCCTCTCTCTGTCAGCAATCTGCTCCACCGCCTCACCCCTGATCTGCAAGAGTGCCTGTTGGGCTGCAAAGCGGACATAGGACACGGAATCGCTTCCAGCCACCTCTTCCAGGGGACCTATGGCCTTTTTGCCCCCTATCCTCCCTAAGGATGCGGATGCATTCATCCGCACCAGCGGATTATCATCCTTCAGCGCAGAGATGATCAGTTCCACCGCCTGATCGTCCCCTATCTTTTCCAAGGCCTTAAGGGTATTCGTGCGGAAAAATTCATCTTGATCCTCCATCATCTCACCCAACGGCTGCACCGCCCGGGGGTCTCCAATCTCCCCCAGTGCCCTGACTACCTCTCTGCGGACCCCTTCATCCTTATCTCCCAACGCCGCGATCAAAGGCCCCACTGCCCTGATATCCTTGGCTCTTCCCAATTGCTCGGCTGCAGCCCAGCGAACGATGGGTTCTTCATCCTGCAAATCCCCAATCAATTCCTCTATCCCCTTTTCCCCTTGCGAGGGGGCATGTGTGGGGAAGAAAAAGGCAATTAAAAGGAAAGTCAAGATACCTTTCGTCAACAGATTTTGTGTGCTGGCCTCCTTTCTCATGACTACCTCCTCCCATCTCTCAAAACTAATCTCTTGCAAAGAATTAAGGCATCGTCGGCCAAGGGGGGCTAGCCATTAAGGAGAGGGATCAAGCAGATCAATTTCATCATCACCCCACCTGATCCGTTTTTCAATTGGTGGGGTTCGTGTGAGGGGACATAAAGGGTGTGACCTGGTCTTAGCTTACGTTCCCCACCCTTGTCATTGACCGCGACGGCCTCTCCTTCTAAGATAAATATCTCATGCTCCCAAGGGTGCTGATGCAGCGATGTATAACCACCGGGCTCAAACTCGAAGACCCGCATGGCAAAATGAGGGGCACCTTCCTTATCGGTGATCACATACCTCACCCTCACGCCTTGAAATCCTTCCCTATCCACATCCTCCAACGCTACCTCTGTGTAGTGTCTTACCTTCATCTTTACCTCCAGCCTCTTGGGCAAGCTTAAATTATTTATACTAGGATTCCATAACCTCTGCAAGAGAAATGATTTGATACCCGAGGGAAGTTCCACCTTGCCATTCCGTATTATTAATGATACGTTATCAGATATTCAGAGCAAGATTTGGCCCAAGGAGTTAAGTAATGAAGGTAAAAAAGAGGATGGCCACAAAGCTGGTGACCATCGGAAAAGATGCCACCATCTCCGACGCCACCCAACTCATGAAGGAGCATTCCATCCGTCACCTGCCGGTGATCGAAGGGAAGAGATTGGTGGGTTGGGTGACGGAGGGGGATATCCGCCAGGCGTACCTCGCATCCCTTCTCGAGCAGTTGACGGTAGAAGATATCATGATCAAAGACCCCATTACCATCTCCACAGAGGCCAATCTGGAGGAGGCAGCAGAACTCCTTTATCGCCACGGGATCGGAGGCCTTCCCGTTGTGGAGGGAGATAGGGTGCTAGGGGTTATTACCGTGGCCGATATCATGGCCGCCTTCATTGAAGTGATGGGGATCCTGAAGGAGAGCTCTCGGATCGACGTGATCCTCGGTGGAAAACCCCATGCCTTTGAGAACATCTCCAAGATCGTAAGGGACCATAAGAGCGAGATCATCAGTGTAGGGATGTCTGCCCATCAGGATCGTAAGAAGCGAGTTTATTACCTCCGGTTCACCAAGTGCGATGTGCATGCGGTGGCAAAAGATATAGAGAAGGCTGGCTATAAGGTAGTCTCCATGACTGAGTAACAAAAGGGTGGCCAAAAAGGGTAAAGGAGATAAAGTAGATACAGAGATGAAGGAAAAGGTGGTTGAAATCCTTCAGGAGGTGGAGACCGCCCAAGCCCAAAAGGTTAAACCCAAAGAGATCCTTCAAAGGATCTCTTCTTATATAAAAAAAGAACCCGCCCTCACCATCCCCCTGATAGAGGGTCTGGCAAAGATCCCCACATCTCAGACCGCCCAGCTCCTTGAAAAAATGATAGCTACCGCTCAGGAAAAAGGGACTATCAAGTCCATAAAAAGAAGCCTTTACAGATTGAGGCAGAAGGGGGTTCGATGGGAGGAAGAAATCACCCAGGACAAACCAGTACTGCGTCCCCCCCAGCTTGGAGAACCCCAGGGGTATGTGGGGGCCATGGACTCCACGGGTAGCATGATGGTCGTGGTTACCCGTTCTAGGCCGTTAGGGGGGGTGCAAGCCTATTTCAGCATCGTAAATGACCTGGAGGGAATACAGAGCTTTGAGCTAAATAATCTCACCAAAAAGGGTTTTAAGGAATTTGTAGATGGTGCCCTCTCCTCTGTGGAGTTCCCGGTGGCAGAGGCCCCTGGAGGCTACTGCCTTCATCTCCTCAAAGAAGCCTCAGAAATCTCCCAAAGGCTTGCAAAACCGCTCCCCATGGGATTTCAAGATGCCCAACGGGATATGCAGGACGTCAAATGGGAAGGACCCATACCCATTATCTATCAGTTCATTAAGGAGGAAACAGTAAAAGATCAGGTAAGGCTTTTAAAGGAATCGGGCGATCTGCACAAGATCAACCCCTTCTCCTCATGGTTCCTCAACCCCGATGAGGTGCAAAAATATACTGAGGCTATAAGGAAGGCTGAAGATAGCCACATCGTCCTCACCCCCCAGCAGAAGGACGCCCGGCTGAGTTCTATATATATGGAGGCCCTGCAGGAACTCTTCTCTGAGAAAAAGAGGTCTTTGTGGAAAAGACGCCTGGAGGAGGTGGCTTATATCCTATGGAAGACAGGCAAAGGGCAGGAGGCCAGGAGGGCCTTGAGTGCCGCTACCGATCTGAAGACCCCCTTCAACCCCATTGAGCCCAACCCCTTTATATGGAACCTCATGCTCAAATCCATATACGTTCAGATGGAGCCCTATTATGAGGAGAGGGAAAAAGATCAGGGGGCTTCTCTCATCGTCACTCCTTGAGCAGGCAGCCATCACCCCAATTGAACCCACATCTCCTGCCTCTTCGGGCGAGATGCCGAGATCAACCAAGCCATCCTTCCCCATCCGGAGGAGATCCTGGACTTTCTCCATCCCTGCCTCCTGCAGTCGTCCTTTCAATCCCTCCTGCACCCCAGTCATGTCTCTGGTTAAGGGGATGTGGGAGATTACGGTGTAGTGATCTATCCCAGCAAAGACAAAGCAACAGAAGAGGGGCAAAAGAAACCAAAGCGCACCCTTTGTCCAAACCCCACCCCTCTGCCTCAACAAGAGGAGGAAACGGTAGATAACGTATGCGCTCACTGTGAAAGGGGGAAAGCCAAGAAATCCTAACACGGGCATCTCGAAGAACTTCCCCTCTGTGAAAAAGGGGACGGTGTAGATCCATTTGGTCTGGGCCCAGAAGTTCCAAAACTCCCACAGAAAGCCGCAGACCAATCCTGCCGCAAGAAGGGTCAAGATCCCTCTCGCCTCACCTCCCTCCATGTCCCGCAGGATAGAGTCGCCGCCATGTCGATAGTTAAGAGGGTCTATAAGGAGGGCAAAGCCCAACCATACCAGGGGGAAGCAGTAGCGGGGGAGAAGGAGGGCGGCGAGCAGAGACATCCCACCCAAGAATATCAAGGTCCTAAGAAGTCTAGGAGAGGGGTTTAATCCCTTCCACGATATACCCCGAAAGAACCCCATTCCCTTTAAGAGATGAGCTGTCTCGCACAGCCCGGGCAGGACCGTCCCATAGGCCACGGCATAGCCGAGCCACCTCCTCCAGGTCTCATGAGGAACATCGACATAATGCCAGTTTGCAAGACGAAAATTGAAAGCCTCGAAGATACACCAGACGAAGATCGACAAGGGGATCATCAGGAGGAAGGTGCGGGTCCTGTTTAGGAGTAGGGACTCACCCCGTATCCAATAGACCAAGGCATCGGCGACCAGGATATAGGACCACCAGGCAAAGCAATAGAAATAAGTGGTGAAGGGTTCTTGTCCCTGGCGCATCATCACGACGGCCAGGGCAAAGATGACAATCCCTATGGGACCGTGGATCTTAAACCTTTCTCTCACTCAACTCCCTCAATTCCCTTAAGGGACGCATCCTCATCGTACTCCGCTCATCAAGTAGGTCCCAGAGGAGTCCTGAGGGACGCTGTAGGGTTGTTTCTATCGTGATGATCCTCGTAGGGGTAACGATGAAATCCACCGGGACGTCCTTATGCTCCATGGGTACCCCCTCGCGCACCTGAAGATCATCTACCAGGGCGATAATAGGGGTCCTATCCTTTATGGAGCCGATCTCCCGCAAGATCATATATTCCAGATCGAAGTATCCGCTCCCCTTCCCGATCCTTCCACCCTGAAGCCCCACGGCCACGGCCCCTGTCACCAATAGATCCACCTCTCTTATCTCCTTGTGTGAGGTGGCCAACCTCTTGCCGAACCTCTGCACTCCGGAGCTGCGGACTGCCCTTACCAAATCCTTCATTCCGACCCGCCCCTTCTCAAACAGGTAAAAGCCATCCCTTAGGCCAGGGGTAGCTATGATCAACCTCTTACTATCCAGCACGGCGTTGACCCGGACCTGCAGCTGGGCCTGATCAGGGGGGACCATGATGGTCTTGGCCCTCTTGTACACCTCCATCCGTCTCAGTCTCTCGGCCGCCTTATTTTGTCCCGGAAAGGTAGGGATGCTGCCTTGGGGGGCTGGGGAGAGTCCTTCGGCTCTCATCTCCTCCCAGACCTCCTCCCTTATACGCGCCTTGAGATTGAAGGGATTTGCCCTCTCTCCTTTTGTCCTCATGTGCCCCTATGGTTCCATCATCTCAAATCCGGTGGCAGGATCCAGCAGACGGTAGGCGGTGCTCTCTGTAATCTCCAGGAGGATGACCTCTCCCAGCTTCCAGACCTCGATCCCCGGCCGGGTGCATCCCACGCTTGCCACACCCTGGCGCCCCAAAGCGGCGTGCATATGAAGGCTGGGTTTCCCTTTCTGATCAGGGAAGATGGTCCCGAGGGCGAGGATTTCATGCACCCCCTTTAATTCGAAGAGCACCGGCACGGGCGGCATCGACTCTCCGTCAACAGGCCCGGCGACGATAGTGCCTCCATCCTCAACCCCTCCCACTAGGATGCACATGGCATGGGATATGCGTTTCTCCTGCGCAAAAGACTCAATACACTCAGGGATCCTATCCCCATCCTCCAAACGGAGGACAAATACCCTGCCGATCTTTCCCTCGGACCATCTCATCTTACGTCCAGTTCCCTCTAATCACCTCCCCCAACCAACCGCAGGTTGGTGGTGGCCTGACGCATCCCCCTCATGGGGGATCTCCTCAAGTCCTCTATGTTACGCATGATGGTCCTGCGGGAAAAATCCTCTGGCTCCACCCGTACATGGCCAAGGTCAGCCCCCTCCACTAATGTAGAAAGCTCCTCGATGGTATAGGCCGCTCGTACTGAATTTAAGAAGGCCCTGGCCTGTCTCTCATTTAATAAAGCGGCTATCTTCTGAACCACTGCGTCAGGGGCATCCCGTCTCAGATCGCTCATATAGATGAACCCCTTTTCGGCGAGGACCTGTCTGATCTCTGCCAGGGCGATATCTACTCTGCGCCAGTGGTGCATTGAGCCATGGCTGACAATCACTTCCACGAATTTAGATTTAAAAGGAAGCTGATGTACATCTGCTACTACAAAGGCAACATTCTCCACCCCCGCAGCCCTAGCCCTCTCCCTGCCCCGTTGGGCCATGGGGAGGGAGATATCCAGCCCTATCACCAAAAATTGGGGCAAGCGGACGGCCATCTCCATGACCAGGCTCCCCGGTCCAGCCCCCAGATCGACGGCAACTCCCGCCCTCCCCTTCAAACTTTGTGCCACCTCATCAGCGATAAGCGAAGCAGTGATATGGAGAAAATCATCCGTGAGTGCCTCGTACTCCTGGACGGCCTCTCCTTCATCCCCTAGCTCAAATTCCTCCTCTATCCTTTCCTTCCTCTCCATAACCAGACCCCCCATAACTACCTTTCAACGTTTACCTTTTTCCGCCTGTATTATAGTCTTGCTAGCTGATCCTAGTCAAGAAAACGACATCTTTCCACATCTTTTCCCACATTGACATAAAAACATCATTTCACTATACTCCCAAAGCGATGCCTAGTCGCACCAAACCCTTTCCCGATGAGTTTGATCGGTTACTCTTTGTATCTGGACCGCCCTTAGCTGAACTTTCAATATAAAAGGTCGAAAGGAGCCCCTGAATGCCAAGACGCGAGGACATCAAGAAGGTAATGATTATCGGTTCAGGGCCCATTGTCATTGGCCAGGCCTGTGAGTTCGACTACTCCGGCACACAAGCCTGCAAAGCCCTTCGCAAGTTGGATTATAAGATCGTGCTCGTCAATTCCAACCCGGCGACTATCCAGACGGACCCGGGCATGGCTGATGTTACCTACGTTGAGCCGCTCAACCTCCAGCGTATGGCAGAGATCATCGAACAGGAACGCCCTGATGCGTTGCTACCCAATCTCGGCGGCCAGTCGGGGCTGAACCTCAGCTCCGAGCTGGCGCGTGCGGGCGTGCTCGACAAATACGGCGTCAAAATCATTGGTGTCGAAATCGATGCCATCAAGCGAGGCGAAGACCGCCTCGCCTTCAAGGAAACCATGAACCGCCTGGGCATCGAGATGCCGAAAAGCGAAATCGCCTATAGCGTGGATGAAGCGGAAAAGATCGCCGACAAGCTCGATTACCCGGTGGTCATTCGCCCCGCTTATACCCTAGGTGGCACCGGCGGCGGCCTAGTTTACAACATCGAGGAATTGCGCACCGTTGCCAGCCGCGGCCTATCGGCAAGCCTCGTCGGCCAGGTCCTGATCGAGGAATCAGTCCTGGGATGGGAGGAATTGGAACTCGAAGTGGTGCGTGACGCCAAGAACCAGATGATCACCGTCTGTTTTATCGAAAACGTCGATGCCATGGGCGTGCACACGGGCGACTCCTGTTGCACCGCCCCCATGCTCACCATCGATCCCGAGCTCCAGAAACGCCTCCAACAATATTCCTACGACATCGTGGAGGCGATTCAGGTCATCGGCGGAACCAATATCCAGTTCGCCCACGACCCCACAACCGGCCGCGTGGTGGTAATCGAGATCAATCCCAGGACATCTCGCTCTTCAGCACTGGCTTCTAAGGCTACCGGTTTCCCCATCGCCCTCATCTCCTCCATGTTGGCCGCAGGCCTGACCCTGGATGAAATCCCATATTGGCGAGAGGGGACCCTTGAGAAATATACGCCTTCGGGGAACTATGTGGTGGTCAAGTTTGCCCGGTGGGCCTTTGAAAAGTTTAAGGATGCCGAGGACAAGCTGGGCACTCAGATGCGCGCCGTCGGCGAGGTCATGAGCATCGGCAAGAACTACAAGGAGGCCTTCCAAAAGTCGATTCGGTCGCTGGAGATCGGCCGTCATGGACTTGGGTTCGCAAAGGACTCCCACGAGAAGCCTCTCGACGAGCTGATGACACTGCTGGTTGAACCATCGAGCGAGCGGCAGTTTCTTATGTACGAGGCCCTGCGCAAGGGCGCGACGGTGGACGATCTCTATCGGGTGACCTACATCAAGCCCTGGTTCATCGAACAGATGAAGGAACTCGTGGAACTGGAGGAAGAGATCCTAAAGTACAAAGGTAAAGACCTCCCTGACGAGCTATTGACTAAAGCCAAAAAGGACGGGTTTGCGGATAAGTATCTTTCGCAACTGCTCGGAATCCCAGAACCGAAGATCCGCGAGCAACGTACCTCTTTGGGTGTGGTCGAAGGTTGGGAACCAGTGCCAGTCAGCGGCGTCGAGAATGCAGCCTACTATTTCTCCACCTACAATGCCCCCGATAAGGTTGAGGCCAGCACGAGGCACAAGGTCATGGTCCTCGGCGGGGGACCAAACAGGATCGGTCAGGGGATCGAGTTTGACTACTGCTGCGTTCATGCGGCCTTCGCCCTGCGGGACGAGGGGTTCGAATCCATCATGGTCAACTGCAATCCTGAAACCGTCTCTACTGATTACGACACCTCAGATAAGCTCTATTTCGAACCCCTCACGGTCGAGGATGTGTTAAGTATCTACGAAAAGGAGAATCCCATTGGGGTTATCGTCCAGTTCGGGGGTCAGACCCCCCTTAATATCGCCAATGAACTGACCGAAGCGGGTGTGAAGATCTTGGGGACATCACCGGAGACCATAGACCTGGCCGAGGACCGTGACCGCTTCCGCCAGATGATGCGCAAGCTGGGTATTCCTATGCCTGAAGCGGGAGTGGCAAGCACCATAGAAGAGGCCCTCGTGGTAGCCGAGAGGATCGGTTATCCCCTGATGGTCAGACCCTCATACGTACTCGGCGGGCGCGGCATGGAGATCGTTCACGACGAGGAGATGCTCAGACACTACGTGACAGCAGCCGTGGGCGTAACGCCCGATCGGCCCATTCTCATCGATAAGTTCCTGGAAAACGCCATCGAGGCCGAGGCGGACGCCATTGCCGACGGTACCGACTCCTTTGTACCCGCGGTAATGGAGCATATCGAGTTAGCTGGTGTCCATTCAGGGGATTCTGCCTGCGTGATTCCACCCATCAGCATACCACAGAAACACTTAGATACTATTTATGAGTATACCCGAAAGATCGCCGAGGAGCTCGATGTGGTCGGGCTGATGAACATGCAGTACGCCATCGCCAATGATAGGGTCTATGTCTTAGAGGCCAATCCCCGTGCCTCTCGAACTGTGCCTTTGGTTTCAAAGGTCTGCAACATCCCTATGGTGCGGGTGGCCACCCAGCTCATGCTCGGCAAACGGCTCTCCGAGCTGGACATCAAACCGAAGTCTATCCCTTACTTCGGGGTCAAGGAGGCGGTCTTCCCCTTCAACATGTTCCCAGAGGTCGACCCCCTTCTGGGGCCGGAGATGCGCTCCACAGGGGAGGTCCTGGGTCTGGCCGGCTCCTTTGGCTTGGCCTTCTCCAAATCTCAGGAGGCTGCCGGGCAGCGACTTCCCACTGATGGAACGGTGCTGATTACCGTAGCCAAAAAGGAGAGGCCCGTAGTCCTGGAAGTAGCCACTCAGTTTCACAAATTAGGTTTTAAGATCAAGGCCACCGAAGGTACCCACACGTTTTTGGGCAAGCACGGGATCCCATCCGAGCACATCCTCAAGATGCACGAAGGCCGCCCCAACATTGTCGATGGGATTATGAATAAGGAGATTGACCTGATTATCAATACACCAAGCGGCAAGTTGAGCAAGTACGATGATTCCTATATCCGCAAGGCAGCCATCAAGTATAAGGTGCCGTATATCACCACCCTTGCTGCAGCTAGTGCCGCTACGAAGGGTATTGCTGCTTACAGACAAGGCAAGGGCGGAGTGCGGTCGCTTCAGAGTTACCATGGGGATATCACATAACCTGAGAGTCGGATATCCCCCTGCTCATGGAATGTATCACCTTTAAAGCCCAGATCCCAGGAAAGAGGAGGATATTACAATGAGACAACGGGAGGTAATCTGCCCTTACTGTGATGCAGAGATCCCCTTGGAGGGCGATGAGAGGGAAGGCGAAGAGGTCTACTGTTCTTATTGTCAGATGAAGCTGAAGCTGGAGGTAAGAGAAAAGAGGCTGGAGGCCGTGGAGGAAGAGGGATGAAGGTTTCTCCTCAAGCCATGGTCATCGATATCGGGGACGGAACCCAGGACGTTCTCCTCTATCAAAGGGGGAGGGAGGAGGGAAATAACCCTCAACTGATCCTCCCCGCACCAGGGGGCAGCATGATGATGACCGGCCCCTGGGGCCTGGTAAAGGCGGCACGTATCAGCAGACTACTTCATGGAGAGGAAGATAAATAAGGTCAATAGGATGCTGATGATGCAGGAGGGGATGGGGACGTGGAAGTTGAATGTATCCCGTTACGTACAGCCCATCTTACCGGTTTTGGAGGGAAAGGGTGTTCCCGCTGGTTTAAGCTCCACGATGGTCGCCCCCCATTCTCCTCTGCCCTCCCCTGCTAGCTGGAAAGAGGCTACCTCGGGCAGCTGGCCGAGGATGGAGTGTACCGTGCGCCGCAGTGATCCGGTGCCTTTGCCATGGATGATGCGTACCTGGAGGATTTTCCGTTCCCGGCAGGCGTCCAGATAATCGCGCACAAGCCCTTTAACATCACGAGGCTGAAAGGTATGCAGGTCCAGTACCCCGTCGATGGGGAGTTCAATGGAATCAGGCTCGTCCATTTTTGTCCTTGATCCCGCTTCGTTGATTGATAGGCGCATCCATCAGGTCGCTATCGTTCTACTTGCTCCAAATCGTCCGACCGATCACGGCCCAAATCGATTCGGCCAAAACTGCCTTCGCCCTCAGGCAGGATCATGAGGAAGCGATTGCAGATATCAATCTCGATGGTCCCCTCTTCAAGCGTAAACTCAAGAACGTGACCGCCTGACGTGAAGTCCTCTGATATAAAATGGAGATGATAGCCAGGCACATTTATCCCTTTTACATAAACAGGAGACCTGAACCCAACAAGTGTTCCAGAAATATCCTCAAAGCTAAAAACGGGCTGATTCTTTGTGACCTCTGTGAGCGGCGGATAAGGTTTCTTCTGCGCCGGGACACTCCTGGTCTTAATTTTCGAGAAATGCCCTTTCACTTTTACAGCGCAAAAGATATTCATGTTCGGAACCGCATCATCCACAATCTTTTCGAGACTGCGAAAGTCAATTCCCCTGTGGACCGTCATTGTAATATCCTGATTGAATTTTACCACCGAAGCAAACGGAGTCGTTAGATGCATCGCTGGGGTATAGACTTTGCCATCAGCCTTCACTTGATACATTTTTCCTTCTAGCAAAATCATTTCGCCGTCAAGACCATCGAAAGTTCCTATGCCAAAATCTCCGTATGAGATCAATCTCTTGCAGGTCATCTGGTCGTCATAAGCTCCGGCAAGTAAATGCATCGATTGTCGAAACCTGCGTAATTGTGTTAGGTGGCGTCGTACAACAGCTGGTAATACTGATAACAACAAAAATGAAAAATGATACTATGATAACACTCTTCTTCATCATTTATCCCTCCTGTCTTTGATAAAGGGCATAAGTTGGTTCAATCCACTGTTAATTGGGTATCTAACGGATATCCGCCCTCTACTACGGCCTGATTTCCACTTCTGTACCGTCTGGTACAGCTCGCCAAATCTCCTTGATCTCACTGTTGGTGACAGCGATGCATCCGTCCGTCCAATCAATGAAGCGGTGCAGGCCACCCAACCAACCAAGCTCATTGCGAATGCCGTGGATCATGATGTCGCGTCCGGGCGGCACGCCACGCCGCCTCGCCCGGTTGCGATCAGCGGCGTTTGGGTATGAAATGTGCAGAGCAAGGTGGTGTCGGCTGTTGGGGTTGCGGCAATCGATGCGGTAGATTCCCTCCGGGGTTCGGCCGTCGCCCTGACAAACCTTAGGCCCTTTCGGATTAGCGCCCAGCGCAATGTGGTACGTCTTGAGAACTTCTCCATTCGAGAGGAGGGTAAGCCGCCGGGCCTTCTTTTCTATGAGAACCTTATCTGCCTGCACCCTGTCGGAAAGGGGATCTATCATACGACATGCGGTGGCGACGATCACAAGGCTTGTTGCATACACCGCCGGGCCAGCAGGCACCCTGTCGGAACGAATGGCCGTAGTACGGCATGCGGTGGTGGTAGCGATCAGGAGGCACACCGCAAACAGTGCCACAGCTTTGTACGTTGTGCGCATCATCAACAAAAAAGTATGTAATAAATTATGGAGCTATTATAGGGTGTGTAAACGGGGTTGTAAAGGCACCTTACGATAATCGTATTCCATAATCGACTCACCATGGGTTGTATGAAGGGAAAGGAGGGGTCTATCTTAAATATTAAGTATCTGTTTCTTGACCTTTTTACTCTCTTTTAAGATCAACCCTTCTTGCCCTCTCTTTGCTGTTTGGGTTTGCGACCCCATTAACTGCTTTTTCCCATTTCTTGAATTTCTCAATGTCGTCAAAGATAGACTTGATAACAAAGGCTACTACTCCAGCATCATCTACGTAACCACCGAGAAGGAAGTCTGGGATCAAATCAAAAGGATTGAGGAAGTAGATTACTGCACCTATAGCAAACAACATTGTTTGGACGGGAACTTCCTTATATTCCCTTGTCACCCATGCTTTTATCAGGTGGAAAAGTACAGTTAGATTTCCCCAGATATCTTTGAGCTGTCCTTGATTTGCTTTAGCCTTTTGGAAGGCTTCGTTAATAAGCCTTTCCGCTTTCTCTTTATCCTTTACATACTCCTTGGCCTTTTTCTTGGCAGAAGCAAAACCTTTTGGTGATTTCTCGGTCATAACCATCTATTAAATATCAAACTCCTCAGAGTAATTCGGGGACAGTATACTTAATTAGAGAAAGACCCAGCATCACATCAGAACAAGTATAAAATAGGTATGGTGTCCCCAAATTCTCCCAGCGATTGATCTCTTCTGTGCTCCCTGGTGGAATCTAATGCTGAATCTACCCTTATTACGCCAGCAGCTTAATCCTCATATGGACCGAGAAACCGTTCTCCGTTGAAATGGATCAGGTGCGTCGGGGAATCTGCAATCTAAACTTCCGTTTCCCAAGAAATATCGTCGAGGTACTTCATCATGCCTCGTTTATCAAGAAAGGCCGTCACATAAACAATCGGAGCCTTTGATTCGGCAAATAACTCATTCAATTCGTGCCGTCGTTTGGGATTTACGGGACCGTGACTGATGACCGCTTCGATCAAAACAAGCCAGTTCTTCTCCACATGATGCACCACGACGTCAGGCATCTTCCCATGCTCTTCTATCTCGACCCCCAACTGCCCAAGCGCACGCGAATCGAAGTAGGCCCATTTCTTTTGGGTATCGCCCACGTAGATTACATGGCCACCAGGGGTGAAAATGGGACAGAAATCTTG
>DAOVGN010000077.1 GCA_030672385.1 Deltaproteobacteria bacterium | reverse complement strand
CTTTTAGTCTCATGGGCATACCTCCTTAATTTTGTTGGTTAATTTAAAAATATTCTATACTTGGAGGTATGCCTTATCTTAACAAAACTTGCAATCTGAACTCTTATATGAGCCCAGGATAGAACGATAACTTCGTGACATCTATGGCCGGAAAGGATATTACCGTGAAAAAGACAAAAGCATTCGAGGTGTTCGCTGCTTGCGTTGATGCAATCACACAGGGGGTATTGATAAATCGGGTCAGCAGGACTGATAAAGAATTCCACTTTCAGAACTGGTTTGAGGATCGTCTTCGAGACACTGGCGTTCTGTTCGACAAGAGCGGCAGAAATTCCTATCCGGACTTCACTTTTGTTGAATTCACCGAGGGATACGAAATCAAGGGTCTTGCGTGGCCGGGCAGAGAATCGTCATACGACTGCAACAGCCAGGTCCCGAGAGGCTATCACAACGGGCGTGATGTGTTCTATGTTTTCGGCCGTTATCCCAAGGCTGAGGATGCTGGGAAGGAGTACCCGGTAATTGACTTAGTGCTCTGTCATGGCGACTTCCTTAATGCCGACCACGATTACGTTCACAAAAACAAGAGCGTTAAGGGCTTCGGTAGCTACGGGGATATTATGATCAGAGATAGGAAAATGTACGTCGCACCGACTCCTTTTGCCGTCGCAGATGGTCTTACTGGCACTCGGACATTATTGGTCCCGTCATCATGGAAGGCACCGAAAGGGTTCAAGAAAGTCGGAGATATCGCCCGCGTAGAAGCGACATATTTGGTCGTTGGGTACGAGTTCGACCTTCAAGACAAACAGTATCTCTGCGAAGACGGTTCTCAACCCTGCAGCGGGCAAAAAACATCGTTTCGTTGCCTACCGAATCGAATCGGACTCTGAGAAGGCGGTCACCCTGATTTCCGATTCCCAACAAAAAGATCCAGAGGACAAAGACGAGTGAGGTACTTTTTGCTTGGAGCTTGGAAAGAGGTCACTTCTGCGGTGCCAAAACTTTAGGAATAATCCGCATGCCAAAACTTATTGAGAGAGATTTTCCGTTTGCAGAGCTATCGCGTATTGCTGAACGCGAGTCTTGGCGCAAAGAAATATATAGGCCAGTCTACTATTTACACAAGTGGTGGGCAAAAAGACTGGGTTCAGTTTTTCGTGGTATCTTATTAGGTGCCTGCTTACAGGACAACCAAGATTTCTGGGAAAGATTTTACCAAAAAAACAGTTTTGGAAACACCACTATTTTCGATCCATTCATGGGCAGTGGTGTTACATTAGGGGAAGCAATTAAGCTCGGTTGCAGAGGAATTGGTCGTGATATCAATCCGGTTTCATTCCTCGCGTGTAAGGCATCACTATCCAGATACAATTTAAATGAAATATTTTCTACGTACCAAAATATCGAGCGTCAACTCGCTCCAAAGTTACTCAGCTACTTTTCAACTCAAACGCAAACTGGCGAAGATGCAATTGTTCTTTATTACTTTTTGGTCAAAATAGTATCATGCCCGAATTGTGAAAAGGATATCGAACTTTTCAAAACAAGGATTTTTTCAAAAAATGCAATGCCGCGCAAAGATCCATCTGCTCGTTCGTTGTGTCCAAGTTGCGGGGCTATCAATGAAACCATTTTTAACTCTGAAAAGGTTAAATGTCAGGAATGCTCATTTAGCTATAATCCACAAGATGGAACAGTTCGGGGGCCTAATGTAACATGTGGTAGTTGTGGCAAATCCTTTCTACTCGTTGATAGGATGAAAAACCTTGAAGGTCCTCTTGGTTTTAAGCGTTATGCAAAAATGATTCTATCAAACGGTGGTAAAAAATCTTATTGCCAAATGAATGAGTTCGATCGTGAACTTGAGCAAAGAGTGGCTTCTGAATACATCGAAATAGCTAAGAATTCCCCATCTATTTCAATTCAGCCAGGGTACAATACCAACCAGATACTTAAGCATAATTATAAACATTGGCATCAACTTTTTTCTGATAGGCAGTTGATATGCATATCACACTTGGTGGATTCTATAAACCAAATTAAATCATGCGAAATTAAGCTCCTTTTTGCTTGTCTATTCTCCGGGGTTCTGGAGTTCAACAATCTCTTTGCATCTTTTAAGGGCCAGGGAACTGGAGCTGTACGTCATATGTTTTCGCATCACGTATTTAAACCTGAACTCATGCCTCTTGAGGCCAACATATGGGGCACTCCCAAATCTTCAGGATCTTTTTCAACGTTATTTCAATCGCGTGTGATAAAAGCCATAGATTATAAATCAAACCCGTCGGAAATACGTCTTATCTCAGGCAAAAGCACTAAAGTAAAGGGTATCAATCAGCCATTATCAGTTAAGATTGTAGAAAACTTTTCTGATTTTTGTGAGAGCGATAATACTACATATTTAAGCCAAGGGGATTCAAGTTGTACAGAAATAGCAGACAATTCAGTTGATCTAGTAGTAACAGACCCACCCTTTTTCGATAATGTTCATTATTCACAACTTGCAGATTTTTTCTATTATTGGTTGAATCAAATTTTGGAATTTTCTGAATCTAAAACAACTAGATATATAACTGAAGTTCAAGATACAGACTCAGACCTCTTTACAAAAAAATTGACCTCAGTATTTGCGGAATGCAATCGTATACTAAAGAACAATGGTCTATTTATATTTACATATCATCATTCCCGACATGAAGGTTGGACCTCTATCCACCGCGCCATAAGGCACTCAGGATTAATTTGCCAGCAGTCTTACCCAATTAAGGGCGAAATGTCAGTTTCTATGCCTTTACAGCAAGCAAATTCCCCTATCCACTTAGACTTGATTCTCGTTTGTAAAAAGGATCTTAGACTATATAATGATTTTGGCATTGATGACCCTATCAAAGCCGCCATCAGTGAGGCGAAGGATTCAATCTCCGCTCTAAAATCTCGAAATATCAAAGTGTCTCTTGGTGATACAAAAGTCGTTCTTATGGGTCGTTTTTTATGTAAGGCCCATAAAATGCGGAGCCTTGAAACAGAGGAACGATTTCTTAAAACAATAGAGGTAAACATAGATGAATATGTATCTGAAGCTTTGAAAGCACAAGGCGAAGTAATTTATGAAGTGCGTACAGTGGACAGTTAACTCTTTTTGAGAAACTAGAAAAATATTTGGCTAACAAGACGCTCAACATAGACGGCTAATTCCGTGCGGCTTTCAAGGATATCGTCCGTATGGCTTGATTGCTTGCTTCCGATATTGTCTCTGGCCGCCGCCAGTTAGCTTCGCGCTGGGCTTCCAAAAGGAGACATATCACGTGAAGGATTATCTTGAAGCGAGAACATGGTTCAAAAAGGATAAAATTGAAAACCAAAATATCACAATCAGAATTTTCCTGGTCAATGCTCCGCTAACTTTTGGACACTCGCAACTCATCGCTTGTTTCCCCAAGTGTTGTACCCTGAATGAAAAAGAATCGGAACGTTTCAACTTGGTAGCCCCTTTCATTAAGATGGCAATAGAAACATTTCAACAGGCATTCGGCAGCTATGCAATCCACAACAAGATAGAGTTGGCGTCTTTGGCAAAACTCACAATGACAGATGGGGATTACATAAAAACAATTATCCTGAGAACCAGTGCTAACGAGAAAAATAACGAATACAAGGTTCATTTGGTTCCATACTTCAGTTCTCATGCATCATCCTGCAAGAAACGATTCACAGCAATTCACAGCGTCAACCCCGAAAAAACAGGGGGACTATTGGGATGGCTTGGTGTGAGGGAAACCATAGCTGATAGCTGGCTAAGCGAGAGCGACAATCCTTTCACAGAAAGACTTGACTACGTTGCAGAAGAAGTTTTGAGACTGCCATACCTCAAAGAAATTCTCGCTAAAGAATTGCCGTCTCAAGTCCAACAAGCGGAGAATCGCTGATGGCGCCCACTGAGCCTTCACGTTATCTTTCTTGTTATATCCACAAGTACATATACATTGCCAATATCTATACTTCCTAAATTTTGCGATATCAAACTGTTATCTAAACCTTCTTGATTGAACGGTGGGAGAACCCCTGCCTTGTTTGTACATATATAACTTGGAACAAAAAGCACTTTTATGGAAAGGTCAGGGAGGTGAAGGTTTTAACACCTGAAGAAGCGCTCCCTTGAACTCTATGATTAAGCCACCCAGAAGCCAAAGACCAGATGAATAAAAGGGGAAAAATTCCGTCAAAATCAGCGAAAAAATACCTTGACAAATATGGGCTTGCATCGTAACGTTTGTTGTGAATTTATTTAAAAGAGAGGAGGGTTAAAGATGAAGAGATGGACTTATCTTGTTGTAGCGGCGGTGTTCTTGATAGGGGGAGCTCTCACAATCGCCCTAGCGCAGTCCGACATGGTCAAGATTGAGAACAAGTACCCTAAAGACCTTAAGAAGCCGGTGACCCTCCCCCACAAGGCACATGCGAGTACTATAACCTGCACCGAGTGTCACCACACGTGGAAGAAGGCCGAGAGGAAGACACCCCAGAAGTGCGCCGAATGCCACAAGGCGGCGGATAAGGGGGAAAAGGGGCTCAAGAGGGCCTATCACAAACAGTGTATGGGATGCCATAAGGATTTAAAGACACAGGGAAAGAAGACAGGGCCTACCACCAAGTGTAGCGGTTGCCACCCGAGCAAGGCAAAAAAATAGCTGTTCCTCAAAGATTATTAAATGAGAGGGAGGGGGATTGGAGCAATCCCCCTCCACTTTTTTATGTCGTAAAAAGGTTATGGTCAAGGTCCATATCCGAAGACGCCATACTCATCTCACGCCGAGGGGAGTAAGATGGAAACTTTGTTCAAAAGACCAGGGTCATTGGGCCGATATGGCCAGGATCAATACCCCCTCTTTATGTCTTGGCCCGCCGATGAGTAAGATCCCCCCCTTCTTGAGTTTGGCCTTGGTCTTAAAGATCCCCTTTCCCTCCCGCAGGATCTCCACGTCGATCTCCACCGTTCCCCCTTGCTCCTGGAGTAATCTGACACGCAACTCTTTTTTTTCGGTCAAAGGGAGTTGGCCTGTCTGATCTTGTGCAAGGAGGAAGGAATGCTCTTGCAGTAGCCGATAGGATGAATAATTAAACAAATTGCTTAATTTTCTTTGGATATTCTGGAGGCTTGCATCCACGCCCTTCCCTTGATGAGAGGCGAGGATAACCCTGACCCCTATCTGCATCTCCCTCCCTTGAGCTACCAAGGGAGGGAGCAAAAAGAGAAGCACACCCAAGACAATCAAAGAAATCGTCCTTCTCATCTTACCCCCTCCTTCCCATCTTCTGCCTCGAAGAGCCAAATGATCATTATGCCCTCCTCCCCTTGAAATATCATTACCGGGTCCTCACTCTCCACCGACTCCACCACCACGGGTGGTAATGGCGGGGACGTCACCAAGGGGAGGGTGAGCAAGAGGATGACCAGAAGGGCCGTCCCCCAGACGAGGGTCCTAATGGGCCGAAAGGGGGAAAAGAGGTCCCTCACCAACCACCATGCCCTTCTCTTTACAGTGGAAGCCCTCAACCTCTTCTTCACCCCTTCCCACACCGCTTGGAGCTCCACATCGGCCACCCCCTTTTCCACTGCCTCCCGCAGGAGTCTTTGCAGGGCACAAAGGTCCTCCATCTCCTTTTGACAGCGAGGACAAGACCGCAGGTGTCTTTCTACGGAACCCCTCTCATTGGAAGGAAGTTCTCCATCCAGATACCTCTCCAAACGGGGGATGAAATGGTCGCAGCCTAACATCTAATCCCCCTCCCTCAGATAAGAAGCAAGGACTCGCCGTAGCTCCACCCTGGCGTAGTGAAGCCTGGACATCACTGTTCCCAATTGGCAACCCATTACCTCTGAGATCTCTTTATATGATAGCCCCTCCACCTCTCTTAAAAGGATGGCCGCCCGGTGCTGAGGGGACAGTTGGGCAATGGCTGTGTGGATTTGCTCATAAAGCTCTTTGCGCAACAAGGAGGAGCCAGGCTCCTCCTTCCCTGGAGAATCAATCTCTTCTTTCATGTCGGGGTTTGCCATCTTCTGCCGCCGAAAATCGAGGGCGAGGTTGACAGCGATCCGGTAAAGCCAAGTATAAAAAGAGGAGGCCATCCGGAAACCCTTAATGGATCGATAGGCCTTGATGAACACCTCCTGGGTCAGTTCCAGGGCATCTTCCCGATCCCACACCATACCGTAGAGGAGTGAGTAAATCTTCCTTTGATAGGGGGCCATCAGCGCCTCAAATGCCTCTTTCTCCCCCCTCTGAACCTTCTCTATCAGCTCCCGTTCTTCCAAGGTTATCGCAATTAATTAGATGCAACTTTCTCTAGAGTTATTCAACCTTTTCTCTTCGCCCAAAGGATCTCGGCATCAGATGATCTAACGTAAATGGGTACTAATGATGAGATATCATCCCTCTCCCCTTCCGCGATGCGCTGCAACCCTAGCTCGGCCACCGTCGTTCCTCGGAGAAACATCAGATGTGGGGGGGCGAATAGGGCCATCTCACCCAGCCTCTCCTTGATGAGCTCACCGTACACCCTGGCCCCATCACCTAGGAAGATCGTCTCCTGGTGGGGAATCCCCTCGAGCATAACTGAGGGAGAGAGCGCCTGATAGGGGGTCAGCCTCTTTACACTTCCTCCTCCCTCATCTTTGTATAGAGCGGTGTAGACCTCCCCCTTTCTGGCATCCAGGAGGGGACAGATCAGGTGGGGGGTGAAAGGGAAATTGTGGGCGAGGGCGTCCAAGGTTGGAACCCCGACCACCGGCTTTTCGGCCGCCAAGGCCAGGCCCTTGACAGTGCTCAGACCTACTCTGAGCCCGGTAAAGGAACCCGGTCCCAGGGAGACGGCCAATCCATCTATCTCTTTGAGATCCAACTTGACTCCCTTCAAGAGTGCCTCGATAGAAGGAACCAAACGCGCCGAATGGGTCTCCTCCAGATGAATGGTGTACTCGGCCACTACCTGGTCCCCGTCGATAAGCCCGAGGTTCCCACAGCTAGTCGATGTATCAATCCCCAAAATCCTCATTACTTGACCCCTTGGGGGAGGATCCTCACGATGTCGTTGTAGAAGACAAAGACCATCAGCATGATAATGATGATCAACCCAATCTGCTGGGCCAACTCAAGCTTCTTCACACTTAAGGGCCTCCCGATGATGGACTCCAGGGTCAGAAAGAGGAGGTGGCCGCCATCGAGGATGGGGATAGGAAATAGGTTCAAAATGCCCAGGTTGATGCTTAACACCGCTGTGAAGAAGATGAGGCTGAGAAAACCCTCTTGGGCCCGCTCGCCTGCCATCTGGGCTATGAGGATAGGGCCTCCCATGGTCTTGGCTGGGATAACCCGCTTGATGATTTTGACGATGCTTACCACCACCAGTTTGCTGATATACCAAGTTTGGTAAAGACCCTTGCCGAACGCCTTGTGGACGGGATCCCTTTTGAGCACGGTCTCCCCTGAAGGGACGATCCCGATCTGATAGGTCCTTATTTCCTCGCCGAAGATGTTCTTCACCGTTACAACCTGAGGGGTAACCCTTATTTTAATGAACTTTCCCTCTCTCTGAACGGTAAGCTGAAGCTCCATCCCTTCGCTCTTGGGGATTACCGAGAGGAGATCGAACCACTGGGTTATGTCATCTTCGTTCACCTTTAAGATCACATCCCCAGGTCTTACCCCCGCCTTTTTGGCGGGAAATCCGTCCGCTACCTCCCCCACTACCGGAGACAGCTGAGGGATACCCACACAGAACAGCAGGGAGAAGATGAATGCTGCGAACAGCAGGTTCGCCAATGGTCCGGCTATAACTATGGCCATCCTCTTGCGCACGGGTTGGTATCGAAAGGTCCTCTTCTCGTCCCCTTTCGCGATCTTTTCCCCGGGATCATCCCCCAAGAGCTTTACGTACCCCCCCAAGGGGAGGGCGGATATCATATATTCCGTCTCCCCTATCTTCTTGCTGATAAGTTTGGGGCCAAAGCCGAGGGAGAACTTCAAGACCTTCACCCCACCAAGCTTGGCGACGAGAAAATGCCCCAGTTCATGGATAAAAATCAATATCCCCAACACCCAGAGAAAGGCCAAGATATAGATCATCGGGACACCTCTTGTATAAAGTCTAAGGCCCTTGCCTTGGCCCACCGATTCGCCTGTAAGGCGTCGTCCACCCCTTTTAATGGGGTTGCCCTATGCCCGTTCATGGTGTGAGCAACCACCTGCGGGATTTGGTCAAAGCCAATCCTCACTTGAAGAAAGGCCTCCACTGCCATCTCATTGGCGGCGTTGAGAACGGCCGGCAAGGTCCCTCCTGTCTCCAAGGCCTGATAGGCCAGCTTCAGGGAGGGGAACTTTTCATAGTCGGGAGGGGCAAAGTTCAAGTTGGCGAATTCAATCAGATTTAGTGATGGGAGATCCATCTCCAACCTCCTGGGATAAGAGAGGGCATATGCGATGGGAATCCTCATGTCTGGGATGCTAAGCTGGGCGATTATGGATCCGTCCACATATTCCACCAAGGAGTGGACCACCCCCTGGGGGTGAATCAGGATCTCGATCTTTTCCAGAGGAATCTGAAAGAACCAGTGGGCCTCGATGACTTCCAAGCCCTTGTTCATAAGGGTCGCAGAATCCACCGATATCTTGGGACCCATCTCCCACACAGGGTGGGCCAAGGCATCTTGAGGTTTTACCTCTTTTAACCCAGCAGCGGGCAGGGAGTAGAAAGGCCCCCCCGAAGCGGTCAAAATGATCCTCTTTATTTCTTTTCCTCCCCTCTTTCCCCCCAAGGCCTGAAAGATAGCACTGTGTTCACTGTCTATAGGCAAGATATCCACCTCTTTTTCTTGCGCCTTCTTCACAATGATCTCACCGGCCATCACCATTGATTCCTTATTCGCCAGGGCGATATCCTTCCCTTCTTCAATGGCCGCAAGGAGAGGAAGGAGACCTGCTGAACCCACCACCGCAGAGACCACCATCTCAACCCCAGGGAAGGTGGCCGCAAGGATGAGCCCTTCTTCTCCATATACCACCTTCACATCCTCTCCCTGGAGATCCCTTTGGAGAACTTGGGCGAGCTCTCGGTTTAGGACAGAGACTAGGGGGGGCTTGAACTTTTTGATCTGTTCGCGCAGCAACGGCAGGTTGGCCCCGGCGGAAAGGGTTAGGACGTCAAATTCCTCCTTGAATCGTTCCACGATGTTGAGGGTATTGATTCCGATGGACCCAGTAGATCCTAAGATGGCCAACCGCTTCATAACGTCCCGGGGTAAACTTTATAAACCAAAAAATAATAGAGAAAAGGTGAGGAGAAGAGGAAGCTATCCAATCTGTCGAGCATCCCCCCATGCCCAGGGACGAGGCCCCCCGAATCCTTCACTTTGGCCCCCCTCTTGATCATCGATTCGGAGAGGTCCCCCAACTGTCCGAAGAGGGCGATGCCTAACCCCATGATGAAGGCATCCATGGTCGCTAATGCAGGAAGGAACAGGAATTTGAAGGCAAAAATGGAGAGTATAGCTCCGCCAAAGCAACCGAAAAAACCCTCTATCGTTTTTTGGGGACTGATTTGTGGACAAAGCTTATGTCTCCCCCAACGGGAGCCAATAAAGAGGGCAAATGTATCTCCTGCCCATACGGTAGCTACAAGCAAAAGTACCCAGAGAACTCCCTTAGGCAATTTGTTGATCAAAGTGACATGGGAAAGCAGGAAGGGGACGTAGACGATGCCTAAAAAGGTGATCCCTACCCGGTTCGGCAGGGTGGAGAGTTCCGAGAAGAGGAGTGGAGAGCCGAGAAAGAGGATCAAGAGGATTACCCCTAGGACCGAGATGACGGCCTCACGGGGAGCCCATTGAAAGACCCCACAGAGGATCATCCCTAAGACGATCCCACCGATCTTTCCCGCTGTCCCTCGCTCCGGCAGGGTCAGATTGTAAAACTCGTAGAGGCCGAGGATAGCGGCCACGGAGACCACGATATAGAGGGTGTAGTGGGGTCCGAAGATGATCAAGAGAGTCAGGGGTGGGATTATAATCAATGCTGATAGTATCCTTCGTGTCATCGTCAAGGACCTCAATCCATCGAACTGATAGGTCTCCCTCTCACAAAGGCACAGAACCTTCACGGATTTGAGAAGGAGTGAGGCCGAAACGCCTCTCCCTTGTCTGGTATTCAAGCAAGGCCTGAATCAGCTCCTCTCTGCCGAAGTCAGGCCACAGGGTCTTGGTGAAATAAAGCTCGGTATAGGCAATCTGCCAAAGGAGGAAGTTGCTGATGCGCAACTCCCAGCTGGTGCGGATCAACAGATCTGGATCAGGGAGGTCTCTGGTGAATAGATATCTGGAAAACGTTTCCGGGGTGACATCATCCTTGCTGATCTTTCTCTCTTCTACCTCCTCAATAACCTTTCTGACCCCAGCGACGATCTCTGAACGCCCCCCATAGCTGAGGGCGAGGTTGAGGATCAAGCCATCTTTATGACGTGTCATTTCAATCGTTTCCAAGAGGGTCTGGAAAATGGGGGTGGGGAGGTCTTCTAAGTCTCCGATGGCGTTAAGGCGAACGTTCTTCTCCAAGAGTTCCTCTCTCTCCTCCAGCAGATATCTCTGCAGGAGCTGCATTAGTTCATTCACTTCTTCGCGCGGGCGGCGCCAATTTTCTTTGGAAAAGGCATAAAGGGTGAGGATCTTAACTCCGAGTTCACCACATGTCTCCACTACCTCTTTGACCGCCTCTATCCCCTTTTGATATCCTCTCATCCTGGAGAGGTGTTTGCTTTGTGCCCAACGACCATTCCCGTCCATGATGATGGCTATGTGACGTGGCAACTTTGACGGATCGAGCTTTCCCTGTTTCCTTCTCTGAACTTTCATTATCTTGGATTAAAGTAGGTTACTCCTTGAATTAATGCTCTTTTTATTGAAGGATATCTAAGACCCAATTTTTCTGGTGAAACCGATACCTTCGCGATAAATTTAACATAAGTCATGGGACCTTGCAATGAGGGAGGCCGTGAGGGTATTGATAGAGGATTGCCTATGGTTGCAAAGAATAAGAGGGAGCAGAAACCTTTCTGCTCCCTTTTGACTATACTTCAATAACCGCATCTACTGGACAGACCTCCATACAGGTCCCACATTCGGTGCATTCATCTTGATTTATAACATATATGTCCTCGCCCTCATCTATGGCATCGGCAGGGCACTCCTCGGCACATGTTCCGCAGGCCACACACTCATCAGTGATCTCATAAGACACTTACATCACCTCCTTTTTTCAAATCTCCATTATTTCCTTCTCTTTGGCCTCATTCAACTCGTCGATCCTGTCTATGAACTTATCCGTTGTCTTCTGCACCTGAGTTTGCCGTTGATGTAATTCGTCTTCGGAAATTTCCTTAGCCTTCTCCAACTTGCGTAATGTATCGATGGCCTCTCTCCTGATATTGCGTACTCCGATCTTGCCGTTCTCCCCCATCTTTTTTACCACCTTCACTAACTCTTTTCTGCGCTCCTCCGTCAGCCTGGGGATGGTAATGCGGATGACCTTCCCGTCATTTACTGGGGTCATCCCCAATTCAGATTTCAAGATCGCCCTTTCTATTTCACCGATTATTGAGGTGTCCCAGGGCTGAATGACGATGAGTCTGCCCTCAGGTACCGAAAGAGTGGCTACCTGGTTGAGGGGTGTAGGGGTCCCGAAATAGTCCACCCTGATGTCATCCAAGAGGGCCAAGGAAGCCCTTCCGGTGCGCACCTTCCCCAGTTCTTTCTCCAAGGATGAGAGGGCCTTCTTCATCTTAGCTTCACATTCTTTAATGACCTTAGGTTCCATAGGATCAGCCATCTATCAATGTCCCCTCTTTTTTACCTAAAATTATCCTCTTCATACTTCCCCTGGCCATTATATTGAAGACCACAAGGGGGAGATTGTTGTCCATGCAGAGGGAGATGGCGGTAGAATCCATCACCCGCAACCTCCTCTGTAATACCTCCTGATACGTGATGTGGTCGAATCTCACCGCCGCAGGATTTTCTAATGGATCAGAATCATATACACCATCCACCTTAGTGGCCTTGAGGACCATATCAGCCCCTATCTCCAGGGCACGCAGGGAAGCCGCCGTATCTGTGGTGAAGAAGGGGCTCCCTATCCCACCCACGAAGATGACCACCTTCTTTTCCCTTAAGTCCCTAAGGGCATGGGCGCGTACATATGGTGTTACCATCTCACCTATCGGGAAGGCAGATTGCAAAGATGTGGAAATTCCCATTTCCTCTAGTACGTCCCGTAAGGCCAAACCGTTGATGATGGTGGTCAACATCCCCACTTGATCCGCTGTCACCCTTCCTATGCCATAATCGGTGGCTTGTGCCCCCCGGATGATATTACCCCCCCCGACCACCAGGGCCATCTCTAACCCTAACTCCCCTAGTTCTTTGATCTCCTCAGCTAACACCAGCAAGGCCCCAGGATCAATTACCACTCCCTTCTGCCCTGTCATCACCTCACCGCTTAGCTTTATCAATATCCTTTTGTACTTTGGTCTCTCACTCATCTGGAATGATCAGAGGCAATAAGGAACCTTTGAAACTAGTTATCTTCTATTAGGTCCTCGCTGAGTTGATATCTGGCGAAGCGTCGCACAGTGATATTCTCCCCCAATTTGGCTATAACAACAGAGATGAGATCCCTGACGGTGATCTCAGGATCTCTGATATAGGCCTGTTCCAACAGGCAATTTTCTCCAAAGAATTTTTCCATCCTCCCCCCTACGATCCCTTCCAGCACCTTTTCCGGTTTGCCGGATGTTGCTGCTTCTGCCCGCAATATCTCCTTCTCCCTTTCTACGACCTCCGGTGGAACATCTTCACGGCTGATATAGAGGGGATTCATGGCAGCAATGTGCATAGAGATCTCTTTCGCCAAGTTCTGGAAATCCTCTGTCCTGGCTACAAAATCTGTCTCACAGTTCACCTCCGCCAAAACCCCTATCTTGCCCCCGGCGTGGATGTAAGAGCTGATAAGGCCCTCAGCAGTAATCCGATCCTCTTTTTTAGCTGCCCCAGCCAACCCTCTCTTGCGCAGGAAGTCTATAGCTTCCTCTATGTCGCCCGCACACTCCAACAGGGCCCTCTTACAATCCATAACTCCAGCCCCTGTCTTTTGCCTCAGTTCCTTAACAGCAACGGTGGATATCTCCATGTCTGCAGACCTCATCGTCTTTTCCGGCAGAGCTAGATCTCCTCACCATGGCGGGAGATCTCTCCTTCCTCCTTTTTCCCTTCATCCCCCTCCTCAAGGGCGACCTCCGCCGGGATCTCTCCCTCCACCTCCCCTTGCGGTTCTTCCTCGCGTAGCTCCTCTCCTTCGATCACTGCGTCAGCGATCTTAGAAGCGAAGAGGCGGATGGCCCTTATGGCATCATCATTCCCCGGAATAACGTAGTCTATCTCATCAGGGTCACAATTGGTGTCCACAATGGCCACCGTGGTGATCTCCAATTTCCTCGCCTCACTCACCGCTATTCTCTCCCGCTTGGGGTCGACTATAAAGAGGGCCCGGGGGAGTCGGTCCATATCCTTGATTCCTCCCAAAATTTTCTCCATTTTTACACTCTTTTTCTGTAACTTAAGGATTTCTTTCTTGGGAAGAAACTGAGATTCTTCTTTTTCCTCCAATTTCTCCAACTCCTTGAGTTTATCGATGCTCTTTTTTATCGTCTGAAAATTGGTGAGGGTACCTCCCAACCAACGATGATTCACATAAAACATACCACACCGTGTTGCCTCTTCGTAAATGGACTCTTGGGCCTGTCTCTTTGTCCCAACAAAGATGATCTTTTCCCCTTTGGCTACGGTATCCCTGATAAACCCATAGGCCACATCTAGAAGCTGAACTGTTTGCTGCAAGTCTATTATATAGATACCATTCCTCGCCCCAAAGATATAAGGTTTCATCTTGGGGTCCCAACGCTTCGTCTGGTGTCCAAAATGAACCCCTGCCTCTAATAACTCTTTCATCGTAACAATGGACATGTTTTCTCCTTTTGGTTTTGTCTTCCGCCACCCTCAACTCGTTTGGAACCCTTGCGGGCACCCCCAAATCGATCAGGAGGCGTGTTTAGTGAAAATGACCTTTAACACAACCCCCCCCGTTTTGCAAGAGAAAATTTGGTCTCCCACCTTCCTTGAAAAACCCCCTTCCTTTTGGTATATTGGGGGTAAGGTTAAAAGGGATAGGCTTTACAATAGATGAGATAAGGAACGACTTGCACAAGATCATTAAAGAAGGTAGCGGAGAAAAACCTCCGCCCCGAAGAGATGGGGGAGCTCATCTCAGTCCTGAAGCATTACTTCGAGCAAGGGGTGCAGACACGCCTAAAGGCAAAGGAGCCCAGCAGGGAGATCGCTGAAAAGATTTTATTTGGAGGTGGGAACGTGGGATGTGATGAAGATACAAGGGTGCTTCGCACCCATCATTTACTAGTTTCCTCCCCCTCACACAAGTAAAGTATACTCATGATATCAAAAATCATAGATCGTTATATCTTGAAGGAAATATTGGTTCCCGCAGGGATAGGTTTGGGAGTCTTTACCTTCGCCTTCGTGATGAGCAAATTGTTTCGAGTAACGGAGATGGTAATGGACAAAGGGATCCCTGTGGGATATGCGGTAAAGCTCTTTTTGTGTCTCATCCCGGCCTTCCTCGTCTTCGTCGTCCCCATGGCCTTTTTGTTAGGGGTCCTCTTGGCATTGGGGAGATTATCCTCAGAAAATGAGATCATCGCCCTCAAAGCATCGGGGGTGGGGCTCTACCAAATAAGCCCTCCGGTGTTTTTCCTTTCCTTGCTCACCTTTTTCTTCACCTCATTTCTCGTGTTCTGCGCTGTCCCCTGGGGGAGTACAAAGTTTCAGGACACCCTCTTTAGCCTAGCCGAGACCAAAGCAAAGGTAGACATAAAGGAGCAAATATTCAACGATACTTTCGGCGATTTGGTCATCTATGTAAACAAGCTCTCTCAGAGGGGAAAGGTCTTGGAAGGAATCATGATCTCCGATGAGAGAGACCCTGAGGTGAACAATACCATCTTCGCCCGCAAAGGGTATTTCGCCCCAAATCCCCAAGCCCAAAAGGTGGTCTTGCACCTCTTTGACGGGAGTATCCATTCTAAGGAAGTGGAGGAGACCTATCGTACCATCAACTTCAACACCTATCAGCTCACCATATCCCTAAGGGAAGAGATAGCAAAGGCGCGCAGGAGAGGGAGGGTGAGGATGTTGGAAAAGGAAATGTCCATCGGGGATTTGCGGAAAAAGATCAAGAGGTTGAGGAAGCAGGGGAAAAATATCCGCCCTCAACTGGTGGAGCTTCACTTCAAATTCGCCATCCCCTTTGGTGCCTTGATTTTCTGTCTTGTGGGAATCCCTTTGGGGGTGCAGCGGACGCAATCTGGACGGTCGTGGGGATTCGTCCTGAGCCTTTTTATCATCCTCCTCTATTATGTTCTTTACTGTGTGGGAAAAAACTTGGGCAGCAGTGGGGTCATGTCTCCCATCTTGGCCGCTTGGTTCCCCAACATCCTCTTGGGGGTCTTAGGGATTTATCTCTTTGTCAAGGCGGCCGGAGAGTCCCCCATGTGGATCCTCAATTGGGGAGACAAAGGGATGCAATTCCTGAGAGAGAGGTGGAAGAGATTTTCCCGTGAGGTGTAGATCATCTACAACCTGACCCTCTTTGCCGTTTGCATAGGATTAGGATGAAGGAAACGCAGAGGTTTAAAGGATTAAGGATAATTACCCGTTACATTATCAGGGAGGATTTGAAAATCCTCTCCCTAGGGGTAGCCACCTTCTTCCTCATCTTCTTTGTGGTGGAGCTCTTCGAAAGGATCAATGCCATTATCGTCCATAAGGCCCCACTGTACCTGGTGCTGCAATATTTCCTCTACACCATCCCCTCCTTCCTCTCTCAAAGCCTCCCATTTGCCACCCTTTTGGCTGCCTTGATCACCTTGGGTATCCTCTCGCGTAACAACGAAATCGTGGCTATGAAGACCCATGGTATCAGTGCCTATAGAATCATCCTCCCGCTCCTTATTTTGGCCGCCTTGGTCACCGCCCTTATTTTTTTCTGCAACGAGACCATTGTTCCCTACTCCGCCCGTAAGGCCCATTACATCTGGTCTGTAAAGGTAAAAAAGGAGGAGGAACGAGCCTTCTTCAAGCTCAACAAGATCTGGTACCATGGCGAGGACGTCATCTACAACATCCAGTTCCTTGAACCAAAGCAGGATATCTTAAGGGGAGTAACCACCTATCAATTCAACAAAGAGTTCGATCTCCGCCAGCGCATAGACGCAGATGAGGCCCATTGGAAAGGAGATGGGTGGACATTTCATCGGGTGATCATCAGGGAATTTCTTCCCGAAGGGGAGGTGCTGACAGAGACATATGATGAAAAAGATATGTCTATACCTGAGAAACCGGAGGACTTTAAAAAGGGGATGAAGAGCCCAGAGGAGATGAGTTATCGGGAGCTTAAGGGTTATGTCGAGAAACTCAGAAGTGAGGGTTACGATCCCACACGCTATGCCGTTGACCTCCATGCCAAGTTGGCCTTCCCCTTTTTGACTTTGATCATGGTCCTGATCGGAAGTCCCCTAGCCTTGATGGCGGGACAAGGACGCGGTGGGGGTATAGCACAGGGAGTGGGAATCAGCCTAGCGATTGGGTTCGTATATTGGGTAGCATTTGCCATCTCCATCGCCATGGGGCATGTTGGCACCTTACCCCCTCTTATAGCCGCTTGGGCACCCAACGTCTTCTTCGGCTTGTTAGGAGGGTTCATTATGGAGAGTATCCGTCAATAAAAAGGAGATGTTAAGGTGGCAATAATGGAGATCAGTATCGTCCCCGTGGGGACGGGAAGCCCAAGCGTAAGCCAGTTTGTCGCTGAATGTGTGAAGATATTGGATGAGAAAGGGGTGAAATATGAGGTCACCTCCATGGGGACAGAGGTAGAAGGGGAGGTGGGGCAGCTGTTGAGATTGGCTGAAGAGATGCATTGTGCACCCTTTGCCAAAGGGGTGAAGCGGGTAGTCACTTCTATCAAAATAGATGACCGCCGTGACAAGACGCTAAAAATGGAGGGGAAAAAGGAGGCAGTCCGCAAGAGGCTCAAGGAGATGAAGGGCCAACAATAACCAGTGCATAGGAATCCATATTGATATATTTCCGGGCTACTCGCAACACATCTTCCTGAGTCACCCTCTCTATCTCATCGGGATACCTGCGATAAAAATCCCCGCGGAGGCCGTACATTTCGTCGAAGGCCATGGTAGAGGCCAAGGCGAGGGGAGCTTGGAGGTCAATTTCATAATTTCCTATGAGACAACTTTTAGCCCTTGCTAACTCCTCCGTGCTGATCCCCCTCTGTCGGACGTCTCTGAGGATCATTTTTATCCCTCGTAGGGCTTGCTCCGCCTTGCGAGGGCTGGTGGAAAGATACAACCCTAAGTAGCCGGGATCTAAATCAAATCGAACAAAGAAGGCCACCACATAGGCCAAACCCTCCTTATCACGCAATTGGGTAAAAAACCTTCCCCCCTGTCCCCCGAGGGCAGCCTCTAAGACCTCCAGAGGAAAGCGGTCTTGATCCTTTAAGGTGGTTCCTAGGAACCCGAGGGCGATATGGACCTGTTTCTTCTCCCGTTCTACCTCCTTTTTCTTGATCCCCTTCTTCTTCAGCTCCTGGGGAATAGGGGGAGGGGGAAAACTCGCCCTGCGCAACCCTTTAAAAGCCCCTTTTACGGACTTCAATACCTCCTCCCATCTGGCGTCCCCTGTTATGGCCAGGACCATGTTTTGAGGAATGGCATATCTTTTATAATATTTCCTTAGATCACTCCGCTTTATGCCCTTTATCGTCCCTTCCTCTCCCAAGATGTTCAGCCGGTAGGGATGCCTTTCGTAAAGGGTTTCACGTAGAAGCCGCATGGTCCAGGGGATCATCTTGTCCCTCTCTTTACCAAGGGCAGCCAGGATTTCACCCCTCACCTTTTCTACCTCCTCATGGGGGAATGACGGTTTGGTAACTACCTCGGCCACTAATCTTAAAAGGGAGGGAAAGTCCTTGCTCAACCCCTTCGCTTGTACCCCAAAGCTGTTGCGTCCCGAGAAGGTCCTCAGAGTAGCCCCTATAGAATCCACCTCTTGGGCCAATTGGCGGGCAGTGTACAATTCGGTTCCCCTGGTCAACATCTCGGAGAGGAAGTGAGTGAGGCCAGCCTTTCCCCCTTTTTCAAACCTCACCCCTCCTAGAAACACGCTGCATATCCCCACCACAGGGAGAGAGTGGTCCTCTTGGAAAAGGAGGATAATCCCGTTCTCCAGTACGGCCTTCTTTATACTCCCCATTGTCTCGTGGGAAGCTGATGTGGCCTCCAGCCCGTTCACCAATTCCTCAATGGTTCGGGGATCTGCTGTCTCCGCTTCCCCCTCTGGCAGTAGCAAGCAGAGGGTAAGGTTTTCTGGACGAAGGTATTTCATCGCAACTTTCTCGATCTCCTCACACCTCACTCGAAAAATCCCCTGCAGATACTCTTTGTCCTTGGTAGCATCCCCCATGGCTACCTCGAAATAGCCGAGTTTCCTCGCCTCCCCTTGGACTGTCTCCCGGTCATAGGTGAAATCCACCTCCATTATGACTTTGGCCTTCTTCAGCTCTTCCTTCTCTACCCCCTCTTCTTGTATCCGTGAAATCTCACCTATAATCCCTTTAATCCCCTCCTTTATCCTTCCTGGTTTTAATACTCCCCCGATCACAAATAGCCCCGGGTCCTTGGGGGTAAAGGAATAGGCATAGATGGAGCTGACCACCCCCCGCTTGAACCTCAGTTCCTGCTGCAAGCGGGAGGATTCCCCCTGGCCAAGAATAACGGCCAGTAGGTCTAAGGCGAATATATCTTCGTCCCTTACACCGGGGATATGAAAGCCCAGGGCAAAATATCTCTCCTTTAGGTCTGCCCGCATGATACTAGGTCGGAAGGTCTTCTGGGGGGGTTCCGATGGCCTTTTTCTCGGGGGGAGGGAACGAGAAGGATAGGTAAAGAGGACCTTCAGCCGAGACAACAACTCCTGCTCCCTGAAGTCTCCCACCCCTACAAAGACCATATTCTCCGGCACATACCACTTTTTATAATAGTTGAGGACCTCATCCCTGCTGAATCCTTTAACCTTCTCCGCATATCCTATGATGGGCCTTCCATAGGGATGACGCTGGAAGCTGTTTCTGAAGAGGGCCTCGTGAAGCCTGTGTCCTGGGTCATCTTCCCCCATCTTTATTTCCTCAATTACCACCTCCTTTTCCCTCGTCAGCTCCTGGGTATCGAAGGAGGGATTTTGAATGGCGTCGGCCAGGACCTCCAGCCCCTTTTCCTGGTAGCGGCTGGCGATCACCACATGATAGACGGTATGGTCATAGCTGGTATAGGCATTTATATGGCCCCCATACCTCTCTATGGCCCTCGCTATCTCGCCCGCCTTCCTCTCATCCGTCCCCTTGAAGATCATATGCTCGACAAGGTGCGACATACCAGCCTCCGCAAGGTCCTCATCGGCGCTCCCCACCTTTACCCACACCTGAAAGGCGGTCACGGGGGCCGCGTGTCTCGCCCGCAGGACCACCCTCATCCCATTTTCCAGCCTACACCTGAGGACCTCCCCTGCCCAGCAGAGGGTGGGGGATAGGAGTAAGAGGGTGAAAATTACAACTATTACCTTTCTCCTCATCTATTTCTCTATTCTTCAGACAAATCTTTTTCGCGTGTAAGACTATGCCTCCTCCTCCACCTTGTCAAGAATTCCTTAGGGTAACTACTACCTCATCCTTGATTTTCCCTTTGAAACTAGCTAGGATAGATTTAAAGGGGGTAAATAATGATTAGAGGGACCGACTGGGAAGCCTTCCAAACGTTACGGGGGGGCGGGAAAAAAGATTACTTCATGCGGGATGGGAACATTTTTCATGTCATCATGTCCCAACAATTTGACCGCACGTTTCTGGACGAGATCTGTGAGCTGGCCACCAAGATCAGGGGTATTGCCAAGGTTAACAAAGGGGTTAAGTTCCTACAGTCCCTCCTCCTGGGCAAGAGGGCGATGTTGTATTTTGTCCAACCATCCACCAGGACCTTCCTCTCTTTCATGGCTGCCTGCCAGATCTTGGGCATCCATTGTTCCGAGGTGAGGGATACCACTATCTCCTCGGAGGTAAAGGGGGAATCCCCGGAGGACACCGTCAGGACTTTCAGCAGCTATGTGGATCTCATTATGATGCGCCACCCGCAAGCGGGGTTTGCTGAGAGAATCGCCTTCCTCCTGAATCAGATCGGCAGACCGGTACCCGTCATCAATGCCGGTTCGGGGAGGGATCAACATCCCACCCAGGCACTGCTGGACATCTACACGCTGCACCGTTCTTTCGAGAACTATGGGGGTATTGACGACAAAAGCATCGTCTTTGTAGGTGACCTGCTGAGGGGCAGGACAGTGAGATCCCTGGCCTATTTATTGAGGAACTACGAAGGAGTAAAACTCTACTTCGTTGCCCCCAAGGAGCTGCAGATGGGGGAAGACCTCAAGGAGTACCTCAGGGAACAAGACGTGGAATTCGAGGAGAGGGACAACCTGGAAGAGGTCATACCTTTGGTGGATGCTGTCTATATGACCAGAATTCAAGACGAATGCGACGAGGAGGGTGAGTCTAAAAAGATAGATTACTCTAAGTACCATTTTAAAAAGGAACACCTGAAGCTCCTCCCCACCAACGCCATCATCATGCATCCTTTGCCTAGGAGGGATGAGATACCCGTGGAGATAGATGAGGACAAAAGGGCCATGTATTGGCGTCAGGTGCGCAACGGAATGTGGGTCAGGGTGGCCCTCATCGCCAAGATATTTTTGAAGGACAAGGATATAATGGAGTACTAGCGGAGGAGGTGGCCAATCCTCTTCCCGCGGACCTTGTATAGAAGGGAGGGAGCTCGCCAGTTCCAAGACCAATAGATGATAAAGGCCTTTCCCAGTACATCCTTGAGGGGGACGAAACCCCAGTAACGACTGTCCTGACTGTTGTCCCTGTTATCTCCTAAAACGAAAAGAGAGTCAGGAGGAACGACGACGGGTCCAAAGTTGCCCTTGGCTGATAAACCCCCAAAAGAGATGGTCCTTCGGTAGACACCCCAGGGATCCTCGATGAGGCGATCATTAATATAGATTTGCTGCCCTTTTATCTCCACCTTTTCGCCCTCGACCCCAATCACCCTCTTGATGAAGTCCTTCTTTCGGTCGCGGGGATAGATGAAGACAATCACATCACCCCGGCGGGGCTTTTTTAACGTAAAAGGTTTTGTGCCGACCAGGGGTATTCTAATGCCATAAATGAATTTGTTCACCAATATGTGATCACCCACCAAGAGGGTGGGCTCCATGGAACCTGAGGGTATCTTGAAGGCCTGAACCACAAAGGCCCTGACAAAGAGGGCGATAAGCAACGCAATGACAAGCGTCTCTCCATATTCCCTCACCTTGCTCTTCTTCTTTATGTCGGACATCCGCCTGTTACCTCCTTTCACCTGAGCTGGAAAATGACCACAAAGGCCTCATGTAACAGATCAGTCTCCCCAACAGTTCCCCTGTGTGGGATTCCCCATAACCGTTGTATGCAATGAGAGAGGAGTTTTTCTCTTTGAACGACCTCCCTTCATGATCCTGATACCACCCTGGCCCCCTCGATATCTTCCTCCACGGTAACCTTTTTCTTTACCGCTTGAGCCTCCTGTAGGCTCTCATACCCCCCCAGCCTAACCCTGTACCAAAGACCCGTGCCTTCTATCTCAACGGGTGTTACATGGACCTTATATCCTTCCTTCACTAACCTATCCTTCAGGGCCTTTGCTTTTCCCTGTTCCCTGAAGGAACCAACTTGGACAAAGTAAAGATCTTTTTTTACTGGGGACTTCTTAATCTCCTTGACCTTTTGGGTCGGCGGAGGAGTTGTCCTTACCTTCTCCTTTTCTTCTTTACTTGCCTTTTTCTCTGGAGCCTCTTTTTTTGTTAAGGTTTCATAAAAGGTGAACCGCATATCCTCCTCTTTTTTCTCAGGCGCTGATGGGACCTTTGCCCTTTTACCCACACCTGGAGGTCCTCCCTCTTTGCCAATCCCAATTTGTGGGGGTGTACTCTGAGAAATACGCACTCTCTCCCTCTCCAGGTGTATCCCCACCATTACCCCCAACACGAAGATCAAAAAGGCGAAGGTCATCCCCCCCATAATGGAAAATAGGCGCTTTAGCTGACGGCGCTTTTGTACCTTGGAGATAGGCTCTTTATAGTCCTCCATCACATCTCCTCAGGGGCTGTGATTCCCAGCAATCCTAAGGAGCTTTGCAAGACCCCTTTAATTGTTTTAACCAACAGGAGCCTCGCTTTGGTCATCTCCTTGTCCTCTGAGATGACCCGATGCTTGTTGTAGTAACCATGGAAGACCCCGGCTAGATCCTGGAGATAAGAGGTCAGGCGATGAGGTTCCAATGAGACAGCCAGTCCCTCCAAGAACTCGGGAAATATAGCCACCTGTTTGACCAACCACCTCTCTTCCGGCAGACGCAGCAGAGAGGTATCTACCTCGTCGAAGGTCGGTACCTTTATCACCTGTTTCGCTGCTTTCTTGAAGATACTCGCAATCCTGGCATGGGCATATTGCACGTAGTAGACGGGGTTTTCTGCTGCCTCCCTTTTAGCCAGCTCTAGGTCAAAGTCCAAAGGGGAGTCGGCCCTGCGCAACATGAAGAAATAGCGGCAAGCATCCACCCCTACCTCACCCATCACCTCCTGCAAGGTAGTAAACTCCCCCGTCCGGGTGGACATGCTCACCTGCTCTCCCCCCCTCCACAGGTTTACCAGCTGCACAAGGATTACCTTAAAGCTGATCTTGTCATATCCGAGGGCTTGGATGGCGGCCTCCATGCGAGGGATGTAGCCATGATGGTCAGCCCCCCAGATGTCTATCAAGAAGTTATATCCCCGATCATATTTATCCTTGTGATAGGCTATATCCGAGGCAAAATAGGTGGTGGCACCGTTGGCCCTGACCACCACCCTGTCCTTTTCATCGCCAAAGAGGGTACTCTTAAACCAGAAGGCCCCTTCCTCTTCGTAGATGTAGTCCCGCCCCCGTAGCTCTTCCAAGATCTGAGGGACAAGCCCCCCACGATAAAGATCCCTCTCTCTGTACCAACTATTAAAGCGGATCCGGAACCCCTTTAAATCATCCTTTATCCACCTCAAAATGGTCTCAGAGGCCTTTTGTCCGAGGGTATCTACAATTTCTCTCTCGGGCAGGGTTATATATTTATTCCCTTCCTTCCCTTTGACCTGGCGGGCGATCTCCTTTACGTATTCGCCCTGATACCCATCGGCGGGAAATTCAACCTCTTTCCCCCACTCCTGTAAGTACCGGAGGTATACGGAACGCCCCAGGAGTTGCATCTGGGTTCCGATATCGTTGATATAATATTCCCGCTCCACCTCGTAACCGACCTTCTCCAAAATATTGGCCAGGGCATCTCCAAAGGCAGCGATCCTTCCATGTCCAATGTGCAAGGGGCCGGTGGGGTTGGCACTGAGAAATTCCACCAATACCTTCTTACCTTTACCTAACTCCCCTTCTCCATACCTCTCACCTTCTCGGGCTGCCTCCAGCAAGAAATGTCGCCAGTAGTCTTCTTTGAGGAAGAAGTTTATGAAGCCAGGTCCGGCCACCTCCACGCGTTCGATGATCCCTGCCTCGTCTTCTATCAATTTCACAATGGTCTCAGCCACCTCCCGTGGGGGTCTCTTCTCATAGGAGGCCATTACCATGGCAATGTTGGTTGCATAGTCACCATATATCTCCTCCTTGGGGTACTCCAAGGTCAAGGGAGGAAGGAGGCCGTCGACCAACTCCCCCCTCTTCCGTCCCCTCTTGATAGCCTGCATAATGATCCCGCTCACACCCTTTTTCACATCATTCCTGCTCTGCCAGAGGGGTATATACCTCTGGCCTTCGATCCTTTAAAAAGGGCCACTCCTTTCTCGCTCTGGATACCGCCTCAAGGTCGACCTCCACCAGCAGGATTCCCTCCTGGAGGCCAGACGGTTCATCCACCAGATCACCTTCGGGGGAGAGGCAGAAGCTCATACCGTAGAAATCCTGTTTGGGCTCACTCCCCACCCTATTTACTCGCAAGATAAAGAGTCCGTTGACAATGGCGTTGCCTGCCATTACCTTCAACCATCTCTGTTGAGAGGCGAATGCTGCTGCGGTGGGGGCAAAGACAATCTGGGCACCCTGCAAGGCCAAGGCCCTAGTCCCCTCGGGGAAAAAGTTATCCCAGCATATCTGAATCCCTATCTTGGCGAGGCCGAGGTCAAATACGGGGAATCCTTTGCCACCGGTGGCGAAGTAGGCCCTCTCCTCCCATAGAGGGATCTGAGGAATGTGGACCTTGCGGTAGGTACCTACGATCTCCCCTTCTTGATCGATCACTGCTGCCGTATTAAAATATTTGTCCCCATCCCTTTCGAAAAACGGGCAGATCAAGACCACCTTCTTTTCCTTGGCCAAACCCTTCATGGCCCGCAGGGTGGGTCCGTTCAACTCCTCCGCCAAAAGGAAGTTTTTCTCATCTATATCCTTGGGAAACCAATTGGTGTTGAATAGTTCCTGAAAGCAGATAATCTGGGCACCCTTTCCCGCGGCGAGCTCTCCCATCCTTAAGGCCTTTTGAACATTATGTTCTTTATCCTCACGGCAGGCCATCTGTACCCCGGCGATCTTAATCTACATCACCCCTTTCACGCAAAGAATGAAACAAATTACATCAGATATTCTTCCTTTGTCAAATCCCCGCTTGCAATTATATGGATAAAATACCTTCTCCAGGAAAGTTCTCCTTGACATGATGCAAAAAGAGGATTATACAAAAAGACCTCATAAAAAGGAGGTCATGATGTCCAGGGTGTGTGAGATATGTGGCAAGGGCCCCCTCCGGGGGCATAATGTCAGCCATGCCAACAACAAGACCAAAAGGGTATGGCGTCCAAATCTCCAAAAGGTAAGGGTCCTCCATGAAGGGAAGGTAATCAAGATGAAGGTTTGCACCAAATGCATCAAGGCAGGTCGGGTCATCAAGGCCCCAAGGGTTCCTGCCACCCCCTAATCCGTTCTACCCTCATTACCCCCTTTATCTTCTGTAAGGAATCGATCATCTTCTTTAGCTGCTTTAAATTTCCGATCTCAATATCGAAGGTACCCAGCGCATTCCCGTCACCGATGATCTTGATCTGCGCTCCAGTGATGTTGACCCCGTTGCCGGAGATGGAGGAACTAATGGCAGCCAACATCCCCTTTCTGTCGGTAGAATAGATCCGGATCCTAGTGGGGAAGGTGGAATCCCCCTCCAGGGCCCAACGAATCTCTATGCGTCTTCTAGGGTCGGAAGTCAGGGCGTTTATACAATCTGCTGTGTGAACAGTCACCCCCCTCCCCCTAGTGATAAAGCCCACTATCCTGTCCCCTGGTAGGGGGTTGCAGCAGCCGGCAAACCTTACGAGTACATCGTCTATCCCGTCGATCTTAACAAATCCCTTAGACCGGCTGGTCATCTTCTTGATGACCCTTTCCAGTCTCCCCTCACCCTTCTTTTTTTCATCTATCTTGACCTTCTCTGGGAACAGGCGTCCGATTACCTGCTGGGCGGTGATCTTCCCATAGCCGATGGAGGCCAAGAGCTCCTCTACGTTGGTGAGGCTAAATTCTTGAGCTATCTTCTGAAGATCCCCCGATTTCAAGAACTTGGAGAAATTTAAGCCGAACTTTTTAAAATCCCTCTCGCACAGGTCCTTCCCCAGTGCAATGCTCTTCTCTTTTTGTTGGGCCTTTATCCACTGGAGGATCTTGGCTTTTGATCTAGAGGTCCTCGCAAATTTCAGCCAATCTCGGCTGGGGTGGTGTTTGGGCGAGGTGGCGATCTCCACTGTATCCCCATTTTGAAGCTGGTAATTGAGGGGAACCAGACGACCATTCACCTTGGCCCCCCCACACTGATGCCCAACGTCGGTATGGATGCTATAGGCGAAATCGATGGGAGTGGCACCCTTGGGGAATTCCTTTACATCTCCCTTGGGGGTAAACACATATACCTCGGTGGGAAAGAGATCCACCTTCAAGGTCTGGAGGAATTCCCGGCTGTCCTCTAAATCCATCTGCCACTCAAGAAGTTGTCTCAACCAGGAGAAGCGCCTTGCGTCTTTCTCATCCATCGCCACCCCTTCTTTATATTTCCAATGGGCAGCGATTCCTTCCTCCGCTATCCTGTGTAGCTCCCATGTCCTGATCTGGATTTCTCCCCTCTCTCCATAAGGACCGATGACAGTGGTATGAAGGGATTGGTACATATTCCCTTTAGGAAGGGCAATGTAATCCTTGAATTTACCAGGGACAGGGGGCCAAAGGGAGTGAATAACACCTAAGGCCTCATAACACTCCTTGACGGTCCCCACGATAATCCTGAAGGCTGTGATGTCGTATACATCATGAAACTCTATCCCCTGCCTCTTCATCTTCTGGTAGATGCTGTAAAGCTGTTTGACCCGCCCTGTAACTTCCCCTTTAATGTCTAACTCCTTGAGTCTTTCCAGGATGATCCCCCTCACCTCCTCCACATATCTCTCCCGTTGCTTCTTTGTCTTGGCTACCTTCCGTGACAGCTCTTTATAGGCATGGGGTTCCAGGTAACGGAAGGATAATTCCTCCAGTTCCGTCTTGATCCAATCGATACCAAGGCGGTTGGCAAAAGGGGCATAAACATCCAAGGTCTCTTGGGCGATCTCATTCTGCCTCTGGGGGGCAAGAAAGTGGAGGGTCTGCATGTTGTGGAGTCTGTCGGCGAGCTTAATCATGATAACCCTTATATCCCTTACAATGGCCAAGACCATCTTGCGGAAGTTTTCGGCCTGCTGTTCTTCTCGGGTCTGAAAGCTCATCTGGCTGATCTTGGTCACCCCATCCACCAGTTGGGCGATCTCATCGCCGAAGTCCTCTCTGATCTTCTCCAGGGTGGTCAGGGTATCCTCGATGGTATCGTGTAGGAAGCCAGTAGCGACGGTGGCCACATCTAGTCTCATCTTGGCCAGAATCCCAGCCACCTCCAGAGGATGAATTAGATAAGGCTCCCCCGAACGCCTCACCTGTCCTTGGTGGACCTTGGCCGAGAAGACATAAGCCTTCTCCAAAAGTCCTAGATCTGCCGATGAGTTGTAAGACTCGACTTGCTCTACTATGTCATTGAATCTAAGCATATATAAAGAAATTATATTCCTTAGTCCTTGAAAGGGCAAGACCCTCTTCTAAACTCATAGGGCTTGGCCTTGAAACCTCCGATAAAGCATTTCCTCTTTATGAGGAAGCTCGAGTGAATACAGTCCCCTCAACTGTGAGGCTGGATTAAGGAAAAGGTACGTTCATCAGCAGGGGTGAGGCAAGTTCCGAGGAGTGTTTGTAAAAACTGTATAGTTTCTATTGACAGCGGAGAAAAATTTTGATAAATTTTGAAAAAAAGGTGCCTTTAGGCTTGAAAAAAGAGGGAATCTCGTTTAATATTTAAATTGGAAAAGAAAAGGGGCAAAGAAGCGGCATAAAAATATCAAAAGATCCCTTTTGGGCTCATTTTGGTTGTTGATTTTTATATCATTTAGAGTTTTACTTAGAATATTGTGCTGGTGTAGCTCAACTGGTAGAGCGGCTGATTTGTAATCAGCAGGTTGCGGGTTCGAGTCCCATCACCAGCTCCATTTTTGTGCGTGGGAGAGGTACCCGAGCGGCCAAAGGGGGCAGACTGTAAATCTGCTGGCGTAGCCTTCGGAGGTTCGAATCCTCCCCTCTCCACCATCTTATTTGGATGGAGGGCGGGAATAGCTCAGTTGGCTAGAGCATCAGCCTTCCAAGCTGAGGGTCGCGGGTTCGAATCCCGTTTCCCGCTCCAAGATAAGGTACCATAGTTTTTGGTAATCGAGTATTAAGGTTGCCGCTAGTTTAATGGTAAGGTTTGAGCCCACGTAGCTCAGGGGTAGAGCGCTTCCTTGGTAAGGAAGAGGTCATCGGTTCAATCCCGATCGTGGGCTCCAGA
The DNA here is from genome assembly GCA_030672385.1 of Deltaproteobacteria bacterium. Taxonomy (GTDB): domain Bacteria; phylum Desulfobacterota; class B13-G15; order B13-G15; family RBG-16-54-18; genus DAOVGN01. The sequence continues at coordinate 173 of DAOVGN010000077.1, read as the reverse complement.
ACGGGAAAAATCTTTGTATAATAAGGAGGTCGTCTGATGGCTAAGCCTAAGTTTGAGCGTCGTAAGCCTCATGTGAACATAGGGACTATTGGTCATGTGGATCATGGTAAGACTACGTTGACGGCGGCGATAACGAAGGTATTGCAGTTGAAGGATTTGGCGAGTTTTATGCC
>DAOVGN010000100.1 GCA_030672385.1 Deltaproteobacteria bacterium | reverse complement strand
ATATCGTCTTTCTTTAGCCGATGCCATCATCGCTGCCTTCGCCAAGAGAGAAGGGGCTATCTTAGTCCATAAGGATCCAGAATTCGATTCCCTTAAAAAGGAAGTAGATCAACTCGTCTTACATAGAAAATAAATTTACTTAAAACATTTCCCTTCTTCGTTTAAGGACCTCCAATTTATCTCCTCTCCCCTTGAGGGAGAGGATTAAGGTGAGGGGGAATTAATTTTTCCAGCCACCCCCGCCTTCTCCCGCTGTATAGACTGGGGGAGAGTTTCTCTATAGATATGTGCTATTGGGTTTGGGCGAGCAAAATTGTACCTTCATTCGGGAGGATTGTCATCAAAGTGTAATAACGGTATCCGCATATTTCGCAAGCCAGTCGATCTTTTGGGCGATCCTTTTTTGCATAGTCCTATCAAGTTTTTTGAATGACTCCTCGGCATCGGGGAGGAATGTTATTTGATACATAGTTCTTTTTTAAGTGATCTCCAGCTTTTGCCTTTACCCTGCATGTCCTCTCGTCTCGCTTTGCGCATCTTTTTTATAAATTCCGGATTTTGCGCGAGGAGCCAGTCTTCAAGGTCCTCTTTTGTATCTGCCGTTTCAAAAACACTGAGCGGAAAACTAACTTCGTCTAACTTTTTTAAAGGCATATCCTTTCTCCTTCCGTTGGCCCAATTATAGCATAATTTATCACGGGGAAGAAGGGGAAACATTTTCATTTGCCATTTATTTTTTGACAAGTGATTTCTCAGGGCGGGGGAGACCCCGCCCTTTTTTATGGCTTTTATCGAAAAAGTTGCAAGAATAGTTCAAGGATTTATCTCATGGGATTTGAGTCCTCTCCTATAAATGGTTAGGCAGAGGCTTCCAGATAGGTTGAGTAGCTATGTGGAGATGGAATTTCATAACCTTCCTTGCGAAGTCCTTCCAGATGAAACTCAATAGCTTCTTGCATAGCTCTTTCCACCTTCTCCTTCGTTGAACCAGTAGCTACACAACCTTCTAAGTCTGGAGAAAATGCTGAGTACCCAGTATTTGTCTTTTCAATAACGATTAAATATCTCATCTTAAACCTGCTTTCTTTAAAATACTAAGTGAATTGCCACATACGTGGCGGAGTAAGTTTCTCACAGAAGTGTTTATAGTTTTTTTAACTCTTCTCTAAATTGCTCCGGCGTTAGCTCGATCTCATGGAGGATTTCACGGACCAAAGGGGAATACCTTCTCCATTGTCTTGAAGTCAACAACGGGAAGGCGGGTCATACTGCCATCTCAATCTGCTGAAGGCCCATAAACATAGGTAGATCATCGGTTGACCCCTTGTATTCTTCCAGACATAACTCCAAAACTTCTTTGAGGTTTGTTTGTAGTTCATCCAGAGTAGCCCCCTGAGTATGAGCTCCTGGAATTCCCGGCACAATCCCCACATAAAGGTTTGTCTCTGTATCCCACTCTATATAAGCAGTAAAGGTCTTCATTATTCACCTCCATTTTACAAAGGGGCTGTTCAACAACCTCTTTTATTTTAGCATAAACTCTTTTGGATGGATAGAGGACTTTCCTGGAACCCTTTGAAGGGGGGGCTTAGAAGGGCCAAACCTCTACCTCTTCCCCTTCCTCGATACCCTCGGAATCCATCTCGATCCTGATCAGGCCGTCCCCCTTCACCATGGTGGAGATGGAGCCCGACTTCCCGAAGATCGGAGCGGCCATTAGCTCGCCCTCATTTTCGCTCAGTTTAACCCTCACATAGTCCTCCTTCCCCTGGGCCGATGGGATGTTCCGGGAAGTTGTGGCCTTGAGGGACCAGCTATAGGGTTTATCCCAATCTGTGCGTCCACCAAGCCTCCAGAGGGAGGGGGCCACTAATGTCATGAAGATCACCATGGCAGATACCGGGTGTCCTGGTAGCCCCCATATTACCTTTTCCCCGACCTTAGCCAGGATGGTCGGCTTGCCAGGGCTTACTGCCACCCCATGCAGGAGGACCTCCGCCTGTGCCAGAGAACTGATGGCCTCGATGGTAAGGTCTCTGGTCCCCACCGAACTCCCTCCTGAGATCGCCAGCACATCCCCCTGGAAAAGCCCCTCGTCGAGCTTTCCTTGCAGATCCTTCAGCTCATCCTTGGCGATGCCGAGGTGAAAGGGTTTCCCCCCTGCCTCCAGGGTCAAGGCCCAGAGGGTGTATCGGTTGGTGTCCCTGATCTGCCCTTCGTGGGGGACGGCGTCGATGGGGACAACCTCATCCCCTGAGGAGATGATCCCCACCCGCGGTCGGCGATGTACTCTCACCATCCCCTTGCCCAGGGCGGCCAGGGCCCCCAAGTCCTGGGGTCGCAGACGATGACCACGCTCCAGGATTTTCTCCTCCCGTTTCAGATCCTCACCCCTTTGTATCACGTTCTCTCCTGGGGCCACGGCACGGAAGACCTGGATGGTCCTCTCATCGATGACCTGGGTATGTTCCACCATCACCACGGCATTGGCCTCCTCCGGGAGCATTCCCCCGGTGGAGATCTGTACCACCCCTCCATCTCTTACCTCTATAGATGGCCTCTCCCCCATCTTGACCTCACCCCATACCTCCAGGAGGGCAGGGCTTCCCTCTGCCGCCCCGAAGGTATCCTTGGCCCGTAGGGCGTACCCATCCATGGCCGAACGGTCGAAGGGGGGGAGTGCATCCGGTGCGACGACATCCTCGGCCAGGATCCTGCACAGGGCGTCCTGCAATGCAACGTCCTCTATCCCCAGAGGGGTAAATCCCCTGAGGATTTCTTTGACCTGCTGGGTGGTCTGGACCTGGAAGAAATCCACTATTCCCCCTCGAGGGTGATCACCGGGTCGCCCACCTTGACCTTTCCGCCCTTGGCCACCTTACCGAATCTCCCCTCACGGCTGACGGTATAGGGCCTTCCCTCTTCCTTTGGTTTTTCTTTGCCGATGTGGCAGATTACAACCTCGGCCTCGCCGATCCTCAAACTCTTCCCGATAGCCAGTTCCTCCAGAGGAATCCCCTCAATGGTGATGTTCTCTGTATAGTCCTCTGCGGAAAAAGCAGACATGATGGAGGGGGGTGCCAGGGCCATGGCCTCCAGCGGCAGTATGCTTACCTGTCTGTCCCATGCGCCGGCATGGGCGTCTCCCACCAGTCCCCAACCCTCTCGGAGATAGCCCTCCTTTACATTTCTTTTGGGGGTGCCCCGTTGCTCGGCCCTATTTACGGCGATTACCCGACCCTTCATCTCCTCCTCCCCAAACGAAATGTCCGCTCTTTCCTCCTTTCTTCTCCACCAGGTGGATGTCGGAGATCACCATCTCCCGATCCACGGCCTTGCACATATCGTAAATGGTCAGGGCGGTAGTGGCCACCGCTACCAAGGCCTCCATCTCCACCCCGGTTTGCCCCCTCAGCTTGATATGCGCCTCGATCTCTATCTTGTGCTCCTCCTCTATTGGATGGAAGGTGATCTCCACCCCCGCAATGTTCAAGGGGTGACACATGGGGATGAGCTCTGCGGTCCTCTTGGCCCCCATGATGCCGGCGACCCTGGCCACCCCCAACACGTCTCCCTTCTCCATTCCCCCTGCCAGGATCCTCTGGAAGGTCTCCGGGCGCATCAAGACCACGCCCCTGGCCGTGGCCTCCCGCAGGCTGACCTCCTTTTCGGTGACGTCGACCATCTTCGCCCTTCCCCTCTCATCCAGGTGGGTAAACTTCTTCATCTCCTTTATCCTCCTATGGCGTACATCCCCCTCTGACACTTCTTGAAACGGAGATCACCGATCCTGTGCCTCTCTGGTTTGGCCTCCAGGGCCCGATGGAGTATCTCCTCCAGTCTCTCCTTGCCCCCTGAACCTCTCAAGGTCCCCTTCAGGTCAATCTCCTCATCGGAGAAGAGGCAGGTCCTGATCTTCCCATCGGGGGTGAGCCGGAGGCGGTTGCAACGAGAGCAGATATGGCTGCTGATGGGGGAGATAAAACCGATCTCACCCTTCCCCCCCTTTAAATAATACCTCTTGGCTGGTCCATCGTTGTCCTGGGGTCTTATAGGGATCAATTCCCCCAGTTCCCTGATCTCCTCCATGACTTGGGAATGAGGGATCACTAGCTCTTCGTTCCAGCCGTTTCCCTCCCCCACGGGCATGAACTCGATGAAACGGACATGGAGCGGGTAGGTGAGGCTTAAGCGGGCAAAGTCCTTTATCTCATCGTCGTTAAACCCCTTGATGACGACTATGTTAATTTTTACCGGAGAGAGGCGGTGTCGCAGGGCCTCTTCTATACCTTCCCACACCTCCTTAAATTTATCCCTCCTGGTAATGTAGGCGAACCTATCGGGGCGTAAGGTATCGAGGCTGATGTTGATTCGCCGAAGACCCACCCTGACCAGATCCGTTGTGTACTCCCTTAGGAGGATACCGTTGGTTGTCAAACTCAGGTCTTTTATCCCCTCGGTACTCGCAATACCCTCGATGAGATCCATCACACCCCTTCTCACCAGGGGTTCCCCTCCGGTCAGGCGGACCTTGGAGATCCCGTTGCTGGCGAAGACTTCAACCACCTTCAGGATCTCCTCATAGGTGAGGAGTTCTTCATGCTCGATCAACTCCACCCCCTCCTCCGGCATACAATATCGACAGCGCAGATTACACCTATCGGTGATTGATATCCGCAAATAGTTTATCTCACGATAGTAGTTGTCGAGCAGCAGCTTCATCTTCCCCTCAAATTGAAAGGCCGATGACCCGTGCCGGCCATCGGCCACATGTTCTCTATCTATGGACCTCCTTTCCAAGCACGGGGGGCGTGGTCGTTTCCAACCACACCGTATCGGCCACCCTCCCTATCTACCATGGACTTAGGAGGAAGGCTCGGAAGATCCATGCAATTCTTATTGTGGTGCCGGAGGAGGGATTTGAACCCTCAAGGGCACAAGGCCCGGGGGATTTTGAGTCCCCTGCGTCTCCCAATTTCACCACTCCGGCTTCTCGTTAAACTATAGGGATTTCCTCCCTGCGTGTCAATCAAAAAGTGTTGACACAAGCGTGGGGTTTCCATATACTATACTTTAAATAGTAGAGGGGCTGTAGCTCAGTTGGGAGAGCGCTTGAATGGCATTCAAGAGGTCAGGGGTTCGACCCCCCTCAGCTCCACCAAAGGTAAAAAAAGACGGGCCTCGAGCCCGTCTTTTTTGTAAAAGGCCCTTGTCGATTATTCCTTGGCCGCCATTTGGTAGAGGCTGATGGCGATGACAAAGAGGAGGCAGACCCCGGTGAAGCGCAGATAGCTCAGAGGGAAGAGACCCCAGATGACAAACCCGGCGACCTTGGTGATCACCCCCACTATGAAGCTGGCAAGCCCCAAAGCCAGAAATATCTTGCCCAAAAAGGAATAGATCTTTTTCATTTTATTACCCCTCCCTTTTTAAGTTAACCTATGATCATAAAGACAGCTACTATCTAAGATATATCACCTGAGACAGGGAGGTCAAGGGCTTTCTCCTTTTAATCGGCTTTGAAGATTATTGGCCGGGAAGGGACCAGAAATCTATTGACAAGGAGAGGTATTTCGTCTATATCTTGTTGTGAAAATTTTTACTATCTATCCGGTTCCTTGTTAAAACGTATCCTAATGAAAGGAGTATGACAAAATGGGAGAGGTTGTCATAGTCAGTGGTGTGAGGACGCCCATAGGGAGTTTTGGTGGCAGTCTGAGGGACATCCCGGTGAAGGAGCTGGGGTCTTTGGTGATCAAAGAGGTCCTGAAGAGGGCGGGACTGCGTCCAGAGACCACAACGGAGTTGCTCGAGGTGGCTCCTGAGGCCCTCAAGGACCAGGGGAAGACCGACATTGAGCAGAAGGCCTACGACTGGGATGAGTCGCTTCAACCCGTTCAGGTGGACGAAGTAATTATGGGAAACGTGCTCCAAGGAGGGCAGGGACAGAATACCTGTCGCCAGGCGAGCATCTATGCGGGTATGCCCAAAGAGACCCCAGCCTTTACGGTGAATAAGATATGTGCTTCAGGATTGAAGGCTCTGACCATTGCGGCCCAAGAGATCACACTCGGAGAGGCTGATGTCATTGTTGCAGGGGGGATGGAGAGCATGAGTTATGCCCCTTATGTGTTGCCCAAGGCGAGGTGGGGGTACCGTATGGATGTGACCTCAAAGGGTGAGTTTATTGACATGATGGTCTTTGATGGGATTTGGGAGATATTTTATGGGTATCACATGGGAAATACCGCTGAGAACATCGCGAAACTGTACGGTATTTCGAGGCAAGAGCAGGATGAACTCGGGCTCATGAGTCACCAAAGAGCGCGCAAGGCTATCACAGACGGTATCTTCGCTCAGGAGATTGTCCCGGTCCCGATCCCCCAAAGAAAAGGTGAACCTATTATGTTTGATACCGATGAACGACCGATGGATACAAGTATGGAGAAGATGGCGAAGTTGAGACCGGCATTCTCGAAAGAGGGAACAGTTACCGCCGGAAATGCCTCAGGCATCAATGATGCCGCTGCTGCAGTACTCATGATGTCGAAGGAAAAGGTCAAGGAACTTGGGCTGAAACCGATGGTCACCATGCGTGCCTGGGCATCAGGGGGTGTTGATCCTGGCTACATGGGTCTTGGTCCTATACCCGCGGTCAAGAAGGTGATGAAGAAGACCGGATTCAGCATCGAGGATATGGATGTGATTGAGCTTAACGAGGCCTTTGCCTCTCAGGCGATTGCCTGCATGAGGGAGCTGAAGATCAACACTGATAATACCAATGTCCATGGGAGCGGTATTTCGCTTGGACACCCGATTGGCTGTACCGGCGCTAGAGTTACCGTGACCCTGGCCTATGAGATGATGAGGAGGGGTGCACGGTACGGGCTTGCCACCATGTGTATCGGTGGTGGTCAAGGGATGGCAGCGATCTTTGAACGAGAGGAGTAAGGGATGGCGTATAAAAACCTTATGATCGAAACAGAAGAAGGGATTGCCATTCTAAAGATCAACCGCCCCAAGGTTCTCAATGCCCTCAATGTGGAAACGCTTGAAGAGCTCCAACAGGCACTGAAGGAGGTGGAGGAGCGGAAAGATGTGCGGGTGGTTATTCTCACCGGTGAGGGCGAGAAGGCCTTTGTGGCTGGTGCCGATATAGTGGAGATGAAGGATATGACCCCCGCGGAGGCCATCAATTTCTCGCGATTGGGACATACCACCCTGGGTATGATCGAGAACCTTTCAAAACCCGTTATCGCCGCAGTGAACGGCTATGCCCTGGGAGGGGGGTTGGAGATTGCCCTGGCCTGCGACTTCATCTACGCTTCGGAGGGGGCAAAGATGGGGGTTCCAGAGGTGACCCTGGGTATCTTCCCCGGATTCGGCGGCACCCAGAGGTTGCCCCGCTTGATCGGCAAGGGGAGGGCGAAGGAGTTGATCTTTACGGGGGAGGCAATCGATGCCCAAACGGCCTATGGTTTGGGGATCGCCAACAAGGTCTTCCCCTCCGAAAACCTCTTAGAGGAGGTCAAGAAGACCGCCCGCAGGATAGCCCGAAACGGGCCGGTGGCCGTGAGCATGGCCAAAGAGTCGGTGAATGCTGGCTATGACCTGGGCACAGAGGAAGGGGAGGCCATCGAGATCACCACTTGGGCCAATTCCTATGCTACCTATGATCAGAAGGAGGGCATGGGGGCCTTTCTGGAAAAAAGAAAGGCCCAATTTAAAGGCGAGTAAAGTCCTCTTGGGCCGGAATCTATTCCGTCCCAAAGGGTTCATAGATTTCAAGATCGAAATTCTATCCAGGCAATTCTTCTATACTTACGGTTGATGCATTCGTAAAAAGTCCCATTTCCCCTCCCCTGGTGGGAGGGGATAAAGGGGAGGGGGTATAACTGGTTGAACTTCCATTTTTATTCACCCTCACCCCAACCCTCTCCCGTCAAGGGGGAGGGAGTTTTTGACTTTTTACGAGGCCATTATGGTTAACTCTTTGTTTTTCCCGTTGCGCCATATGTTCAGTTGTATCTCGGTATCTACCGGGGTTTCCACCACCAGATTCCTCAATTCCACCGCCTCCTCTATCTGCTCATCGCCATAGCGCAGGATGATGTCAGCCCTCTTCAAACCTGCCTTGGCAGCAGGGCTGCGTGGATGGATCTCTACGATAAGGGCGCCCCTGGGCTTTTGAAGACCGAATTCTTCGGCTATCTGGGGGGTAACCTTCCTGCACTGAAACCCCCAGCCAACCCCTGATTACCCTTCCTTGTTCAATGAGTGCATTCATCACGGTCTTGGCCATGTTGGCGGGGATGGCAAGCCCTATCCCCTGATATCCCCCTGTGCGAGAGACGATGGCCGTGTTTATGAAGAACCCACAGAATACCCCGCCCTGTGGGCGGTGAGGTTCATTTTTTCAAGGTCTTAATCGAAATAATTTTGGCATTGACCTCTTTTTTTAAATAAGATAGCTTTAATTGTTTAAAAATTTTGACTTTTGGAGCGGTGATGGAGGAGAGCGAACTCCTGAGACAGAGAAGGGAGAAGATAAAGAGCTTGAAAGAGATGGGGGTAGAGCTGTTCCCTAACGATTTCAAGGTAGAGCATACCTCCCTTGAGATCTTGCAGAGATATGGGGATTGGTCCGCGGAAGACCTCCAGGGTCTAGAGGAGATCTTTAGCTGCGCTGGCCGCATTATGGCCATAAGGGATTTCGGCCGTGCTGCCTTCATCCATCTCCAGGATAGAAAGGGGAGGATTCAGGTATATCTACGCGAAGATCTGTTGGGGGAAGAACTTTTCGGTTTGTTTAAGAAGCTCGACGTGGGGGATTTTTTGGGGGTGAGGGGGGGGCTCTTTCGGACAAAGACGGGGGAGCTGACCGTAGAGGCCGCTTTGATCAAATTGTTGGCCAAGTCTTTCCATCCGCTCCCGGAGAAATGGCATGGCCTGACTGATGTAGAAACCAGGTACCGACAGCGGTATCTGGATCTCGCAGTGAACCCCAAGGTGAGGGAGACCTTTTATAGAAGGAGTGAGATCATTAAGGTGATGAAGGAGTTTCTCCTCCAGAGGGATTTTCTGGAGGTAGAGACCCCCATGATGCAACCCATCCCTGGGGGGGCGGTAGCGCGTCCCTTTAAGACCTATCACAAGACACTGGATATGGAGCTTTATCTGCGCATAGCACCGGAGCTATACCTAAAACGTTTGGTGATCGGGGGGCTGGAGAGGGTCTTCGAGTTAAATAGAAACTTTCGCAACGAGGGGCTTTCCACACAACACAACCCCGAGTTCACCATGCTGGAGTTCTATCAAAGCTATTGCACCTATGAAGACCTGATGACCTTGACAGAGGAGATGATCGGGGAGGTTGCCTTGAGGGTCTTAGGCTCTTACGAGATCACCTATCAAGGTGTAGGTTTGAATCTAGCCCCTCACTGGCCCAGGGTCACCCTCAGAGAGGCACTCGTCCAATATGGAGGGGTGGATAACTCGCATAACATAGTTGAGGACTACCTCCTAGCGCAGGAGCGAGCGCGTAATTTGGGTCTGGAGGTGGAGGAGGGTGAGAGCCACGGGGAGATCCTGGTCAAGATATTTGAAGAGGTGGTGGAACCCAAACTCATCCAACCCATCTTTATCACTGAGTACCCGGTGGAAGTGTCCCCCCTGGCCAGGAGGAAAAACGATGCCCAAGAGGTTACAGAGAGGTTTGAACTCTTCATGGTGGGTAGGGAGATAGCCAATGGGTTCTCAGAGCTCAACAATCCTGAGGACCAGAGTGAGAGGTTTCGGGCACAGGCGGCCAAAAGGGGGGGCACAGATGAAGAGATATCCCTTATAGATGAGGGTTTTCTTACCGCCCTGGAGTATGGGATGCCCCCCACTGCAGGGGAGGGGATAGGGGTGGACAGGTTGGTGATGATCTTGACCGACTCCCCCTCCATAAGGGATGTCATCTTCTTCCCCCAGATGAGGAAAAAACCTGATGTTTCCCTATGAACTCTTTATCAGCCTACGCTATCTAAAGGCCAAGAGGAAACAGGTCTTTATCTCCATTATTACCTTTATCTCCATTCTGGGGGTGATGTTAGGGGTAATGGCCTTGATAGTGGTCCTCGCGGTGATGAACGGGTTTCAACATGAAGTGAAGGAAAAGATCTTGGGGACCAATGCCCATATACTTTTGCTTAGATATGGTGGCGGGATAGAGGATTATCACGGTGTCATGAAGAAGGTTGAAGGGGTGCCAGGTGTGCATGCCGCCGCCCCCTTTATTTACTCCCAGGTCATGTTGTCCAGTAAGGGGGGAGTGGCAGGGGCGGTCTTGCGGGGGATAGATCCCTCATGCGAGGGTAAGGTATCCAGTTTGCCTCAGAACATCAAGGAGGGTAGCATCAACAGCCTGAACCGGGATGTGGGGGGGAGGCTCCCCGGCGTCATCTTGGGAAGGGAGCTGGCCAAGAATTTGGGCTGCTTTCTTGATGACCCGGTGACCGTTATTTCCCCTCTGGGGGACGTGACCCCTTTGGGGATGGCTCCTCGGGTGAAGAGGTTTCGGGTGACGGGGATATTTGAGTCCGGAATGTTCGATTACGACTCCACCTTGGCCTATATCTCACTCTCCAGCGCACAGAGGTTTCTGAGGATAGGGGACGTGGCCACGGCCATTGAAATCAGGGTGAAGGATATATATAAGGCCCGTATCGTTGCGGAGAGGATAGAGAGGGAGTTGGGTTTCCCTTACAAGGCCAGGGATTGGATGGAGATGAACAAGAATCTCTTCTCCGCACTGAGGATGGAAAAAAGGGTGATGTTTATCCTCTTGTCTTTGATAATCGGGGTGGCCGCCTTCAACATCATTTGTACCTTGATCATGGTGGTGATGGAGAAGAGCCGCGATATCGCCATCCTCAAGTCCATGGGGGCGAAGCGGCTTAGTATCATGAAGATCTTTATCTTCGAGGGCTTGATCATCGGCGTGGTGGGAACCTTCTTGGGGTCGCTCTTGGGTCTCCTCATCGCCTGCAACATGGAAGGTATATCCAGTTTTGTGGAGAGGCTGTTTGGTTTTAAGATCCTTCCGGGAGATGTCTATTATATCAGCCAGCTTCCCTCCAGGGTGGATACCCTGGATGTAATAATAGTGATCTGTGTGGCCATGGGGATAAGTCTGCTGGCGACCGTCTATCCAGCCTGGAAGGCATCAAGCCTGGATCCCGCTGAGGCATTGCGGTACGAGTGATCATGACCGGCAAGAAGGATAACGAACGGACCACCAGGGAGAGGGCCCATGGATATATTGGTAAGGGCGAAATTGCGAGAGCACTGCTGGAGTTCAAGAGGTTGGCGGAGATCAACCCCGGAGACTTACAAGTCCAACTGCAAATAGGGGATTTGTTGAGGAAGTTGGGGAGAGAACCCGAGGCCCTCATCAGGTATAAATACATCCTGTCTGAATACGTCAAAAAAGGCTATCTCCTCCAGGCCATCGCCCTGAGCAAGCTCATCCTCAAGCTCGACCAAGAAGATGAGGAGACCCTCCATGTCTTGAAGGACCTTTCCTCCCGTAAGGAGGCCCTATTTACCCAAAAGGAGGTAAAAAAGACGAGCATCCCCCTTTTGTTTTCCGATCTTTCAGAGGAGGAGTTTCACCAGGTATTGATGCGCCTCAGATCGTATCAAGTCGACAAGGGGAGCTTGATATGTAAAGAAGGGGAGGAGGGAGAGTCCATTTACATCATCAGTCAGGGGAGGGTCGGTATCTACAAGTACAATATCAAGGAAAAGAAGGAGGTCCTCCTCAATGTCCTCGAAGATGGGGATTTTTTCGGAGAGTTTAGCTTCTTCTCCCATCAACGCCGAAGCGCCTCAGCCCTACCACTGACCGATGTCGTCCTCCTAGAGATAACACGGGCGGACTTTGAGGAGGTCCAGAAGATCTATCCCAATATCGCAGAGGTGTTACTGGCAGTTTATAAGAAGAGGGTGGTGGATACCATCCTTGCCCTTTCCCCACCCTTTAATGTCCTGCGTCCTCAGGAGAGGAGGCGTCTCGTGGAGCGATTTTTCCATCAGGTGATGGACCCGGATACCTTGGTGATCCGGGAGGGAACCCCACCCAGCTTTCTCTACCTCATCAAGTCGGGGAGGGTAGAGGTCTTTACCGAAGAAAAGGGCAAAAGGATCACCTTGGGTCATCTCACGGCAGGGGATATCTTCGGTGAGATATCGCTCCTTTTGGGAAGTAATCATACTGCCTCCGTGAGGACGGTGGTCCGTACAGAGCTGTTGTCGGCCTCCAAAGAGGATTTAGAGGAGATAATAAGTTCCTATCCTCAAGTGAAGGAGACACTTAAGAGATATAGCCGGGAGAGGTTGGAGGAGGTGAGGGATATGATCATCATTCCTCGGGATGTGGGTGAGCGATGGATATAAGACAACGAGAGGTATCCCCTTTAATTCAGGTACAAGGGCTCCATAAGGTATTTAAAAGGGGAGGGACGGAGATTCACGCCCTCAAGGGGATAGACCTCACCATGCAGAGAGGGGAGATGTTGGTGATCGTGGGGGCCTCTGGGGCGGGAAAGACGACCCTGCTTCATATCTTGGGGACCCTGGATAGACCTTCCCAGGGGGAGGTCCTCTACCAGGGGGAGGACATATTTGCCCGTCCAGAAGAGACCTTGGCCGAATTTAGGAACAAGGAGATAGGTTTTGTCTTCCAGTTGCATCACCTTCTGCCCGAGTTCAATGCCTTAGAAAATACCATGATGCCTGCCTTGGTGCAGAGGATGAAAAGAAGGGAGGCTCAGGAGAGGGCGGAGGAGATATTGGTAGAGGCAGGCCTGAAGGACCGGATCTGGCATAAACCGGGGGAGCTTTCCGGGGGTGAACAACAGAGGGTGGCTGTGGCGAGGGCCCTGATCTTGCATCCCACCCTGCTTTTGGCCGACGAGCCGACCGGGAATCTGGACAGCAAGACCGGTGAGCGGATGATTCAGCTTATCTTTTCCCTGAACCAGGCGAGGGGAGTTACCCTGGTCATCGTTACCCACAACGAGACCTTGGCCCGTCGCTTCCCCCGACAGATCTACCTGGTGGATGGAAGGGCGGCCTGAAAATATAGTTTACAAAGGGGCGAATATCTGTTAATGAGAGGTGGATGTAATTTAAGCCAGAGGGAGGGCTGATTAAAGTGATGAAAAGGGTATTCTTAATCCTTTCTTTTTTATTCATTTTCTTGGTACTAATTGTCTCTGGGCTCGCCCAGCAGGGGGTGATCAAGGAGATCGTGATCTTCGGCAATGAAAGTATTGGTGAAGAGGTGATCCTCCGTGAGATAAAGAGCAAAGAGGGAGAGCCCTTCGATAAAGAACAGATGCGTGAGGATATCAAGGCCATCTACCGGCTGGGATACTTTCGTGACGTACAGGTGGATGTATATGAGAAGAAGGAGGAGGTGATCCTCACCTTTGTGGTGATCGAGAAACCCTTCGTGGAGGATGTCGTCATCTCTGGCAACCTCAAGTTGAACAGGGAGGATATCGAGGAGGTCATCGAGGTCAAGAGAGATTCTGTCTTGAATATGGACAAGGTCTCTTCCAGTGTAAAGGAGATCAAGAAGCTTTATACCTCCAAGCGTTACTATGGCAGCGAGGTAGAGTATAGGGTAGAGCTCATAGAAGGGAACAAGGCGGTGGTCTACTTCGACATCACCGAGGGGGTGAAGGGTTATCTCAAGAAGATAGGATTTGCGGGGAATGAAGTCTTCGGTGCGAGAAAGCTCAGAAAGGTTATGCAGACCAAGGAAAAGGGGTGGTTATGGTGGCTAACCAAATCGGGCATCTTGGATATGGACGTCTTAGAGGTGGATATCAACAGGATAAAGAGCTTCTACCACGATCACGGCTACATGACGGTGAAGGTGGGTGAGCCCGAGATTACCCTGAGCAAGAACAGAAAATCCATCATCATCACCATCAGGATCGAGGAGGGGAATCAGTACAGGCTGGGGAGCATCGATATCAAGGGGGATATCCTGACCACCAAGGAGGATCTCCTCAAGGGGCTCAAGAGTCGGGTGGGGAAGGTCTATCGTTCCTCCCTCGTGCAAAAGGACCTCCTTTGGCTGACCGACCGATATGCCGACGAGGGATACGCCTACGTAGATGTATCCCCTCTGACCGGCCTTGACCATGAGAAAAGACTGGCGTACCTGATCTTCAAGATAGAAAAGGATGGCGAGGTCTATATCAGCCGCATAGAGATAAAGGGGAACATCAAGACCAGGGATAAGGTGATCAGGAGGGAGTTGAAGGTGGCTGAAGGGGACCTTTACAGTTCCACTCGGTTGCGGAAGAGCCGCCAGCGGGTCAAGAGGACAGGATATTTTACGGATGTGGATTTCGCCACCAGCCCCACCGAGAGGAGGGAGCTCATCGACCTGGACATCAGGGTGGAGGAGGCCCAGACAGGGGCAGTGGCGTTCGGGGCAGGGTACAGCTCTCTTCATGGGGTAGTGGGGAGCGTCTCTGTTTCCCACAAGAATCTGTTTGGCCGGGGGTACAGGGCCTACGTCAAGGCGGAGATAGGTGAAGAGGTGGAGGATTTTTCAGTAGGTTTTACCGATCCGCGTGTCCTGGATTCGCAGATATCCGCTGGGTTTGATGTCTATAATGAGAGCTATGAATATAGTACCTACGATCTCAAGGTGACAGGAGGGGATCTCAAGATCGGCAGGGAGCTCACGGACGACATCAGGGCAGACCTCGTCTATCTGTTTGAGAAGGTGAAGATCTCCAATATAGATGATGATGCCTCAGATTATATCTGGGAACAGCGGGGGACGAGCACCACCGGCAAGCTCACCCTCACCCTCACCCGACAGCCCCTCGAGGCCCTCTTCACCCCGCGCAGGGGATCGGCGAGATGGGTCGCGGGGGCCAGTGCCGGTCTGGGGGGGGACAACTATTTCTCCAAGGGCGGATGTGGGGCCAGCTGGTTTCATCCTGTCATCGGTGACCTGGTCTTAAACCTCAAGGGGAACATCGGGTTCGTCAGGAAATATAAGGGCGAGAAGGTCAACTTGAGGGAGAAATTCTATGCAGGGGGCAAGACGTTGCGGGGGTTTGAGTATGGTATGGTCGGCCCAGTGGACTCGGAGCACGAGCCGATCGGGGCCCTCAACATGGTGGTCTTTACCACAGAGTTTATCTATCCTTTGAGCAAGGCCATCGGGCTGAAGGTGGCTGCGTTTTACGATGTGGGTCAAGCGTGGGGATCGGACGACCCCTCCATCGTGGATGATAATCCCGGGTTCAAGCACGCCGTAGGGATGGGGATCCGCTGGTATTCCCCCATGGGGCCCATCCGCATCGATTGGGGGTATAACCTCGATCCCAAGTCCAGACGGGGGGAGAAGTCCAACGTATGGGATTTCGGCGTAGGGATGATGTACTAGTTAAAAAGAAACCTTCCTTCATTTAACTGGTGGGCTTGAGAAGATTTAAGGTGTACGGGATTCCGGTAGTCAAGTAAAGATGCTTAAGGCTTAGATGGAGCCAAAATTTTTGCAAAGGGTCAGCTAGTTTGGTCCTTTTTATATAGCGGCTTTTTAGAGAAGATCTGTAAAAATAGAAGAAAGGAGCTTGGCAATGAAAAGATGTTCTCTCTTTTTCATCATTGTTACCATCGGTCTATTTTTGTCTACCAACCTGGGGTATGCTGAGACAGTAAAGATCGGCTACTTTGATCTTAATAAGGTCTTGAGCGAGTCCCGCCGCGGCAGTGAGGCCCAGAAGGTCATCCAGGCCAAGGGAGATAAGTTGAACAAGGTCATACAAAAAAAA
>DAOVGN010000006.1 GCA_030672385.1 Deltaproteobacteria bacterium | reverse complement strand
TGGCGATGAGATCGTTCTGGGGGCGATAAAACTGAAGTTTACCCTGCTTTAACCAGATCTGTTGGGCTTGAATCAGCGCTGGGCATTGCCGTTGTGTTTGATTAATGATGCAGCTAGAAGATTTCTCTTGATCTTGACTATCCCCTTCGCCTTCTTTTCAGAGGCTGAGGCCCTGAAGCAGAAGACACCGGGAAGCTTGCCTCTGCATCCAGTGATGAGGTGAGGCTGGAGCTGGGCCCCAAAGAAGGTGCTACAATCTGTGAGAGGGACGGGATATATTCCCTGATTGATGTATCGGAAAGAAGAGAGGGTCAGGGTGCACTGAAAAAGCACATCACAATGAAACACCCATGAGTTTTTGAAATAGAGAGGGACTTATCAAAAATCGTGAATTGAAAGGATTATAATCATGATAAGATCAATTTTTCGTAAGCATCTTGGCAGGAAAGGACATGAGATCTGTCTTGGATTAATTGCGGGCCTCTTGGGCCTTTTATTTTTGTTCATGCCCTCTGGTGTCACGGCCGGATCAGCCCTGACTATCAACCAGATCAACATCGAGCGATTTCCGGAGATCAGGATCTATCTCACGGCCTCCGATGAAAGGGGCAACCCCCTCTGGGGTTTGAATACCGCCCGCTTCAGCGTCCAGGAGGACGGCAGCGACGTTGAGGTGAGGAAGATCGTCCCTTTGGGAGGGGAAAAGGAGCCCCTCTCTGTCGTCCTGGCCATCGATAGAAGCGGCAGTATGAAAGGACAACCCATAAAGGACGCCCTGAAGGCAGCAAAGGGTTTTATCAGGGAGATGAGGGCGATAGATCAGGTTGGGGTCATCAGCTTTGACGATCACGTTACCGTCGTATTCTGCCTGAGCTCAGACAAGGACGCCCTCTATAAGGCAATTGGGGAGATCAGGGTGGGGAGGGATACCGCCCTCAACGATGCCATTATGGGCGCCCTCGAGATGCTTTCCTCTTTCAAGGGGAGGAGGGCGGTGGTGGTCCTTACCGATGGGAAGGAGAACAGGAGCAAGGCCTCCAGAGAGGAGGCAGTCCAAGAGGCCATAAGGATAGGTGTCCCCGTTATAACCGTTGGCCTGGGGGATGAAGTAAATGCAAGCGCCCTCAAGGACATGGCGGACAAATCAGGAGGGCGCGTATTTTTCGCCAAGGAGTCGGGCGAACTGCCCGACCTGTACCGTGTGATAGCGAGGCAATTGATAAATCAATACCGGGTTACCATAAAATCGTCTAAATCCTTGGATGGTGGATGGCACAGGCTTCGGATGGAGGTGAACACCGTGCAGGGAAAGGCAGAAGTGGAGAGACTCTACCTTGCCACTTTGAGCCCGATACTGGATACCAGCGTGCTTGGAAAGTACAGAAAGAAGACTGAGCGGAATTATCTGATAAAGATTGGCTTCATCTGCCTGGTGGTGGTCCTTGCTTTGGCGATCATTTTCACCGGGTTTATGCGCTATAAAAAGACGAAAGGTGCTAGGAGATGAAGGTAAAACCAGCCCTTTCATGCAGCAGCTATAAAGATACCGCTCTTTACATAAGGGAAGCTGGCGTAATGGCTTTAGTGCAGGTAGGTGAAGTGTATATCACGGGAGGGATCTTTTTTGTTGGTCAAACAATCACAAAGAGAGCAGCCATTCATCTGGAAAAATCTATTCTCACGACTGAGAGGTGTCTGCCATGATTATATCCATCGGCAAAAAGACAGATGTAGGTTGTGTGAGGGAGGTAAACGAGGACTCCTACTATGTGGAGATTCCGCAACAGGTAGATGCCCCATCTGATGGATTCTCCATGCTTCTTGTGGCCGATGGGATGGGGGGGCAGGTAGGGGGCAAAGAGGCCAGTGAGACTGCCGTTGACACGATCAAGGCCCATTTTCCCAAGGGGGTGGAGCCTGGAGAGGATATCGGCGATATTGAGGAGCTTATCCATTCCTCTTTTCATAGGGCCAATCAAGCGGTCTTTGAAAAAGGGAGGACGAAAAACGCAGATATGGGGACTACCCTAACGGCTGCCTTTATCAGGGGTGAGACCGCCTATATCGGCCATGTGGGCGATAGCAGGGCCTACCATATTCGGGGCAGGGAGATAGGACAGTTGACCGAGGATCATACCCTTGCCGAAGACATGGTACGCAAGGGCAAGGCCAGTCGGGAGGAGGTGAAAGATTCTCCCATGCGAAGTATGCTCACAAGGTCCATCGGGACAGGTGAGGAAGTGACGGTTGACCCACCTGCGCAAATAGATCTGCAAGAGGGGGATGTCCTTCTCCTGTGCACTGACGGCCTGACGAACCTGGTGGAGGAGAGGGAGATGCTCTCTGCGATCCACAACACCCCTGATGTTCAGGCGGCATGTGACAAGCTGGTTGATATAGCCAGGGCGAGGGGAGGGCATGACAACATCACGGTGATAGCGGCTGAGTTCGGCGGACTGAAGAGGATAAGAGGACTAGGCATCAGGGCAAAGACGGTATCGGTGAAGAGGTTGAAGAGGAGGAGGTTTTTAATAGCTTCAATTTGTATCTTGGTAGCTGTATTGCTGTTTTTGGCTTATCTTTTTGGTTCTTATTTAAGGGAATGCTGGGTCTATGAGCCGCCCTTGATGCAAGAAGAGACCGAATATTGAGGACTTATTTTCATATAAATTAACAAGAAAAAAGTTGGAGAGATATTATGCCGAAGCAATACAAAAGGCCCTTTCTCTGTTTCCTGGGGATAGTGTGCCTTTTGTTCTTTGTCGCCCATTTGTCTCAGGCAGCAACAGTCAGGGGAAAGGTTACTTCTGTTGAGGCGAAACATATCGAGCTGAATATCGGTTCGGAGAAGGGTGTTAGAGTAGGTGATTCGGGACGGGTTTATTACATGATTGAAATTGGGCCGGAAAAGAAGCCTATGCCAATTTACGTTGCCAAGTTCAAGATAACCCACATCTCACGGAAGTCCTCCATTGCGAAGATTGAGGAGAAAGAAGGAGAAGTGCAAGGTGGGTATCTGGTAGAAGTTAATGTAAAGACAGCAAAGAAAAGGCCTCCGCCCAAAGCAGTGAAGAAGGGACCAAAGGCAGGTCAGATCTGGAAAGATCCCTATTTAGGCATGGTCTTTGTCTGGGTGCCAGGGGGGTGTTTTGAGATGGGCTGCGGGAACTGGACGGACAACTGTAATGATAACGAAAAACCTGTCCATAAGGTCTGTGTAAACGGCTTCTGGATGGGCAGATATGAGGTGACCCAGGGGCAGTGGAAGAAGATCATGGGACGCAACCCTTCGCATTTCAAGGGTTGTGGATATAGATGCCCTGTTGAACAGGTTTCTTGGAAAGAGGCCTTGGAGT
>DAOVGN010000069.1 GCA_030672385.1 Deltaproteobacteria bacterium | reverse complement strand
ACAAACTCCCTCAACCTCAAATATAAATTCCCCAAAACCCTCTGATGATACGGAGCTGGCGCCGGTACCATATATACCTCTCCTTCTATGACCTCAAACCCCTTATCCTCAGGAAGGTGGAGGTAGTCCTGCTAGGTGAATTTGATCTCTCTTTTTATCCTTTGACCCCGCATCTTATATTATCTCCCTACTCATTCATACAGCTCATACACCATCAACAGGCCCCTGGCGTCCTTTTTGAGGAAGTGGGAGGAGACCGAGACAGTCACCAGCTCATTCAGGCCGTCGTTGTCCACGTCTTTGACCTGTATGTCTGCGACATAGCCGGGGATATCCTGTGTCCTCCATGCCTTGGCCATGGTCATCCCATCCCAGGTGAGGCCGGTGACATAGCCCTTGTCGTAGATCCGGACCCTCTCGATGTGCTTTCCGGCCGTGAACTTATTCACTATGGCGACCACGTCATCGATCCCATCGCCATCGAGGTCCTTTGCAACAATCCTGGGGGGGAAGTAGATGCGGCGGGCAAGGAGATCCGGGGCACCCCTTTTGCCGGCCAATACCTTGGGGCGGTCGACGTAGTTGTCTGAAGTTATAAGGTCCTCACTGGATTTCCACAGCAGCGACCCTTCCGCATCCAGCATCCGCACCTTTACGTCACCCATCACCAGGAACTCCTGGACCTCGGGAGAGGTGAACTTTCCCGTGGTAAAGGCAAAGATCCACTCAACATCCTTGGGGAGCTTGACCTTTTTGCCTACCTTGACCTTTTTGCCCGTCCACCGCACCAGGCGCATCGGCCCCTCATAGTCTTTGTTGGTCCCCATCCGCTGGGCCAGGAGGACCTCACCCTTGCCAGGTATCCTCTTTGCCCGCAGGTACCAGTTGAGCCCCCTGGCAAGGTACTTAAAGGCACCATCTTCGTAGGTGAGGATGAAGGAACGGAGGTTGTCCTCGATGGCGTTGGTGATACAGATCTCTGCCTTTTTGTCCCCGTTGAGATCAATTACGTCCAGGGTGAGGAAGTTGTTGTTGCTCGCCGTCTTGAACTCGGCCACCAGCTTGACCTTTTTCCCCTCATCTCTGTAGACCCAGACCTGGTAGTGGTCTATGACGACGATCTCGTTCTTGCCGTCGCCGTCCACATCCCCGACATCGACCCCCTTCAAGATCCGCTTGGGGAAGGACTGAAGTTTTGCGTAGCCGAGGGCCTGAAACATCAGGTGGTGGCGCAGCTGCCCCGGTGCCCCCCTCTCGTAGGAGGCCCGGCGGCCCCGGATGCGGCTGGCGATGTCCTGGGCGAAGGTGGCGACCTTTGCCATCACCTCATCCATCCCCTTGTGCTGGGCGAAGCAACTGGTGGTGGGACGCTCAGCCCTCGCATGGACCACCTTGGCATCGAGGCTGATATAGTCACCCACCTTGGTGATGCTGCCGTAGACCACATAATCGGCCCCCACCCGGGTGCCCAGCCAGCGGGCATCGCGGTCGGCGATCTTGGTACCGCGCAGCTCGGGGAGAAAGCGCTCGATGAGGGGTTTTTCCACCACCGAGATCTCGCCCTCGACGATGATCCGGGTGGAGATGATGTCCCAGATCCCATCCCGCAGATGGGAGATGTCCTCGGCGCTGTGGATGGTGAAGGGCAACACCGCCACACGATAGGGTGTCTGGGCAAATACAAATGAGGTCGTCAGGGTAAGGACTAACGCCAACAATAGGATCTTGATACATTTCATAACGGTTCCTTTCTGTATTTAGAATAGTACATTATTACACCTTCCCCTCCCCTGGTGGGAGGGGGTTTAGGGTGGAGGTGTTGAATAACAACCATTATTCTTTTTTATAATATCTTACCCACCTATTTTGTCAATAAAAAAGGCGGTGCCCAAGCACCACCCTTTAAACATTTTTATTTTAAATCATCTCCAAATTGCATAGAAAGTAAATTTACTTAAAACATTCTCCTTTCTTCGGCTGAGGGCCTCCAATCTATTTCCTCTCCCCTTGGGGGAGAGGATTAAGGTGAGGGGGAATTAATCTTCCCACCCTCACCCCCCCTCTCCCGCCAGCGGGAGAGGGGGGTCAACGATTCTAGGAAAATAGCACTTGAACCCTCTTAGGCACCCTTTTCGGAGAAAAACCAGTTATTTATTTCTCCACCGGCTCGAAGGCGAAGAAGACCCTCTCGGACATGACCGTTTCTCTCTTCACCTCTTTTGGGTGAGCGGGGATATCAAAGACCACAAACTGCACCTCATCACCTTCCTTTAACTTCCCGGCAGGACAATTGATTATCCTGCTCAAAAACTTCTTGATAGGGCTCTTTTGTCCCAGGTCTATCCATGCATGAATCAACGGTGACTCAAACCCAAGGGGTACCCCCCTCACCTCTTCCGAGAACGTCAGGACCTTGCCGCGCTTTGGCAGCTCTGTCCATTCCAGCTCCTCCGCATAACATTCCGGACAGAGTACCCTGGGAGGCCAGGAGACATACCCGCAGCTCTTACACTTCGTGGTGGTAAACTTCCCCTCCTTCAGATTGTCATAGAACTGATAAATTCGATTGAACTGCTCATCCTCAACAGGCCACATATCCATAGTGACCGGGTACTTATCATCCAATAGGGGTATACCTGAAACAGCCATAGTTTTCCTCCTTATTTAACCGGCTCTCGGCCGTATATGACGATGGTATGTTCTACGTTCAGGCCGCTCAAGTTGTGCTGAAGGGCGGTGGCGGCTCCCTCGACCTGGTGGGTAGCCCTCCCCTGCAACTGCTTCATCATCTCGATTCCCTGGCGCAGACCAGTAGCGCCGAAAGGATGACCGCATGAGAGCAGTCCTCCATCGGTGTTAATAGGGACCTTTCCGCCGATATCCGTGTTGCCTGCCTCGACAAAGGGACCGCCTTCTCCCTTTTTGCAGAAGCCGAGTTCTTCTACCTCTACAACCTCTGAAATGGTGAAGCAATCGTGAGTCTCGGCGACATCGATGTCATCAGGTCCCACCTTGGCCTTCTCGTAGGCCTTCTGGGCGGCCACCTTGAGGTGGGCCCAATCGGCCAGATGTTCTCCAGGCCAGTTCGCAGACACACTATGCAGAGAGACCTGTGACCCTCCCCTGATGTAGACGAGAGGTCTATCGCTGAGCTCTTTCGCCTTTTCCTCATAGGTTACAATTACCGCCGCTGCCCCATCTGTGATAGGACAACAATCGTAGAGCGTGAGGGGAGTGACAACTGAGGGTGCCTCCAGGGCCTCCTCCATGGTCAGCTTCTTCTGGAACTGTGCCTTGGGGTTGTCCGCACCGAAATTGTAGTTGACCACCGAGACCTTTGCCAGCTGTTCCTTTGTCGTACCGTACTGCTTCATATGCTCCGTGGCTACCAGTGCAAAGAACGGCGGCGGCAGTCCCAGGCCGTTAGGGGCATCCCAGTCATGGTCAATGGAGGCCAGCTCACTGTAAAAGACCTCCCACTTCTGGGGGGTATAGAGCTTTTCCCCTCCGGCCACCATCACGATGTCGGCCATACCACTCTCGATCAGCCCCTTGGCGAGCAGTATCCCGGCGCTTCCTCCTGCACAGAGCACATCCACACGTGCACAGATGGAGGTGGGCCGCAGCCCCATCCTCTCTGCCATGACAGGGGCGGGATTGGTCTGGAAAGAGCATCTCCCAGCAAACGACGTGGCGTAAAGGAAACCGTCAATATCCTTGTGACTGAAACCAGGGATATCGTCCAGACACGCCTTTGCCGCCTCTTGAGATACATCTACCAGGGATGCCGACCTGACACCCCACTTGCTCATTCCTCCTGCAATAAGACAGGCATTTCTCTGGGCCATAATTTCCTCCTTCTATCTATTTATCTTGATACTTCGGTTTTCTCTTTTCCATAAAGGCACGCAGTCCCTCCCGGCCGTCCTCAGAGGTAAAGGAGAGGGCGAAACACTCCTTCTCATGGATGAGGGCGGAGCTGAGATCCATGTTGAGACCGTGGTTGACGGCGATCTTGACCATCTTCAGGGCCACGGCCGGCTTGGCGGCAATCTCAGCGGCCAGGGACATGACCACCTCCATGAGCTTATCGGCAGGGACTACTTTGTTGACCAGGCCCAACTGCAGGGCCGTTTGGGCATCGAAGGTCTCTCCCGTAAAAAAGAGCTCTTTTGCCCGTGCGACACCGATCAGCCGGGGGAGCAACTGGGTTGCCCCTCCACCGGGGATGATCCCCAGGTTGATCTCAGGCTGACCGAATTGCGCCCCCTCTGAAGCGATCCTGAGATCACAGCGCAGCGCCAGCTCCAATCCTCCGCCCAGGGCAAGCCCGTTGATGGCGGCAATAACCGGCTTCTCGATGGCTGCTATCCGCGCATAGGCCTCACCGCAACAGGCGAGGAAGTCCATGATCTCGACCAACGACTTCCCCTCCACATCCTTCACATCGAGGCCGGCGGCAAATGCCTTATCCCCGGCCCCGGTGATGACCACTGCCTTTGTCCCGGGATCGGCATCGAGCTCTTCGCAGACCTGTATGATCTCCTCGTAGATCCGGCGGTTCAAGGGGTTTGCGGGAGGGCGGTTGAGGGTCAGGACTGCAACCCTTTCCTTTTTTTCCAGAACGACGGTCTCATATCCCATGGGCTTGCTTCTCCTATGGACTTGGGGTCATCCTACTTCTTGTACTTATACCATCCCTCGCCCGTCTTCCTCCCGAGTTTGTTGGCACGGATCATGTTCTTGAGCGTGAAAGGGGTCAGGTACTTGAGTTCCTGATTCAACTCCCGGTGGTAGTACTCGTTGACGTGGTAGTGGATGTCCAATCCGGTCAGATCCATCAACTCAAATGGACCCATAGGGTGGTTGAGACCCGCCTTGACCGCCTTGTCGATATCCTCCATGGAGGCTATCCCCTCTTCGTAGATCTTGATGGCCTCCATGCACTGCGGTACCATCATGCGGTTAACAATAAACCCGGGGACGTCCTTTTTGACCAGAACGGGAAGCTTGCCCAGTTTCTCGGTCAGCTCCCAGGTCACCTTGACGGTATCGTCGCTGGTCTCAAGACCCTTAATGACCTCCACCAGCCTCATCAAGGGAACAGGATTGAAAAAGTGCATTCCAACCACCTTATCCGGGCGTTTGGTTGAGGCTGCGATTTCGGTGATGGACATGGAAGACGTATTGGTGGAGAGGATGACGTCCGGCCGGGTAAGCCCGTCCATCTCCCCAAAGACCTGTTTCTTCAGGTCCAGATCCTCCAGAACGGCCTCAATGACGAAATCCACATCCTTGAGGTCAGCGATCTCGGTGGTGCCTTTGATCCTGCCCAAGGTCGCCTTTTTGTCGTCCTCGGAGAGCTTCCCCTTCTCCACGCTCTTGCCGAGAAATCCCTCGATGGTCTTCAGTCCGCGTTGGACAAACTCATCGGCTATGTCCCTCATGATTACTTCATATCCTACCTGGGCGCAGACCTGGGCGATACCATTTCCCATGGCACCGGCCCCCAAGACCCCTACCTTTTTAATCTCCATTTTTGATCACCCTCCTTGATGTAAGATTTATCCCCTAGTTATTCTCGCGCTCTTTAAAACACCCCCTCTGTTTATTATAATTGGCCATGAATGTCAACCCTTTTTGAGAAATTTTTCATAAGCTCCCCCCTTGATCTTTGCGGCTGGCCAGCAGCCTCAAAAGTCTTTTAAACCCCGGCGGCCTTTGACCTGTCCCTTTAGGGGCCACTGGTCCCCAGGCCTACAAAAAGAGGTTATCACTCTGATTCCTCCCCCTGGCCCCCTCCCCCAGGGGAGGGGGGAGAGAGGTCTGTCCTTCATCACTCTCACAAAGACAATCTGGGTATTTTCACGGCAACCCGCCATGAAGGATCCCCAGGATCCTCCTTTTCTCCTTGACATAAATGGAGGGGGTATGATATGGAAATTGTCAATAAACATCTACTCTTATAAGGACTTAAGGGTGAAAAAAGAGGAGAAGAAAAGGGGTAAAGAAAGGGGAAGTTTTTTTTATTCCCTGAAGTTGACCATCCCCCTGTTAATCCTTCTGGCAGCGCTGTCTGTCATCGGGACCCTTATACCCCAAAACGCCTCCGAACATCAGTACCTCCAGCTCTACGGCAAAGAGACCTATTCCCTCCTCAAGGGGCTAGGTCTTTTGAATATGTATCACTCGTGGTGGTTCGTCGGCGTGCTGGTCCTTTTGACGATCAATCTGATCGCCTGCTCCTTGAAACGCCTGCCCGCGCTCTGGCGGCAGGTAAGGGAGGCGAAGGGGGGGTATGCCAGGTTGGGGACCTATCTCACCCACCTGAGCGTGCTGCTCATATTATCAGGTGGCCTGATCGGGGCCGTGTGGGGCTTCAAAGGGTATGTGGAGATCGAGGAGGGGGAGACCGCGGATAGGATCTTTCTCAACAACCCCCAAAGGGCCAGGATGCCCCTTGAGTTCAAGGTACGATGCGATGCATTTCGTGTGGACTTCTACCCCGACGGTTCCCCCAGAGAGTATGTCAGCACCCTTACATTTATGGAAGGTGAAGAGGTAGTCCTTGACCATGTCCCCTTGCGGGTAAACCACCCCATAACCTATCGTGACCTTACCTTCTATCAGGCCTCTTACGGAATAAGCGATCGCTCCTCAAGGGCCATCCTGGGGGTGACAAAAAAGGCAGGGGGCGGGAAAAACCCCATCACCGTTAAGCTCGGCAAGGGAGAGATAAAGCCCATTCCTGGTACCCAGGCCCAGATCGGTTTTATGAAATATCAGGCCAAGATCCATGATCTGGGGGAGGCAGTCCTCCTGGTCCTCTTCGCCCCTCGTTCTTCCCCGGAGAGTTTCTGGCTTTTTAAGCGCCTTTCCGGGGTTGAGGGTTGGCAGATGGGGGATTTTACCT
Organism: Deltaproteobacteria bacterium; assembly: GCA_030672385.1. Lineage (GTDB taxonomy): Bacteria > Desulfobacterota > B13-G15 > B13-G15 > RBG-16-54-18 > DAOVGN01. The sequence goes on along the minus strand of DAOVGN010000069.1, from coordinate 2,794 downwards.
TTATCTTTAAAGACCTGGAAAAGAGATATTACACAGGTATCCAGGTCACCCATGACCCCGGTGTTTCTGTAGTCTGGGTGGGGTGCTCCCTGCTGGTGATCGGGATGGTGATTACCTTCACCCTTCGCAGACCACAGAAGAGACAACCCTCTCAGGAGACCTAGGTGCAAGGGGAGGTCAGGGTTATTGTGCTGGCTGGCAACGGGATCAACTGTGAATATGAGACAGCCTATGCCTGCAAGCTGGGGGGAGCAGACGCAGTCGACATAGTCCACATCAATGAACTCCTCTTGGGGGAAAGGAGACTAGATGACTACCACCTCCTATGTCTCCCCGGTGGGTTTATGGATGGGGATGATCTAGGGGCTGCCAAGGCCTGCGCCAATCGTTTCCGGCATGCCAAGATAGCCACCACAGGGGAGAGGTTCTGGGATCAGGTGATGAGGTTTGTCCAGAAGGGGAGGTTGATCTTAGGGATCTGCAACGGTTTTCAACTCATGGCCAAACTGGGCCTGATACCCGCCCTGGGGGGGGGATATGGGGAGCAAAAGGTGACCTTCGCCTTTAATGATTCTAGCCGCTTTGAGGACCGATGGGTCCATCTCAAGGCCAACCCCCACTCCCCATGTGTATTCACAAAAGGGTTGGAGAGAGTTTTCCTGCCGGTTAGACATGGCGAGGGGAAATTCCTCCCCGCCAGCAGATCGGTCATGAGAAAACTCAAAGAGAAGGGGTTGATCTGCTTGCAGTATACCGATGAGAGGTATCGAGGGACGACCATGAAGTATCCCTTAAACCCCAACGGTTCTGTAGAGGGGGTAGCAGGTATATGTGATGAGACGGGGAGGCTCTTTGGGATCATGCCCCATCCCGAGGCCTACCTCCATCGGACAAATCACCCCAGATGGACCAGAGAAGAGCTACCAGAGGAGGGAGCGGGGGTTATCTTCCTTAGAAATGCTGTGGAGTATATCAGGGAAAATGTACTCTAAGTAATTTCTCATGACGGGTTTGTCACTCACGAACCATGAAAATCTGATACATCCCCCTCTCCCGCTGGCGGGAGAGGAAATAACATTGAGGGTTTATTTTCCGAGTAACAAATCAAAGGCCTTTGGCCTGAGAGGGGGTAAAAGAGGTGAATAAGGCTGAGCTCGCTATGGAGGTGGCCAGGAGGGCGAAGGTGAACCAAAAAGTGGCCAAAGTGGTGGTTGATGCTATCTTTGAGGAAATGGTGACGACCTTGCAAAAAGGGGAGCGAATCGAGATCAGGGGGTTTGGGAGTTTTGTAATCAGGAATTATGGAAGTTATCAAGGAAGAAACCCCAAGACAGGAGAATCAGTAAACGTCACCCCCAAAAAGCTCCCTTACTTCAAGGTGGGCAAAGAGCTGAAAGAAAAGATAAACTCCAAGGGGTAAACAGGCCTCGAGGGAGGGGGCTCAATGGGATAGTGATGGTTCAGGCTATTGCTATCCCTCCTCCCAACGCCAGAAATCCCCAAGGCTCTTTTTCACCATCTCCACGATCCCCTGAATCCGCGGGTAACCTCTCTCCTCCTTCTCTTCCCATTCGCCTTTGTCTAATACGCCCTCACCCGCCATCTTCCTGACCACCTCTTTGACAGAGAGGGCCAGACCCTCCAGGTTGTACCCCCCCTCCAATGTAATGACAACCCTCCCCTCGCACACCGTTTGGGCGATATCCATGATGATGTCGGTGAGGCGGGCGAACCCCTCCTCGGTAACATCCATACCCCCCAGAGGATCTCCATAGTAGGTATCGAAGCCAGCTGACACCAGGATCAGTTGCGGCTTAAAGGCCAAGGCAATGGGTCGAAGAATATGGTTAAAGATATTGGCGTAATCGGCGTCACCATGGCCGGGGGCAAGGGGAACATTGACAGTGTACCCCTGACCCTCGCCCTCCCCAATCTCGGTATGGTGGCCGGTACCCGGGTAGTAGGGGTATTGGTGGGTGGAAAAATAGAGTACCTGGGGATCGGAATAAAAGGTCTTTTGGGTGCCGTTGCCGTGATGGAGGTCCCAATCAACGATGAGGACCCGTTCTAAATTGTACTTGGAGAGGGCGTATTTGGCACCGATGGCCGCATTGTTGAAGATGCAAAAACCCATGGCCCGGTCCCTCTCGGCGTGGTGTCCGGGGGGCCTCACCAAGCAGAAGGCATTCTTCAATTCCCCCATCACTGCATCAATGGCAGCCAACAGGCCCCCTGCGGCCAAGAGAGAGACCTCATAGGTCTTGGGCGAGGTCACGGTATCGGGATCGAGACGATGCAGGGGACCGCCAGCAGTGGCAGCGATCCTATCCACGTACCCCGGATCGTGGACGGCAGTAACCTCTTGACGTCTCGCCTCCCGGGGAGGTATCTGCACAAAGAGTCCCTGGAGGTCATCCAGGGCTTTGTAGATATGGACAAGCCTCTCTGGGTTCTCTACGTGATATGAACCGGTCTCATGCTCCAAGTACCTTTCGTCCTTTACGATGCCCGTTTTTGCCATAAGATGCTCCTTTTAAAAAAGGATTCAAGGATCCCAGGATTAAAATCATAGGGTTCCAGGGGTCTAGGGGCCTAGGATTCTAGTGAAAGACAAACCCCCTGAACCCTCGACCCCTTGAATCCTTGAATCCTGATTGAAGATTGACCCCTCGAATCCTCTCATTTCCACCTGCTTAAACAATCCCCCCATCCACCACGATGACCTGGCCGGTGATATAGTCAGACAAAGAGGAGCTGAGAAAGAGGACGGCCCAGGCCACTTCCTCAGGCCTCC
>DAOVGN010000091.1 GCA_030672385.1 Deltaproteobacteria bacterium | reverse complement strand
ACAAGGTGCGGGAAATGATTCAAGAAGACATTAAAAAGTTAATTATTCATAAATGGTAATGGCTATCAAGACATTGCAGCGGACGCGGTAAACCGCGCCGCTGATCTCCATCGTCATGTGCAATAGATCAATATCCTTTGTTTTCATCGTTATCCTTGCCTTCCTTTTGAGTTCATGCGATGAGAAGAAGGCAATTACCAGTGAAGATAGATCATCCAACAAGATTTCCCCCCTTTCTTTTATCCGAGAGCATCCAAAATTTCTTGAGCAAGGCAGATCAGTCTCTGAACGGAGATCAGGAACTGATCTGATATGGGAGTTTTCAAAGGATGGTAGCCTTCGAATGTATTCTTTGACCTCTTCCTACTGCTATGGTGTAAATGGTCGATGGAAAGAATCAAAAGATGGCTCTATTCATGTATCAGGACTCACCTTTAATACTCGGTCAAAGACAAATAGGTCTTTTGAGGATGTGATAAGATCCGTTACAATATTGGATATTGACCATGAAATTCCCGTGGTGATTTTGGAGAGGCACCTTGATACAAATTATGGGAGCACATAACAAGCGGATCGACACAGAACAGTGTTCGCTGGCGCTCACACCGTCTGGTCATCCTCGACATTAGCCGAAATCGATTCATATTTAAAAGGGTGTAAAAAATGTCTATTTCCATAAAGTGGTTCCCACCGTCTTGGTTTCAAATAAAAACCAAGGACGAAATCATATACATTGATCCAGCATACTTGAGGACTTACTTCAAGGATTACCCAAAGAAAATTGAATTTTCTAAGTGGCCAGGTCCGATTGATGGATTGCCTGAAGAGTTAGAAAAAGCTGATGTAATCCTATTAACACATCACCATAAAGACCACTGTAAGAGTGTTACAGTAAATAGGCTCAAGGATGCAGATACTTTAGTAGTAGCCCCTAAGCGCTGCATCAAAGAATTAGGCAAAGACATAAAAGTTATTGAGCCATGGGAAGAAATAACTTTTGGGGATATTAAAATAAAAACTGTGGAAGCTTACAATGCTGAACAAGGAATCTCTTCTAGAAAAATTCATCATAAAGGATATGGTGTGGGCTATCTGATAACCATAGATGGTAAAACCATTTATCATGCCGGGGATACAGATTTTATCCCTGAGATGAGAGAACTAGGAAAAGTTGATGTAGCTTTACTTCCCATTGGAGGAACGTTTACGATGGATATCAAAGAAGCTGTTGAAGCTGCAATAGCAATTAAACCCAAGGTTGTAGTTCCTATGCATCTCTTTAAAGCCGACCCTCAAGAATTTAAGAAAAAACTAGAAGCAAAATCTAATATCAAGGTTGTGCCATTACAAATAGGCGAAGTTTATCATTGAAAATGAAACCGGCTAACACTGCACCTACCCGCTATCCCGCTGGTGCTCCATAGCGGCAGGTGAAAAGGGGAAAGTGAAAGGATAAGGAATCTTTACCCCGTATCCCCCTTCACCTCCTCGAAATCGGCGTCGACAACATCCTCCTCCTTTTTACCCTCACCCTCAGCTTCTCCAGAATCCGCTTGTGCCTGCGCCTGTTGAGAGGCCTTGGCGTACATAGCCTCGGCCAGTTTGTGGGCCGCCTGGGCCAGCTCGTCATTGGCCCCCTTTATCTCGGCTATATCCTCTGAGCCCATGGCCTTGCGCGCCCTCTCCAACGCCTGCTCAACCCTCTCTTTATCCCCAACATCTATCTTATCCCCATGTTCGCGCAAGGACTTCTCCGTGGAATAGATCACCCCATCCAGGCGGTTGCGTTCCTCAGCCAACTCCCGCTTGCGGCGATCATCTTCGGCGTGGGAGGCGGCCTCTTTGACCATCTGTTGGATCTCCTCTTCTTTGAGGCCGCTGGAAGAGGTAATCCGAATGGACTGCTCTTTACCAGTACCCAGGTCCTTTGCCGTCGCATGGACGATGCCGTTGGCATCGATGTCAAAGGTCACCTCTATCTGGGGGAGCCCCCGGGGTGCCGGGGGTATACCTACCAGCTCGAACCTCCCCAAGGTCATATTGTCCGCCGCCATCTCCCTTTCGCCCTGCATGACATGGATGGTCACGGCCGTCTGGTTGTCGACAGCGGTGGAGAAGATCTGGCTCTTACGGGTGGGGATAGTGGTATTGCGTTCGATAAGCCTCGTGAAGACCGCTCCAAGGGTCTCAATCCCCAGAGAGAGTGGGGTGACATCCAGCAACAGGACGTCCTTCACCTCCCCCTTCAGGACCCCCGCCTGGATGGCCGCGCCGATGGCCACCACCTCGTCGGGGTTGACCCCCTTGCTCGGCTCCCGGCCGAAGATATCCCGCACCTTCTCCTGAACCCTGGGCATCCTCGTCATCCCGCCTACCAAGATCACCTCATCAATATCCCCAGAGGAGATGCTGGCATCTGACAGGGCCTGCCGACACGGTCCCTCCACCATCCCAATCAGGTCGGCTACCAGGGCCTCCAGTTTTGCCCGGGTGAGCTTCATGGTGAGGTGTTTGGGGCCGGAGGCATCGGCGGTGACGAAGGGGAGATTGATCTCCGTCTCCAGGGATGAGGACAACTCTATCTTGGCCTTTTCCGCCGCCTCCTTCAGCCGCTGCAGGGCCATTCGGTCTTCGCGCAGATCAATACCCTGTTCTTTCAGGAACTCATCGGCCAAATAATCGATGATATTCTGATCAAAGTCCTCTCCGCCCAGGTGGGTGTTTCCGTTGGTGGACTTCACCTCAAAGACCCCACCCCCCAGCTCCAAGATGGAGATGTCGAAGGTCCCTCCGCCCAGGTCGAAGATGGCGATCCGAACCTCCTCCTTCTTGTCGAGCCCATAGGCGAGGGAGGCTGCCGTCGGCTCGTTGATGATCCGCAGGACATCGAGGCCCGCAATCTTTCCTGCGTCTTTGGTCGCCTGACGCTGGCTATCGTTGAAATGGGCCGGAACGGTGATGACCGCCTCGGTCACCTTCTGCCCCAAATAGTCCTCCGCCGTCTGCTTCATCTTCTGTAGGACCATTGCCGAGATTTCTTGAGTGCTGTAGTCTTTCCCCTGGGCGTGGACGCAGGCGTCGCCGTTGTTCGCCTCTACGATCTTGTAGGAACAGATCTTGACGTCCTTTTGTGCTTCGGGGTCTGAGTGCTTTCTGCCGATGAGCCGCTTGACTGCATAGATGGTGTTCTCGGGATTGGTAATGGCCTGACGGCGGGCGATCTGCCCCACCAGTCTCTCACCCTTGTCGGTGAAGGCCACCACCGATGGGGTGATTCTGCTGCCTTCAGCGTTGACGAGGACCTTAGGCTCACCCGCCTCCATCACCGCTACCACCGAGTTGGTTGTCCCCAAATCTATACCTACAACCCTTGACATCTCTTAAGCTTCCTCCTTTTCTTGTTCGGAATCTCCTTGGGACTTGGCCACCACCACTTTAGCGGGGCGCAGAAGCCGCTCATTGAGCAGGTACCCCTTTTGTAGCTCCGAGACCACACATCCAGGGTCGAACTCCCCGGTCGGTTGCTCCATGACCGCCTCGTGTATGTTGGGATCGAAGCGCTCTCCTACGGTGGAGATAGGGGTTACTCCAAGCCTTTGTAATGTTTGAGTAAATTGCGTTATGGTCATCTCCACCCCTTCTATGACCCCCTCTTTTTCCCCTTCGCCTGAGGCGTGATCCAGAGCCCTCTCTAAATTGTCTATCACGGGCAGAAGCTCTTTTATCAGCTCTTCGTTTCCATACCTTATTAACTCGGCCTTCTCTCTGGCCACTCGTTTTTTGTAGTTCTCAAAATCGGCTGAGACCCGCAGTAGGCGATCATAGTTCTCCTTCGCCTCCTCCTGTGCCTTCTTAGCTGAAGCCTCCAATTCCGCAATGATCTCCTTGCTGCTGCGTCTCTTCTTCTCCTTCGCCTCCTCCACCTTATCAGTGACTAGTTCTCTCTCCTTCACACTCTCTTCCTCGACCATCAGCACGGCCCCTTTAAGTTTTAAACGATTTTATAAAGGTCTGCTCCACTCCGATCCCAAGACGTCGGTGAGGAGCTTGGCGGTAAAGTCCACCACCGGGATCACGCGGGAATAGTCCATGCGCACCGGACCGATGACCCCTAGAATACCCAGAAAGCTGCCGGGCGGACCATAGGTAGAGGTAATCAGGCTGCACCCCTCGATGGCCACCATCTCACACTCCGAGCCAAAGATGATCTGTACCCCCTCGGCCTTCATGCTCCGATCCAACATCTTAACCAAGAGGACCTTCTCTTCAAAGGCCTTAAAGAGTCCCTTCATCCGTTCCAAGTCTGCGAACTCAGGCTCATCGAGGATATTTGCCTGTCCCTCTATATACAAATCCCTCTCCTCCTCTGGGATAAGGACCTCCCCTCCCAACCGTAAGGCCCTTTGCAGCAGATCATCATAGGCCCTCTTCTCCCTTTTCATCTCCTCCACGATCCGTTCCCTCACCTCTCGGAGGGGGAGGCCTGTTAGGAGATCGTTTAGGTAGTGGGTAATCTTATCCAGTTCGTTCTGACTTAGATCCTCCTCCATCTCCACCACGCGGTTCTGGACAAGGCCTGAGGCGGCTACAAATATGGCGAGAATCTGTCCCTTCCTGAGCCTGATAAACTCGAAATGTTTTATGATGGTCTCTCGGAGTGGGGGGGGCATGACGATCCCCGTATAGTGGGAAAAGGCGGAGAGGATCTTACTGGTCCTCCTCATGAGCTCGGACATGTCAGCCTTGCAATCCCGGTAAGTACTCCGTATCTCCTCTCTCTCTGAGCCGGATAGTTCCTGTAAGTCCAGGAGGGCATCGACAAAAAAGCGGAACCCTTTCTCCGTGGGGACCCTCCCTGCCGAGGTATGGGGCTGAAAAAGGAATCCTATCTCCTCCAGATCGGCCATCACGTTTCTGATGGTGGCGGGACTAAGGTTGAGGTCGGACTTTTTGGCCACGGTGCGCGAACCCACGGGTTCGCCGACACTTATATAATCCTTTACGACTATCTTGAGGACCTTCTTGTCCCTTTCGGAGAGAGTGGTCATATATTTATAAATTTAACTAAAATATTTTTACAAAAATTCCTTACGGCACGGCCTCTTTAAAATAATAATCTCCTCCCCCTTTGTCAAGATACTATGAAGGGGAGTAAGGATGAGAAGATGCGCAGGACTAGATGGGCGTAGATCCCGGCCACCACATCGTCGAGGACCACCCCATAGCCCCCTTTTATCCTCCTCTCCAAGAAGCGGATCGGCGGGGGTTTGAAGATGTCAAAGGCACGAAAGAGAAAAAAACCAGCAAGGATATAGGGCCAAGAGGGGGGGAAAGAGGTCATGGTAACCAAAAGGCCCACCACCTCATCTACAACTATAACCTGGCTGTCCTCCTGCTGGAAGATATTCTCAGCTTTGCCTGCCAGCCAACAGGCCAGCAGTGAGATGCACAATAAAAGGGGGAGGTAGATCTTGAGGGGAAGAAGGGAGAGGAGAAGAAAAAGGGGAACTGCCGCCGCAGTTCCCGCCGTCCCAGGGGCTAAGGGAATAAACCCCACTCCGCCCCATGTCGCCAGCAGAATAGTCAGTTTTCTCATCTAAAGTCCTACAGTAACCTCCCTGCAAGTATAATCCGCATGGCCGATATCCTCTTCAGCCCCCTTTGGCCACCCTAATGGCCTCGGCCAAGTCTAGTGTCCCCTCATAGAGGGCCCTGCCAGTGATAACACCTATGACCCCATAGGGGACCAACCCCTTCACCGCCCTGATATCCTCCAAGGTAGCTACCCCTCCAGAGACAATGACCGGAGTCTCCACTGCCTGGGCCACCTCCTTGGCCTGCTCCAGAGAGGTCCCTCCCCCCATCCCATCCCTGCTGATATCCGTAAAGATGATGACCGCTACCCCATATGCCTCCATCTCTCTGGCCAGATCGACCGCCCGCTGTGAGGTCCCTTTCCGCCATCCCCTCACCATGACCTCCCCCTCACGTGCATCGACCCCCACCGCTATCCTTTCTGGATATCGGCGGCACGCCTCCTTTATCAATGTGGGGCCCTCATGGGCGGCCGTTCCCAAGATCACCCGTTCTATCCCGAAGGAGAGCCACTCCTCAATGGTTTGCAGGCCCCTGATCCCTCCCCCCAGTTGGAGGGAAACTCTCACCTGTCTCCGTATCTCTTTTACCGCCTCGATATTCATCGGGCGGCCTGCCACGGCCCCATCTAGATCGACAACATGTATCCACTCGGCCCCCCCTGTCTCCCACCTCGCAGCCACCTCTCCCGGGGCGGGCGAGTAAACTGTCTCTTCATCCATCCTCCCTTGGCGGAGTCGGACGCATCGCCCCCCCTTCAAGTCTATGGCCGGGATTATCAGCATTGAGGAACACTAAAAGGTTAATGAAGGGAAGGTGCGCAGGACGGACTCGACACCTATAGCCGTCAATCTCTCCACCGTCACCCAATGCCCCCCACCTTTGACAAAGATGGAGACCTTCAGGAGGTTTTCGCTTAAGGAGCGTTGTGTCTCATCAAGCCTACCGCTCCAGATAACCTTTTTATCCTCAACCCTGACCAAGTGGGCGTCAAGGGCCACTGACGCCGGCCTCTCCACCCCCAGGGCGCTCCCCCGGCGTTGCTCAAAACGGTAGACCCCTCCGATCACCACCGCATAGACACCTAGCTGCCTCCCTATCCGCACCGCCTCCCCCAGGGGGTCTTGTTTGAAGGTGATGGGGCCCACTTCCTCCACGGCGGTCGCCGCCTGATCCAAGGGGATCATCTCACATCGCCCCAGGCGAAGGAGTTGGTGGTAGAAAATAGTCATCGCCTCAGATCCTGCTCGGGAGGGGACCTCTCCGGCCCGGAAGAAAAATTCCCCCCATAACCCTTCGACCATCCTCTCCCCCTCCGCCGGTCTGAGGATCAGAAAGGGAAGAACCGCGACCTTCTTGAGGGGCACAAACCCCTGTCCTCCCCCTTGAGGATAGGATGGTAAGGGGAGGAAAATGATGAAGATCCCAAGGATCGCACCTAATATCACTCCTCTTTTTTTCGTCTGGAAACTCATAGGCACCTCTCCCTTTTTATAGTCTGCCCTTAGTGGAGGGGATTCCGGCCCTCCTCTCATCCAATGAGGAGGCCTGGTCCAGGGCCCTGCCGAATCCTTTGAAGATCGATTCGACGATGTGGTGGAGATTCTTGCCGTAAAGGAGGTCGATGTGGAGGGTGAGGCCTGCGTGGTCCACCAAGGCCTTGAAGAAGGACTCCGCCAGTTCCAGGTCGAAGTCCTTGAGCCTCCCCGTAGCCTTGACGGAATAGACCAAATAGGGGCGGCCGGAAATATCCAAGACCACCCTGCTCAGGGCCTCGTCCATGGGTACCAGGGCCTCCCCAAACCTCCTTATCCCCGCCGCATCCCCCAGGGCCTCTTTGATCCCCTCCCCCAAGGCGATCCCTACGTCCTCCACGGTGTGATGAAAATCGATCTCCAGGTCCCCCTTTGCCCTTAAGGACAGATCAAAGAGGCCGTGCATGGTCATCAAGGAGAGCATGTGGTCGAAGAAGGGGATCCCCGTGGAGATCTCCGCCTTCCCTCCTCCGTCCAGGTGGATGGAGAGGGAGATGCTTGTCTCCTTGGTCTTCCTCTCTATCTGGGCCTGCCGCTTCATCTGTCTCAATCCTCCTTTCCCCTCACCTCCACGGCCTGGGCATGGGCCTCCAGGCCCTCCAGGCGGGCCAGACGGGCCACATCCTCCTTCACCGCTTCCAGGGCATCCCGGGAGAAGGAGAGGAGATTGGTCCTCTTTAAAAAGTGTTCCACCCCCAGGGGTGAGAAGAACCTGGCCGTCCCCCCAGTGGGCAGCACGTGATTGGGGCCCCCCAGATAATCCCCCACTGCCTCCGGGGTGTAGGGGCCGAGGAAGACGGCACCGGCATTCTCCACCTCCCCCAACCACCGGAAGGGGTCTTGGATAGCCAACTCCAGATGTTCGGGGGCGATCCGGTTGGCGATCTCGATCCCCTCCTTGAGATCCCGCACCAAGATAATGAGCCCATGGCTCTCAAGGGAGGCCTCGATGATCCCCTGGCGTGGAAGGGTCCTTGTCATCCTCCTCACCTCCTCCTGCACCTGATGGGCGAACTCGTCGGAGGTGGTGACCAAGATCGGCCAGGCCATCTCATCGTGTTCTGCCTGAGAGAGGAGGTCAGCGGCGATGAAGACAGGAGGAGAGGATCCATCAGAGACCACCAGGATCTCGCTGGGTCCTGCCACCATATCCACCCTTACGACTCCAAACAACAACCGCTTGGCTGCGGTCACATACAGGTTTCCCGGCCCCACTATTATATCAGCCCGCGGCACGGTCTCCGTGCCAAAGGCCAAGGCGGCGACAGCCTGGGGGCCCCCGACCAGCAGGACCCGATCCACCCCTACCATCCGGGCGGCGGCCAAAACATAGGGATTTAACCCCTCTCGGGAGGGGGGGGTCACCACCACTATCTCCCTCACCCCAGCCACCTTGGCAGGGATGGCGTTCATCAGCAGCGAGGATGGGTAGGCCGCCTTCCCCCCGGGGACATAGACCCCGGCCCTGGCCAATGGACGCACCAACTGCCCCCTCACTACCCCCTTATCCGTATCAAACCAAGAGTGATAGAGCTCCTGGCGGTGGAAGGACTCGATCCGTTCGGCGGCACGCTGCAGGGAGATGAGGGCCTCCCCTTGTACCTCATGCCAGGCCTTCTCCCAGACCTCCTGGGGGACCTCCATCTCCTCCCGGGAGATCTCCACCCCATCGAACTGCTGAGTATAATGAAGCAGGGCTTCGTCACCTCTTCCCCTCACCTCCCCAATGATCTCCCGTACGGCTCCTTCAACCCCCTCCATGCCCTCTCGCCTCTGGGCAAGGAGGCCCTCCAATTCCTCTTCAAAACCCTTACTCTTGCTGTCCAAGATCTTCATTCAGATCCACCTTCCTCACCTTGGCCCCCAAGGCGGCCAGCTTTCCCTCTAGGTCCTCATATCCCCTTTCCAGATGATAGGTACGGGAGACTACCGTTTCCCCCTCGGCGGCTAGGCCTGCGAGCACCAGGGAGGCGCTGGCCCGCAGATCTGTAGCCATAACCGGGGCCCCGCCCAACCTGGGCACGCCATTGACGATGGCTGTGGAGCCCTGCACCCGGATATCGGCCCCCATCCGCTTAAGCTCACTGACGTGCATACACCTGTTCTCGAAGATGGTCTCCGAGATGACGCTGAGTCCATTGGCCAGGGTCATCAGCACCATAAATTGGGCCTGCATGTCGGTGGGGAATCCCGGATAGGGAAGGGTCTTCACATCAGCACTCCTTGGCACGTGGTCTCCAACAACCCTTACCTCTCCTTCCCCCAGGGGGGAGATCTCCATCCCCGTCTCTCGCAACTTCCCCAACACGGCCTCCATATGTTCCAAGCGACACCCCTTGATCAGGATATTTCCCCCGGTGACCGCCGCCGCCACCATCAGGGTGCCGGCCTCTATCCTGTCGGGCATGATGCTGTACCTCGCCGGCCGAAGCTCCTTCACCCCCCGTATAGTCAGCACGTTGGTCCCCGCCCCATCTATCTCGGCCCCCATCTCTTTGAGGATCAGGGCCAATTCCTCCACCTCGGGCTCACAGGCGGCGTTCTCGATGACCGTGGTCCCATGTGCAGTCACCGCTGCCATCATGAGGTTTTCCGTGCCGGTGACCGTGGGGATATCCAAGCATATCCGGGCCCCTTTAAGCCGGCGGGCCCGGGCCTTGATATAACCGTGCTCCAGTTCGATATGTGCCCCCAACTGCTCCAGCCCTTTTAGATGGAGATCCACCGGCCTCGCCCCGATGGCACAGCCGCCTGGAAGGGAAACCACCGCTTCCCCCATTCTGGCCAGTAACGGCCCCAAAATCAGGATGGAGGCCCGCATGGTCTTCACCAACTCATAGGGGGCGGTCACTCCCTCTATGCTGGAGGTATCCACCTCCAACTCCCCCTTCCCCCTCCAATGGAGCCTGGCCCCTAGTTTCTCCAGCAGGCCACGGAAGGTTTCCACGTCCCGCAGACGGGGAACATTGGTGAACCTGCAGGTCCCCTCCACCAAGAGGGCTGCGGCCAGGGCCGGCAGAGCAGCGTTTTTAGCCCCGCTGACCATGACCTCTCCCACCAACCTCTCTCCCCCCTCGACAACTATCCCCTTCATTCCCTCTGGGTCCTTATCACCCTCTTGACCCCGGCGTAATCCGGGACCAGTTCAATATGTGTGAACCCCACCTCCTCTAGGATATTCGTTACCTTCGGGGCCTGCCCCTCACCCATCTCCAACAGGAGCCACCCTCCCTTGATCAGATAACCCGATGACCCCTGGGCGATCTCCCGGAAAAAGCGCAGCCCGTTCCCTCCACCATCCAAGGCGTCAAGGGGCTCGTAATCCTTCACCTCCGGGGCAAGCTGAAAGAGATCCTCCGTGATGATATAGGGAGGATTGGAGATGATGAGGCAGAAGGGGGCCTCCCCCGGAGGGAAAAGATCCCCTTGTACGAACTTGATCCTTTCCCCCACCCCGTGCGCCTGGGCGTTTTCCTTGGCCAAGGAGAGGGCATGGGGCGAGATATCCGTGGCCACGATATGGGCCTCTTTCAGTTCCTTGGCCAGGGCGACAGCCATTGCCCCGCAACCTGTCCCTATCTCAAGGATCCGCAGAGGCAGAGAAAGGTGTTCCTGTGCGGCCAGCCGCAGGGTCTCTTCCACTAGGTGCTCGGTCTCCGGCCTCGGGATAAGGCATTCGGGGCCCACCTTAAACCTCAAAGACCAAAACTCTTTATACCCCAAGATATAGGCGACGGGCTCCCGGGCGGTGCGACGTTGTATCATCTCCCGATACGCCTTTCGCTCCTCCTCTTTTAGGGGTTTATCATAGTTAAGATAAAGACCTACCCGATCTACCCCCAAAAGGTGGGCCAGGAGCACCTCTGCCTCCAGGCGCGGGTTTTCCATCCCTTTCTCCTGGAAGTGCTCGGTCGTCCACTTTAGGACCTTCAGCACCGTCCAGCGCTCCTGGGCCATCAGTGGCGAGCCACCCCTTCCTCTTGTCGCAGGGCCTCGGCCTGATAATGGGCCACAAGGGCATTGATGATCTCTTCCAAGTCCCTCTCCAAGACCTCCTCCAGCTTATAAAGGGTGAGGCCAATGCGGTGGTCAGTTACCCTCCCCTGGGGGAAGTTATAGGTCCTGATCCGCTCACTGCGATCCCCCGTGCCCACCTGGCTACGCCTCTGTTGGGTGATCTCCTCTTGCTGCCTCTGTCTTTGCAGATCGAGGATCCTCGCCCGCAGGACCTTCATCGCCTTGATCTTGTTCTTGTGCTGGGACTTTTCGTCCTGACAGGTCGCCACTATGCCGGTGGAGAGGTGGGTGATCCTGACCGCAGAGTCGGTGGTGTTGACGTGTTGTCCGCCGGGGCCCGAGGCCCGGAATACATCTATCCTGAGGTCCTTGGGTTCAATCTTCACCTCTACCTCCTCAGCCTCAGGTAGAACCGCCACGGTGACCGCCGAGGTGTGGATCCTCCCCTGCGACTCGGTGATGGGGACCCGCTGCACCCTGTGTACACCGCTCTCATATTTCAACTTGCTATAGACCCCCTTCCCCTCGATGAGGGCGATGATCTCTTTGAACCCCCCCACCCCGGTGGAGTGCTGACTGAGGACTTCCACCCGCCAGTTGTTCGTCTCGGCGTATTTAGCGTACATCCGAAAGAGATCCGCCGCAAAGAGGGCGGCCTCTTCTCCCCCTGTACCAGCCCTTATCTCCAAGACGACGTTCTTGCCATCGTTGGGATCCTTGGGCAGAACGGAGACAATCAGTTCTCGTTCTACCCCCTCCTTCTCCTCCGCCAGGACAGCGATTTCCTCCCGGGCCATCTTTTTGAGCTCCTCATCTTCTTCCTGGAGGAGGATCCTGTCCTCTTCTATCCTCTTCAGCAGATCCTTGTACCTCCTGAAGCGTTCCACCACTCGTCCAAGCTCCGCATGCTCCTTGGCGTATCGTTGGTAGTCCTCCTTCCGGGTCACCACTTGTGGGTCACCCATGAGGTGCTCCAACTCTTCGTGACTGGTCTCCACCTTCTCCAGTTTCTCCAGGACCTCTTTAATCAAGATTTGGTACCCCCCCTGTCTCTGTCGGGACAAAAAAATATCACCGGCCGCGTACAGGATGCCTCTCCCTCCTGCCAGTGAGGAGTGTTCTTCCCTATCCCTTCTCCTGCCCCTCTTTCTGGAGGTGCTTGTACTTGCGGGTGAACTTCTCTATTCTGCCCGCCGTATCCACCAACTTCGCCTTGCCCGTAAAGAAGGGGTGACAGCGGGAACATATATCCACCGAGTAATCCTTTCTGGTGGACTTGGTATGAAAGGTGGCCCCACAGGCACACGTGATGGTTATATCGTATATCTCCGGGTGTATCCCCTTTTTCATTCCTTAACCCCCTTTTTTAAAAAATAACATGTTTTCCCCTTGTTTTCAACCCCTTCTCACTGATTCATGGTATCCAAAAACTCCCTGTTAGTGGCGGTCTTGCGCAACTTGTCCAACAGAAACTCCATGCTGTCCACCGTGTTCATGGGGGTCAGCACCTTACGTAAAAGCCAGATGCGGTTCAGGTCTTTCTCATCCAGCAAAAGCTCCTCCTTCCTCGTCCCCGAGCGGTTGATGTCTATGGCCGGAAACACTCTTCTGTCCACCAGGCGTCGATCCAGCAGCAACTCCATATTCCCGGTTCCCTTGAACTCTTCGAAGATTACCTCATCCATCCTGCTGCCCGTGTCGACCAAGGCGGTAGCGACGATGGTCAAGCTTCCCCCTTCCTCAATGTTCCTAGCGGCACCGAAGAAACGTTTGGGCTTCTGCAGGGCATTGGCGTCTATTCCTCCCGAGAGGACCTTGCCGCTTGGAGGTATAACAGCATTGTAGGCCCTGGCCAGCCTGGTAATACTGTCCAAGAGGATAACCACGTCCCTTTGATGTTCCACCAGCCTCTTGGCCTTTTCAGTCACCATCTCGGCCACTTGGACATGTCGTTGGGGGGGCTCGTCAAACGTGGAGCTGATCACCTCCCCCTCCACCGTACGTTGCATGTCGGTCACCTCCTCGGGCCGCTCATCAATGAGGAGCACGATGAGGGTCATCTCCTTATGATTGGCCATAATGCTGTGGGCGATGGACTGCAGCAGCATGGTCTTCCCCGTCCTGGGTGGAGCAACTATCAGGCCTCGTTGTCCCTTTCCGAGTGGGGTGAGGAGATCCATCACCCGGGTAGAGTTGTCGTCGGGGCCGTACTCCAGGTTGATCTTCTCCTGCGGGTAGAGCGGGGTGAGATTGTCGAACAGGATCTTTTCTTTTGCCACCTCGGGATCTTCGTAGTCGAGATTCTCCACCTTGAGGAGGGCAAAATATCTCTCCGTATCCTTGGGCGGCCTTATCTGCCCTGAGATGGTATCCCCTGTCTTTAGACTAAACCTCCTTATCTGCGATGGTGAGACATAGATGTCGTCTGGGCCCGGCAGATAGTTGTAGTCTGGGGAGCGCAGGAAGCCGAAGCCATCGGGCAGGATCTCCAAGACACCATCTCCATAGATCACACCGTCCTTATCCGCCTGGGTCTGCAGGATGGTGAAGATCAACTCCTGCCTGCGCATGTTGGCTGCCCCCTCCACATTTAGCTCCTTAGCCAAGGCTGCCAGTTGCGATATCTTCTTGCTCTTCAAATCCCTAAGATTTATAATCTCTGCATTCATGGTGTTTCTTTCCCCCCTATAACCTGATAAAACCGGAATAGTTGCTCCTCCGTCTCCTCCAGGTGTCCATTGTTGTTGATAATATAATGAGCATATGATACCTTCTCCTCCAAGGGAAGTTGGGTGTCAATCCTCTTGATGGCTTCCCCCCTCGACATCCCATCCCTGCGCATGAGGCGCTGTATTTGGACCTCTCTGGTGGCATAGACCACTACTACTAGATCCACCCTTTCATGCTCCCCCTTCTCGATCAATAGGGGTACCTCCAAGACCATGTCTCCGTTGCTCTCCTGCACCCTCCTCCACATCTCCGCTTGAATAAGGGGGTGAAGAATCGTCTCTAGGGCCCTCCTCCTCTCAAGGTTACTGAAGACAATCCTCCCCAGCTTCACTCTATCGATCTCCCCCCCCTCTTTGAGCACTTCCTCCCCAAATGTCTCCACCACCTCCTGCCTTACGGAATCGTCTTTCATCATGATCTCGTGGCCGATATCGTCCGCATCGATTACCCCCATCCCCAATCTCATCAATGTTCGGGAGACCAGGCTCTTTCCGCTGGCGATCCCCCCTGTCAGACCTATCACCCTATGTATCAAATGTCCAGGTTCTCCACCTGAAGGGTATTTTGCTCGATGAAACGCCTGCGCTCCTCTACCTGATCCCCCATAAGGACGGTAAAGATCTCATCCGCCACCACGGCATCCTCCACCCTCACTTGAAGGAGGCTCCTGGTCTCGGGGTTCATGGTGGTCTCCCAGAGTTGCTCTGGATTCATCTCCCCGAGCCCTTTGTATCTCTGGATATATAGTCCTTCCTTTCCTATGTTGGTTATATAGTTCAACAACTCCCCCTTGGATTCTATCCTCTGCTCTCCTCCCTTGTGGTAGATAACAAAAGGAGGAGTATCAAAGCCGGCGATCGATTGATAGAGGACCAAGAGGTTTTTGTATTCAACAGACTCCACCAGATCCCGGTTTATCTTCCTCTCCACCCCCCTCCCATTTATCCTCCCCTCGAGGGAGAATTCAAAGAGGTTATGCTCTTCGTCGGCGGTGATCTCTCCCACCTCCATCCCCTCTCCCCGCAGGGCCTTGTGTAGGAACATGAGCCGCTCCTTGTCTCCAAAATCCTCTGGGCGAGAAACCCCCTGTTGCAAAAGGACCTTCATGGCCTCCCGGGGGTAGCCTCGGCGCTCAAGCCTCCTCTGATAGTAGTCGAAGCGAGAGAGTCTGTTCAAGAGGTCTAGGAGCCGCTTCCCCCCCAACCGTGTCTGAGAATCCTTCAACCCAAGTTCCACCTTTTCCAGGGCCCTGTTCAAGAGAAATCTGTCCAGTTCCTCTTCGTCCTTAAGGTAGTTATCCTTCTTTCCTGCCCTGACCCGATAGAGGGGGGGTTGGGCGATGTAGAGGCATCCACCCTCAATCACCCCCTCCATCTGCCGGTAGAAGAAGGTCAAAAGGAGGGTCCTTATGTGTGAGCCGTCTATATCGGCATCGGTCATGATGATGATCTTGTGGTATCTGATCTTTGACACGTCCATCTCATCTTGGTTGATCCCAATCCCTAGGGCGGTAATGATGGTCTTTATCTCTTCATTGGACAACATCTTATCAGACCTTGCCTTTTCCACATTGAGGATCTTTCCTTTTAGGGGAAGGATTGCCTGATATTTCCTGTCTCTTCCTTGCTTGGCCGAGCCACCTGCTGAATCCCCCTCCACGATGTAGAGCTCACTGAGGACCGGATTACGCTCCTGACAATCCGCCAGTTTGCCCGGAAGAAGGGTTGCGTCTATCCCCCCTTTCTTCCTGGCAAGTTCCCTCGCCTTGCGGGCAGCTACCCGTGCTCGCGCAGCGTCGATCACTTTTGCCAATATCTTTCGGGCTACCTGAGGATGCTCCTCAAAATAGCTTCCCAGCTTCTCGTTGACCAGGGTCTCCACATATCCCTTCACTTCACTGTTGCCCAGCTTCGTCTTCGTCTGTCCCTCAAATTGGGGATCAGGAAGTCTTGCGCTGATCACCCCAATTAGTCCCTCCCTTATATCCTCGCCGCTTAGCCCTTCCTTGAGATTCTTTAGAAGGTTGTTGTTCCCGGCATAAGTATTTATCGTCCTGGTCAAGGCTGATTTAAAGCCCACCAGGTGGGTTCCACCCTCATGGGTGTTTATGCTGTTGGTAAAGGTAAAAATAGTCTCCTTGTAGCCGTCGTTATACTGTAGGGCGACCTCGATATAGGTGTCGTTTTTCTTTCCTTCAAAATAAATGGGTTTGGGATGAATGCTATTCTTTTTGCGATTGAGATACTCAACAAAGGATATGATACCCCCCTTGTAAAAGAATTGATTGTTCTTTTCGCTCCTTTCATCCTCAACGGTTATGGTGATCCCTTTGTTGAGAAACGAGAGCTCGCGCAGGCGCTGGGAGAGCAAATCATAGCTGAACTCTAGCTCGCTGAAGATCTCGGGATCGGGCTTAATTTTGATGGTTGTTCCGCTCTTTTTGGTCCTGCCCACATTCTGCAGAGGGGTCTTCTTTTGCCCTCTCTCATATCTTTGGTGATAGACGTTTCCGTCCCTCTTTATCTCTAGCTCCAAACATTCAGAGAGGGCGTTTACCACGGAGAGGCCTACCCCGTGGAGCCCCCCAGAGACTTTATAGCTTATTCTGTCGAACTTCCCCCCAGAGTGCAGTTTTGTCAGGACGACCTCTGCGGCCGGTTTCCTCTCCTGCTTGTGGAGATCTACGGGAATGCCCCTTCCATTATCTCTCACCGTAACGCTGTTATCTAAATGGATTACTACTTCTATCTTTGTACAATAGCCTGCTAGGGATTCATCTATACTATTGTCCACCAATTCCTCTATGAGGTGATGCAGTCCCCCTATTCCTGTGTTGCCAATGTACATAGAGGGCCTTTTGCGGACAGCGGTTAACCCATCCAAGACCTTAATTTGTCTGGAATCATAAGGTTCTTTTGTTGAGGATTTTGTTGTTTCTCCCACTTCTTCTTCTCTCATGATGGGGGGTTTTAATCTATGAAATGAACAGAAAAAAACAGCTTGTTGAGAGGGGGAACAGCCCTGATTCTAGGGGCGCATGGGCATAATCACACATAAATATCCCTCTTCGTCTACGGGCCTTATTATCCCGGCGGTCAATTCCTCCTTTAACTCCATCCTTATCTTCTCTGCGTCCGTTGTGTTTAGAACATCTAGGAGGTACCTGGCACTAAAACTTATGTCTAATGGATCTCCTTCATAACCGATTGTTGTCTCTTCGTGGACATTGCCCACATCTGGTCCTCCTGTCTTAATCTCCATTAAACCACTTTTAATGTAGAACTTGACCCCTGCTCCCCTTTCACTGGCGATAACCTGGGCGCGGCGCAAAGAACTTATAAACTCCTTTCTATCAACCACTACATATTTGTCATTGGATGTGGGAATAACCTGTTGATAATCAGGATATTCGCCCTCTAGTAGACGAACTACTACTATATTGCGTTCTGTCTTAAAAATACAGTTGTTTTCCTTGAGAGAAACCGTTACCTCCTCTTCTCCATCCCCCAAAACCTTCCTTAATTCAATCAAGCCCCGACGAGGGATGGTAACACCTTTTTCTAGGGTTGATGACACCTCCTTATCTATCATAGATAATCTATGTCCATCAGTAGCCACCATGCGCAAAAAATCTCTGCCCTCTTTTTCCATCCTCTCCATATAAATTCCATTTAGATTGAACCTTGACTCCTCTGTCGAGGCAGCGAAGATTGTCTTTTCAATCATCTCTAAAAATTCGTAGACCTTCAAACTAAAGCAGTCAGAGCCTTCAGTAGGGGGAAATTTGGGAAACTCACTTGGGTCTAGTCCGGGAAGATTAAACACCGTTTTGCCCGCTTTTACCGATATCCAAAAGTTTTCCTCTCTTTGTATCTCGATCATCGCTTCAGGGAGTTCTCTGACTACATCGTAGAGCTTCCTTGCCGATATACATATGTCGCCCTTTTCCACAATATTTGCACCTGTAATCTCTTTCACCCCTATCTCCAAGTCGGTGGCCACTATATGTATTCTGCCTTCTCCCCCAGAAATCAATACATTGGAGAGAATAGGAATAGTACTTCTTCTCTCTGCAATTCCTTGAATCTTTCCCAGGCTTGTCTGAAAAGAATCTCTTTCTATTGTGAATTTCATAAAAGTCTCTCTATAATATAGTAATAGTAATAAGACATGTGAAAAAGTTAATACTCGCTATAATTCTTTAATAATAAAGGAAATAAAGCTGTTTATGATTTCTATATACCAATGTTTATCTCTGTTCAAATCTATTCCCTTATCTTTCTTATTAGATCGGCAACAATACTTTTTATATATTGATCATTGGATATTTTTTCTTCTGTTCTCTTTATAGAATGGATGACGGTAGAGTGGTCCTTTCCACCAAACTTCTCTCCGATCTCTATAAGGGAACAGGTGGTAAGTTTTTTTGAGATATACATGGCTATCTGTCTGGGTATCACCAACTGTTTTAATCTCCTTTTAGACCTTAAATCCTTTGGTTTTAAGTCAAAATAAGAAGCGACCATTTTTTGTATATTGTCGATGGAAATAGCCGCTTCCTTATCCTTGATAAAATTTCTCAATACCTCCTTGGCCATCTCTAGGGTAATTTCTTTCTTGGAAAGAGAGGCGAAGGCCCCTAGCCTTATGAGACAACCTTCCAATATGCGGATATTGGAGTTGATGTGAGAGGCCAAAAAGAAGGCCACGTCATTAGGAATATATATTTTTTCAAATTCTGACTTTTTCTTTAGTATGGCCACCTTTGTCTCAACATCAGGAGGCTGGATGTCGGCGATGAGACCCCACTCAAACCTCGATTTAAGGCGCTCCTCAAAGTTAGGGGTTTCACGAGGAAATTTATCGCTTGTGAGGACAATCTGCTTTTTATTTTCATACAAGGAGTTGAAGGTATGGAAGAATTCTATCTGCGTTCTCTCTTTTCCGGAGATGAACTGGATGTCATCTATCAGGAGCACCTCAATGTTTCTGAACTTTTTTCTAAAACCATCCATGCGCTCAAAACGGATGGAATTGACCAGTTCGTTGGTGAACTCCTCTGAGGAAATATAACACACCTTGCCGGGGTCAGAAATAGTACGGTTTTTTATTATTCTGTGGCCGACGGCATTCAACAAATGGGTCTTTCCCAATCCTACACCGCCATAGACAAATAGGGGGTTGTATCTCCTCCCCGGTGTGTCGGCTACAGCTTGTGAGGCTGCGTGGGCAAATTGGTTCCCCTCACCAACCACAAAGTTTTCAAAGGTATAACGGGGGTTAAACATACGACTGGCCAAGGCTTCGTTAAACCCCACATCCTCCTCCGGACCTTCCTCTAGGTGGAGGGGTCTTGTCTTCTTTACTTGTAGGGCTATAGAGAAATCTTCTCCTGTTAGGTCATGAAGGACCTTTTTTATGGTGACTAAGTAGTTATCATTAACCCAGTCACGGAAGAA
Source organism: Deltaproteobacteria bacterium (assembly GCA_030672385.1). Taxonomy (GTDB): domain Bacteria; phylum Desulfobacterota; class B13-G15; order B13-G15; family RBG-16-54-18; genus DAOVGN01. The sequence goes on along the minus strand of DAOVGN010000091.1, from coordinate 3,050 downwards.
ATTGTTGGGTACCTCGAGGATGATCCTCTTCTCTTCCAGAGACCCAAGCCGAATGGGTTTTATCCAGGTCTCAAAACTGTTTATGTTTATCTGCCCTTTGATAGTGTCTAAAACCTGTGGCCAGAAGTCTTCCATAGTTTCTACTGAAGGTCTTTAAAGGGGTTGTTGTTTGTTATAAATGGAAAAGTCGACATTTAATCCACAATCTGTGGATATCTTTTAAGACAGACATGAAAAGGGAAGAGGTCTTGAAGGCCTGTTAACCCTTTCTAATTCCCAAGGCCGAATGCTTTTAAAGACCAAGACCGGTAACCAACCACTAATTACCAAAAAAACAGTTTTAGGTCAAGTCCTTTTTCTCTTTTTCTACGAGCCTTGCCAAACCCACCGCCCTTTCCCCTTTCCCTAGGCCGATGAGCCTGACCCCCATGGTATTTCTCCCCCGCAAGGGGATGTCCCCCACAGAGAGCCTCAACACCCTGCCCGCATCCGTGATAAAGATCACCTCATCCTCCACCACCACCTGTAGGATACCTGCTACTGGTCCATTCTTGTCTGATACCATGGTGTTGAGCACCCCCTTCCCCCCCCGGGTCTGACTTCTGTACTCTGACACACGGGTCCTTTTGCCGAAGCCCCTTTCGGTCACGCTGAGGATAGAGGCCCCCTCTTGGATGATCTCCAGGGCGACTAATCGATCCTGGGGCCCAAGGGTAATCCCCCTAACCCCCCTAGCCCCCCTCCCCATCTCCCTAAGCTGATCCTCCTTGAACCTAGTCGCCTTTCCCATCCGTGTCCCCAAAAAGATTTCTCTCTTTTCCACAGTGAGCTTGACACCCACTAGACTATCCCCTTCCTCTAGGTGCAAGGCGATGATGCCGTCGGAGCGTGGATGGCTAAAAGCCAGCAGGGGGGTCTTCTTCAACATCCCCTTCTTGGTGGCCATGATGATGGATATTCCTGGCTTGAACTCCCTGATCGGGAGGATGGCCGTTATCCTCTCCTGCGAGGAGAGATTGATGAGGTTGACCAGGGCCTTGCCCTTGGCTGAGGGGGCAGCCTGGGGTATTTGATACACCCTTAACCAAAAGGCCTTACCCCTGTCGGTAAAGAGGAGGATGTAATGGTGGGTGGAGGCGACGAAGACGTGTTCCGCGAAGTCCTGATCCTTTACAGTGATACCCTGCCTCCCCCTCCCCCCTCGGCGTTGGCTGCGATAAAGTCCCGCTGGCGTCCGCTTGACATAGCCGGTATGTGTTATGGTGACTACCATATCCTCTTCTAGGATGAGGTCTTCTAGGCGAACATCCCCCTCCCTCTCGATGATCTGGGTCCGACGGGGGTCACCGAATTCCTCCTGGATATCCCGCAGCCCCTTGACGATTACCTCCATTAGCAATCTCTCGTCACCGAGGATTTGCCTCAGTCTGGCGATCTCCTTGCTCAGTCTTTCAAACTCTTCGGCGATCTTCTCCCGCTCCAAGCCGGTGAGACGTTGCAGCCGCATGTCCAAAATGGCTTGAGCCTGAATCTCGGTGAATGCGAAGCTTTTTATCAATGCTGCTCGCGCCTCGGATGGGGTCTTTGAGCCCTTGATCAAGGCGATAATGGCGTCGATATGGCCCAGGGCCTTCAGCAGCCCTTGCAGGATGTGGGCACGGGCCTCGGCCTCACGCAGTTCATGGCGGGAGCGACGGGTGACCACTACCTTGCGATGCTCGATAAAATGGGTGATGAGATCCTTTAATTTTAAAATGGAGGGCCTGTTGTCCGCCAAGGCAAGGAGGATGATCCCGAAGGAGACCTGCATCTGGGTGAGCTTGTAGAGCTGGTTGAGGACCACCTCCGCCACCTCGTCCTTTTTGAGTTCCAATACCACCCTCATCCCCTCCCGATCGGATTCATCCCTCACGTCGGCGATCCCCTCAAGGCGCTTCTCATGCATCAACTGGGCGGTCTTCTCCACCAGGCGTGCCTTGTTCACCTGATATGGGAGCTCGGTGATGACGATCCGGTCCCGCTCCCCCTTCTGTTTCTCTACAAAGGCACGCGCCCGGAGATGGATGATCCCCCTACCCGTCTGATAGGCTGCCCTGATTCCCTCCTTCCCATAGATGAAGGCACCAGTGGGGAAGTCGGGTCCGGGGATGAACTCCATCAACTCCTCAATGGTTATCCCGGGGTTCTCTATCTGGGCCACAATGGCGTCGACCACCTCCACCAGGTTATGGGGTGGGATGTTGGTGGCCATCCCCACCGCTATACCTGTGGAGCCATTGACCAGGAGGTTGGGGAAACGAGCAGGCAGAAGGATGGGTTCCTGAAGGGTGTCGTCATAATTGGGCCTGGAGTCCACCGTATCCTTGTCTATGTCCGCCAGCAGTTCATGGGCTAAGCGGGTCAGCCTGACCTCTGTGTACCTCATGGCGGCTGCTGGGTCCCCGTCCACCGAGCCGAAGTTGCCCTGCCCATCCACGAGGGGGTAGCGCAGGGAAAACCCTTGGGCCATCCTGACGCTGGTATCGTAGACTGCGGCGTCCCCATGGGGGTGGTATTTCCCGATAACATCTCCCACCATCCGGGCCGATTTCTTAAAGGGCTTGTTCCAATAGTTCCCGAGGGTGTGCATGGCGTAGAGTATCCGCCGGTGTACCGGCTTGAGTCCATCCCTCACATCCGGGAGGGCCCGCCCGATGATGACACTCATGGCATAATCCATATAGGACTTGCGCATCTCATCTTCGATATTCACCGGCAACGGCCTTCTGGCGGGAAGTATCACGACATCCTCCATTTGTTAGTTTTTTACATTCTATCAGAATTTGGGTCCCTTATCAAGGAAAAGGGAGGGCGTGGTTTCCCCCTCCCCCCTTTCTAAAAAATGGGGGAGGTCCTGGAGACATCTCCCTTATTAGAGAAGGCATTGGCAAGTTCAAAAATTGCGGATAAAAATTGTTGACAAATGGAATAGATCATGTAAATTAATTAGTTGAGGGAAACGCTTAAAAACCCCCAACCCCTAAAAATGATATAAGATAAATGGTGGGAAC
>DAOVGN010000104.1 GCA_030672385.1 Deltaproteobacteria bacterium | reverse complement strand
CTTGGGCCGATCTTCCGCTGCCCCAAAGGTAATCTGCGCCTGCAGCGCAATCCCGTCCATAGCTGCACTGTGATAGTGGGGAGAGGAGAGGCGTGCGAAGATGGGCTCAGCCGTCACCCTCCCCAAGGCCTCCTTTACGGGGACGACCTCCTTTTTATCATATTGGGAGGGCTTGACCCTCTCCAAAAAGACCCCTAAGGCCTCCTCCCATGTCCGCATACGCAGATAGATGCGCCTCTTCATCCCTTGAGCACACCCAACGGTTTTAACTTCACCACCTTTTTACTGATACCGGCTCCGTGGACCACCTCCACCACATCGCTCACGTCCTTGTAGGCCTCAGGTATCTCCTCCGCCATGGTGGCCTGGCTGGCAGCCCGTACATATATGCCTTGAGCCTTCAGTTCCTGGGCTACCGCTCGACCACGGGCGATCTTTTTGGACTGATGGCGGCTCAAGAGCCTCCCTGCACCATGACAGGTGCTCCCGAAGGTCTCCTGTAAGGCCCCCTGGGTGCCGACCAGCACATAAGAATACCTCCCCATGTCTCCAGGGATCAAGACAGGCTGCCCTATCTCTTTATAGTCATCGGGGACATCGGGGTGATGGGGGGGTAAGGCCCTGGTGGCCCCCTTTCGATGTACGCAGAGACGCCGCCCCCTTCCATTTACCTCATGGGTCTCCATCTTGGCAATGTTGTGACATACATCGTAGATGAGCTCTAGCTGGAGGGTACGGGGGCTCATCCGCAGGACCTGCTCAAAGGTCTCCCTCACCCAGTGGGTGATGATCTGCCGGTTGGCAAAGGCGAAGTTGGCGGCGCAGGCCATTGCCGCAAGGTACTCCTTTCCCTCCTTTGACCTAATAGGGGCACAGCAGAGTTGTTTGTCTGGAAGCTCTATCCCGTATCTCTGTGCGGCCTGGAGCATCACCCGAATGTAGTCATCGCAGACCTGATGGCCCAGGCCCCGGGAACCTGTGTGGACGATGATTGTCACCTGATCCTTCTCCAACCCCATGGCCCTGGCCAGCCCTTCATCATATACCTCGGCCACATACCCCACCTCGACAAAGTGGTTCCCCGAACCCAAAGTCCCCAGTTGGGCCCTCCCCCTATCAAGGGCCTTTTGCGAGACGAGGGCGTGATTGGCATCGGGGATGCGCCCTCGCTCCTCAATATGTTCCAGATCCTCCCAGCGCCCATAGCCCTGGTCCACCGTCCACTGGGCCCCCTTCAGGAGGACCTTGCGCTGCTGCCCCTTGTCCAGCTTCAGGTCCTTTCTGCGGGACCCCACCCCGGAGGGGATGTTGACAAAGAGGGTATCTACTATCTCCCTTATCTTGTCTTTGATTTGGGTGCGCTCCAGACCGGAGCGCATCAATCTCACCCCACAGTTTATGTCGTACCCCACTCCTCCGGGGGAGACCACCCCCTCCTCTTCGCTAAAGGCCGCCACCCCTCCTATGGGAAAACCATATCCCCAATGGATGTCGGGCATGGCCAGGGAGTAACCAACAATCCCGGGCAAAAAGGCTACATTCATCACCTGCAAGAGGCTTTGATCCTTCTTTATAACCCTCATCATTCGCTCATCGGCATAGACCATGCCGTCGGTGCGCATCCCCCCCTCGCGCGGTATCCGCCAACGGTAATCGTCTACCTTCTCTATACTTATAGAGACCTCTCTCGACATATTACTTCCTCCTTTAGACATCAAAGATCATCTGGGCCTGCCAACGCCCGTCCTCCTCCTTTACCTCCAGTTGATGATAGGTCACTGCCTTTACAGAGGTCTTGATTACATGGCGACCCTCTTGAAACCTCTCTCCCCTGGCCACCCCTTTCAATCTCCCCTCACTGATCTCGGTCACCGCAAAATCCCTGAACAGCAGTCCTTCCACCTCATGCAGATAAAGGAGTTCGTTGAGCCAGGCCACCATCAACTCTTCCCGATCTCCCCCCTCCACATCTGCCTCCCTCTCCAGATGTACCTCCACCTGCTCGATGTCCGTGATGATATCAAAGAGGGCCCGGGCCGCCTCACAGAGGAGCCCCTCCAAATCATCGGCCCAAACCCTAATCCCCAAATCGCCTGTATGATCTAAGAGTTGATAAGCCATCTTCAGGTGTTCCTTACTAATTTACCATGACGCCATCGTCACCCACGAACGATGAAAATCTGCAATCTCTCCCTCTCCCGCTGGCGGGAGAGGGTTGGGGTGAGGGTGGATATGGCATGGTTTTCCCCCTCACCTTTATCCTCTCCCCAAAGGGGAGAGGAAATATCTAGGGATTTATTTCCTACATAATAAGATTAACACATACTGAGGGGGGAGGCAATTCAAGGAAAGATCTCTTTCGAGTTTAAGATCCCTTTAGGATCCATGCATCCAGGGTTTAACCAATTTCACAAAATGATCCACTCTCCCCATTGATAAAGGGCAATGAAAAAAATCTAAAAAAAGAAATTTTAAAGGCTTGCTAATATCTCCATTATCGTATACGATGCTTTTTTAAGGAGGTGAACCATGCTAAGCAACTTTGAGGACAAGCAGTGGCCACAAAAAGTTCCATCCATGGAGGATGTGGCAGAAAAGGTGAAGGAATTCCTTAAAAAAACAGGGAAGGGACGAAAGGGATTTCTCATTTTCGTCATCATCGTACTCCTCTTATGGGTTGCCTCAGGTATCTATATGGTATCCCCGGCCGAGGAGGGGGTGGTCAGGCAGTTTGGGAAGATGGTCAGGGTCTCCTCGTCAGGGCTGCGCTATCATCTGCCCTGGCCCATTGAGAAGGTGGATACCCCTAAAGTAACCGAGATTAAACGACTTGAAATAGGTTTCAGGACGATAGACCCAGGGCCTCCAGCCAGATACAGGTTTATAGAGAAAGAATCATTGATGTTGACCGGCGATGAGAACATAGTGGATGCCCAGATCATCGTCCAGTACAAAATAAAGGATGCACCTTCTTACCTGTTTAATGTCAAAGACCCAATCGGCACCCTCAGTGATGCCAGTGAGGCAGCCTTACGACAGGTCATTGGCGCCAATACCATTGACGATGCCTTGACCGTGGGAAGGCTCCGTATCCAGCAGGAGGTCAAAGCCCTGTTACAGACAATAATGGATGGCTATGAGTCTGGATTATTGATCACCGAGGTAAAACTCCAAACCGTACGTCCACCGAAGCAGGTGGAGGCCGCCTTTAAAGATGTGGTAAGCGCCAAAGAGGATAGGGAACGGCTCATCTATGAGGCCAAAGGCTATCAAGAAGACATCATCCCCAAGGCAAAGGGAAATGCAGCCAAGATGATAAAAGATGCCGAGGCCTATAGGGCAGAAAGGGTAGCCCGGGCCAAGGGGGATGCCGCACGATTTGTATCCATACTGAGAGAATATCAAAAGGCAAAGAGTGTTACCAAAAAAAGATTGTATCTGGAAACCATGGAAGAGATATTGCCCAATGTCAAAAAGTTTATCATCGATTCAAAGGTAGGGGGCAATCTGCTCCAATTTTTGCCTCTGGAGAAAAAGGAAAAAACCATCAAAAAAGAAGAGTAAGGATATAAGGAGGTAAGATGGGTACCAAGGGCGTAGTCATTATTGCGATATTAGTGGCAACAATTATTGTAGGGAGTTCGGCCTTATTCACCGTAGATGAAACCGAAACCATCATCATCACTCAGTTTGGGAAATACATCCGGACGGTGAAAGAACCAGGCCTTAAACTGAAGATACCCTTCATCCAGACCACCCATTATTTTGACAAGAGGGTGCTGGAATACGATGCGGCACCCGCTGAAATCCTCACCAAGGACAAGAAAAACCTGCTTGTAGACAACTACGCACGCTGGAGGATCATCGATCCCCTTAAACTCTACAAAACCGTCAGAAACGTGAGGGGGGCCCAGGCTCGATTGGCTGACATCATCTATGCCGATTTAAGGGAGGAATTGGCCACGCATAATCTATCGGACGTAATCGACATCCATAGAGAAGAGCTAATGAAGACCGTTGCGAAAAAAAGCGCTGAGAAGGCCAAACAGTACGGGATTGAGATAATAGATGTAAGGATCAAACGGGCAGACCTACCACCTGAGGTAGCAGAAAGTGTGTATGCAAGGATGAATGCAGAGAGGCACAGGATAGCCAAGAAGTACCGCTCAGAAGGGGAGGAGGAGGCAGTCAAGATTAGGGCAGAAACGGATAAGCAGAGGGCCATCATTCTGGCAGAGTCCTATAGGCAGGCCCAAACGATAAAAGGGAAAGCGGAGGCAGAGGCCGTCAGGATCTATGCCTCGGCCTTTAGGAGAGATCCCCAGTTTTATGACTTTATAAGGACCCTGGAGACCTATAAAAAAGTCATAGACGAAGAGACTACCATTATCTTGAGGTCTAATTCAGAGCTGTTCAAATACCTAGATATATTTCGTAGATAAGGGCCACTTGACCTTACGCACCTTTCAGAAAGAATGGTTAGCCTTCGTTTACAAGGCGTCCATAAATCTATCTTTGATAGCTTGGGCTGAATAGGGGATTCGAGGGGGAGGCAGAGAAACTTCCTGACTCACTCTAATTTGAATAAAGAATGGCCCTAGATTGGAAAGGGATTTTGTAAAAACTTTTTTGAGCTTATCCTCATGCTCAATGATATACGATTCTCGGTAACCAGCCACCTGAGCTATCTGGTAGAGAGGAAGATAAGGGGAGATGGTCGGCTGATTACCTGTTGTTCCGTATGCTTGATTGTCCAGAACCAGATGAATGAGATTTTCGGGTTGTAAGGCACCAATTAATGCAAGATTAGCGAGTCCCATTAAAATATTTCCATCTCCATCCATGACAATTACCCTTCGTCCCGGTTGCTTTAATGCCACACCCAGGGCCACTGAAGAAGCCAACCCCATTGAGCCAAGCAAGTAAAAGTTTTCTTTCCTGTCCCGGCATATAAAAGATTCACGGCTTATGGCCCCATTGGCATGAATTATCAGTTCGTCTCCTGATAGATTATCAATAATCAATCTGATCGCCTCCAGCCTGTTCATTCCAAAGCTCCTTTAGTGATAAGTAAAAAATAAGGAAGTTCCTGCTCAACCAAATACTGCTTAATTTTTTTAAGCCTCGATGCAGTTAGTTCTCCCCTGAAGACAGAATATTTCATGTGAAAAGTTTTAAATAAGTCCTCAGTGTGTTTACCCATCATCAAGTGTTCCTCACAACCTTGATCTGCTGGTCCTCGATAACTAACCAACACCAGGGCGGGTATATAATAAATTAACGGGAGTGAAGCAAAGGCCTCAAGGCAGTAACCCAGCCCGGAATTCGGCATATAGATTACAGGCAATCTCCCAGCCAGGTAAGCCCCTGCTGCCAAGCCAACAGCAATATCCTCTCTGGCCGCTGGGACATGGAAAGAGCGGTCTTTTTGGTTGAGAACCTCACAGAGAGGGGCAAGGTAGGAACACGGGACCCCCGTAAAGAAGAGAAATCCACTCTTTACCAATGAGTTAAAAAAATCACTCGCCTTCATCAGTTTTATTTTAGCAATTTCATGTGGAAATGAAAAGTAGTATTATATGGCGACTGTCATTTATCAAGATGGGAGGATCCTTGAATCGAGTAGCATGGTCATAGAAGAAGGCACTATAACATTGGAGAAAAGGCATGGATAAAAAGGGAAGGAGGTCAGCCATGATAATTCCAACGATAATAATGGGAGTACTCGCAATTGTTCTTCTTTTTATAGGATACTATAAAGGTCAAGGGCAACACATTAGTGGTATGAGATCGGCCCTGAATATGACAATTGAAATCATACCATTGTTGGCCTTCGCGTTTATCGTGGCCGGTATGGTACAGGTTCTTCTCCCTCGAGAACTATTGGCAAAATGGATTGGTGTAGAATCTGGTATGCGGGGTATACTCATCGGTGCAGTGGCCGGCGGTTTGTCCCCTGGAGGTCCTTATGTCAGTTTGCCCATCGCTGCTGGTCTTTTACGTGCTGGCGCCGGTGTGGGAACCATGGTTGCATATTTAACAGCGTGGTCACTATGGGCAGTTAGCCGTTTGCCGATGGAAGTAGGAATATTGGGTTGGAAATTTACGCTCATTCGCATTGCAAGTACATTCTTCTTCCCACCCATTGCGGGATTAATAGCTCAGTCCTTCTTTACAGGTGCTAAATGAATATCGATGATTGTAACTTTGCAATTGGAATGAAAATCTTTGCTCCTCTTTCCCCAAAATAGGTAAAATCATCCCCTCTATACATTGTGACATGTCAAGATGCAACCCTAAGTTTTTTCTCTTACTCCGCTAATCGTTCCTTAATTTTGTCTAAAGATTCTTTTGCCAAACTAATCCCCAGAGTTTGAGCATCTGTAGGTCTTTCTAACATTCTTTTTTCAAAAGATTTGGGGAAATAGTTTTTCTCGAATTCCATCATAGAACGAAATACTTGTTTTTTCTCTTTACTTCTATTCATATCACACCTCCTTGTAGTAGTTTGCGAAGAATTGGGGGTTTAATTCTGCTTTAAAATAATGTTTTCTCTTGATCCATATAAAACCATCACCTTTAGAAATTACAGCGACGTCAATTGGTCCTCCTACTGTTTCGCTTTCCATCGTAACTTTTCGTTTGAAAGAAGTCAGATTTACAAGCGACTCTGCCATTGCTGCAAGTTCAT
>DAOVGN010000081.1 GCA_030672385.1 Deltaproteobacteria bacterium | reverse complement strand
GGCCCCCCCCCCCCCCCTGCGCGCCGCCCCGGGGCGCGCCCACGGGGGGGAAAGGAAAAAGGGTGTTGAAGCTTCTTCCCCCTTTGAAGGCTTGGATAGTATTGATAAACCCTGGTCTTCCTCTATCCACACAGCATGTGTACCAAAGGGGTAAATGGGGGTTGACAAAGGACAGAAGGGATAATAGAATTTCAATGCCGCCTCAAGACCTTGAAAAGATGGGCGATTTCTTCTACAACGATCTGGAAGAACCAGCATTGGAGCTTATGCCCATCATCGGGGTAGTGAAAGAGCGTCTACGCCAGGTGGGGGCCAGAGGCGTCTTAATGACGGGGAGTGGACCCACGGTCTTTGGTCTCTTTGCGAAGCAAGAGGAAGCAAATCGGGCGGTGAGGAATTTGAATACGGAGAAGGGGTGGATTTCCTTCGTCGCCCATACTATCTCCGATTCATAGGGCAGTTGGGGTGTCGTCAAGCGGTAAGACACGGGATTTTGGGTCCCGCATTCGGAGGTTCGAATCCTCCCACCCCAGCCAATTTTGTTCATATAAAAAAGGTGTCTTTCCAAAATGGTACCACTCAATAGCCCAATAAAGGTATTCTCGGGAAATGCCAATCCTGGTCTGGTGGAGAAGATCTGCAGCTATTTAGACGTTCCTCTGGGTAGGGCTCAAGTGAAGACCTTCAGTGATGGAGAGATTGCGGTGGATGTCAACGAGAGTGTGCGGGGCCTCGACACCTTCGTCGTCCAGTCTACCTGTCCCCCTGTAAACAACAATTTGATGGAACTCCTCATCGTGATCGATGCCCTCAGGAGGGCCTCGGCAGAAAGAATAAATGCCGTCATCCCCTACTATGGGTACTCCAGACAGGACCGCAAGGTGGGCCCCAGACAACCCATCTCAGCAAAGTTGGTGGCCAACCTGATCACTGTGGCCGGGGCCTCCCGTGTCCTGACCATGGATCTGCATGCCGGACAGATCCAGGGATTCTTTGACATCCCCGTGGACAACCTCTACGCCTCCCCCATCCTCCTGAACTATCTGCGCAAGAGTTTCAAGGATGATCTGGTGGTCGTCTCCCCCGATCCAGGGGGAGTAGAGCGGGCCAGGGCCTTTGCCAAGAGACTGGACGCCTCTTTAGCTATCATTGACAAAAGGAGGCCAATGGCCAATGTCGCCCAAGTCATGAACATTGTCGGAAAGGTAGAGGGAAAAATCTCGGTCATTCTGGACGACATGGTCGATACGGCCGGAACACTCACCAAGGCAGCGGTGGCGTTAAAGGAGCATGGTGCCCTGGCCATCTATGCCTGTTGTATCCATCCAGTGTTGTCGGGCAACGCCATTGAAAGGATAAACGACTCCCCCATCGAGGAACTTATCGTGACCGACACTATACCTATCAACCAAGATGGAAGTATGTGTAAAAAGATAAAGGTACTCCCTGTGGCGGAGCTCTTTGGTGAGGCGATAAAGAGAATCCATAACAATGAGTCGGTCAGTTCCCTGTTCGTATAAGAGGAGCAAAAAATGGAAGAAAAGACCTTAGTAGCTCAACATAGAGCGGAAAGAGGAAAAGAAGCGGCGCGGAGGCTGAGAAGCCAAGGGTTGATGCCCGCTGTGGTCTATGGACATCGTGAGGTCCCCCTCCCCATAACCCTGAATCCCCAAGATCTGGCCAAGGTCCTGCGCGGGGGATCAGGAGAACGGACCCTAATCAACCTCACCATCGAAGGTCTTGAAGATGGTCTTATCACCAAGACCGTCATCCTCAAGGAGAAACAAATAGACCCCTTAAAGAGGACATTATTGCACGCAGATCTGTACAGCATTGCAATGGACGAAGAAATCTATGTAGATGTTCCAATCCATATCGTAGGAAAGGCAACGGGGATAGAGAAGGGCGGCGTGCTGGAACATACCCTCAGGAAGATTGAGGTGAAGTGTCTTCCCGCAGACATCCCCCCTAGGATCGAGGTGGATGTCTCTGATCTTGACATCGGTGACAACATCCATGTGGGTGATATAAAATTAGAAAAGGCGAAGATATTGACTGATCCTGGGCAGGCTGTTGTAACTGTAGTGCCACCGACGGTTCTAGAAGAGGTTGTGACTGAAGAGGAGATACTTGAGGAGGAGGTAGGGGAGGAAAAAGAGGAAGTTGAAGAAGAAGCGGAGTCGTCTAAAGAGGGTTAATTATAGATATTCATGGCCCTTTCTTCCCCATATAAGATGATGGCACGGACAGCTTCAGAGGCCCTCTCCACGCTCTCTTCCAAAAGGGGGATCTGCTGATCGGAGAAGGGATTAAGAACATACGTTACATTCTCCTCAAGTTCCGGGGGCCTGCCAATACCTACCTTTACCCTCAAAAAGTCATCTCTTTCTAAACTCTCTATTATCGATCTTACCCCCTTATGCCCCCCGTGCCCCCCCCTTCTCTTTATCTTTATCCGACCAAATGTCAAATCCAAATCGTCATGTATCACCAAGAGGTGATCGAGAGAAACCATCAGGCCTTCTGTTAGCTCCCGTACAGCCGTGCCACTCCTGTTCATGTAGGCTAAGGGTTTTGCCAATACAACCCTTTCTTCTCCCACAAGGCCCTTGCCTATCAGAATCCCTCTGCTCTCCTCTTTAAAAACGATACCCTCCTTTTGGGCACATCTATCCACCACCAAAAAGCCCATATTATGTCTGGTCAGCTCGTATCTTTTGCCAGGATTCCCTAACCCTATAATTAACCACGCCATGTTCTATGACCCCGCAAAAAATAATGATCTTTTAAACTAAAATATATTAAGTTCGTTTTTGCTTGTTGTCAATCAACATCTATCTTCTCTAAAATTGCCCCTTTTTTCACAAAAAACAGAAAAAACCCTTGACTCGACTTGTTTTGTTTGCTAGATTGACACCCCAGTCTTTGGTTAGACTGAGGAAAAAATGTAATAAATTTAGAAAGAAAAAAGGAGGAAGAGGTTATGGGCATTATCTGGATCGTCCCGGTAGCAGGGGTTATCGCCATCATCTTTGCCCTGCTTCTGGCTAGGAATGTCCTGCGTCGCGATGCAGGAACTAAGAAGATGCAAGAGATCGGTGATACCATTCTTGAGGGGGCAATGGCCTTTCTCAAACGACAGTATACCACCATAGGGATACTGGCGGTGTTTACGGCAATTATAACAGGGGCGGTAGTCGGCCTCCTCAGGGGAGCCGAGGGGATCGAGGGAATGACCCCCTTGGGTATCGCCTGGCACACCGCCCTTGCCTTCATCGTGGGTGCCTTCTGCTCAGCGATATCCGGTTTCATTGGGATGTATATCTCTGTAAAATCCAACGTCCGCTGTGCCAGTGGTGCCCAGAGGGGTTTGAATGAAGCGATCAAGGTGGCCCTCTATGGTGGTGCAGTCTCGGGTTTTCTCATCGTTGCCCTCAGCCTGCTCGGCGTCACCATAATGTTTTATCTCTTTGGTGGGGCGACAAGACCTGAGATCGCCCCCCACCTGATAGTCGGATTTGGCTTTGGGGCCAGCTTTGTCGCCCTCTTTGCCCAGCTTGGTGGTGGTATATACACCAAGGCCGCCGATATGGGGGCAGACCTTGTAGGCAAGATTGAGGCTGGGATACCAGAGGATGACCCGAGAAATGCGGCAGTGATCGCTGATCTAGTGGGAGATAATGTGGGGGACTGCGCTGGCCGTGGTGCTGACCTCTTTGAGTCAACCGCAGCCGAGAATATAGGGGCGATGATACTCGGCATCATCATCTATACGATCACGAAAAACCCGGCGTGGATTATATTTCCGCTGGTGGTTCGTGCCTTCGGCCTGTTCGCCAGTATGATCGGCGTGCTTAGCGTCAAGGGGCGCGAGGGAGAAAACCCCATGACGGCCCTGAACCGCGGTTACTTCTTGGCCATCGCCCTCTCCATTATCGGTATGGGGGTCACGGTCTACGTCATGCTCCATAACTGGTGGCTTTTTGCGGCCGGAGTGGTCGGGATCTTGACCAGCGTCATTGTCATATACATCACCCAGTATTATACCGAACCTCAATACCGCCCGGTCAAGCGTATTGCCGAGGCCTCCAAGACAGGCCCGGCGACCAACATCGTTGAAGGCACTGCCCTTGGTTACGAGACTACCGCTGCGACGGCGATCTTGATAGGTATCGCCCTTCTCACCTCTTATGCCCTGGGCAAATTGACAGGTCTGCCTGGGGGAGGGGGCTTTGGAACGGCAGTGGCGACCATGGGGATGCTCATGACCTGCCCCTATGTGTTGGCCATGGATACCTTTGGTCCGATTACCGACAACGCCAATGGTATCATTGAGATGGCTGGCATCGGCGGCAAGGTCAGAGAAATTACCGATAGGCTGGACGCCGTCGGGAACACCACCAAGGCATTGACCAAAGGATATGCGATGGTATCTGCTGGGCTGGCTGCCTTCCTCCTCTTTCAGGCATATTTGGACCGGGTGGCCTTCCTCAGGGGTCTGAAGGAATTCAACATCGTCAACCTGGCCAGGGTAGAGGTATTCGTCGGTGGACTGCTCGCTGTGATGTTGGTCTTCCTCTTCAGTTCGCTGGCCATCAGCGCAGTGGGGCGAACTGCATCAAAGATTATCGAGGAAGTAAGGCGCCAGTTCCGTGAGAACCCGGGCATCATGAAGGGGACGGTAAAGCCTGATTATGCCAGGACGGTAGATATAACCGCCCGCGCTGGATTGAGGCAGATGATCGCCCCTGGTATTTTGGCTGTAACTATGCCCGTGGCAGTAGGGGTCATCTTCAACTTTATCCCTGGCTATGACGCCGCAATGACGGTGGGAGCAGTCTTGATGGTAGGGACGATGGCAGGGATCATGTTGGCCAGTTTTATGAACAACGGTGGTGGTGCTTGGGACAATGCCAAGAAGATGATTGAGGCGGGCGACCTAAAAGATGATAAGGGAAAACCCATCAAGAAGGGTTCTCTGACCCACGCTGCCGCCGTAGTAGGCGATACGGTAGGCGACCCATTGAAGGATACAGCTGGTCCCTCCTTACACGTACTGGTGAAGCTATTGAGCACAATAACATTGGTCTTCTGTCCCCTCTTTATTTAACCCAATTCGATCACCTATCACCTATTGAAAAGGGGGATACTGGTTAGGTATCCCCCTTTTTTTCTGCTATCTATCCTTTTAAAAAAGGGAAAATTTATAAGCTGGGGGTTGCCTTTGCGGTAAACCCATGGTAAACGATAAGGTAAAATCTCGGCAGGTGAAGATGGAATGACGAAACGGGAAAACTCCTCTCTGATCTATCCCCAAGAAAGGGGAAAAGCGGAGAGGAGAAAAAAAAAGCGGATCTTTTTGATCATCCTGGCCATAATTATCATCCAGCTCATCGCCTACCGTCAATATATCCTCACCTCCGTCGGCAAATATCTAATATACCAAGAATCTATCCAAAAGGCTGACGTTATCGTTATCTTGGCCAATCGGGAAGAGACCATCGTTAGGGCCAGGGGTGGGGCCGACCTCTACAACAAGGGTCTGGCCACGGCGATCTTTATCCCCAGGATGAAGAGAATGGATGGTCTTGAGGAGATCAAAAAACGGGGGATATTTATCCGGGAAAACAGAGATCTAACCATTATCGTCCTAGAAGGATTAGGGGTTCCCTTGGCTGCTATCGAGACATCCACACAGGAGGTCACCAGTACCAGAGAGGAAGCTGCAGAAGTGCTTAATTTCATAGCAAAAAAAGGGCATAAATCCGTCCTCTTGGTAACCTCGAAGTACCACTCCAGGCGTACCTATCTCATCTTCAAGGATGCCTTAAAAAAGAGGAAGGTCAATGTCATCAGTGCTCCATCTCCTTACGGTTCTTATAATCCTGAAGGTTGGTGGAAGAGGGAAAAGGACTGGAAAAGAGTGATCCTGGAATATCAAAAACTCCTTTTGTATTATTGGCGAAAGGTCTTTTAAGAAGGGAGGACGAGATGGAAATAGGTGATACGGTCACCTTTCCTTTTGGAAAGGGGGAAAAGGAGGGAACGGTTTGCAAGATAATGCCCAAGACGATCTATATCAAGGTAGACTTCCCCAAACATAAAGGTAAGATTGTCAAGAGGTCAATCACGGAACTGCAAACAAAGGGGGCGAAGAAAAAGAAGGCGGTAAAGAAGGAACGGAAGAAGGAAGGGGCCAAAAAGAAAACCACTAAATGAATACCATTGTGGTAACAGCTGCCTTGATTGTGAGGGGGGGACACATCTTAGTGGCCCAAAGAGAAGGTGACGATGACTGGGGCCTTTACTGGGAGTTCCCAGGAGGAAAGCTGGAAGAGGATGAAGGAGCGGAGGACTGCATACAAAGGGAATTGCGAGAAGAATTGGGAATAGACATTGAGATAGAGGGGATACAACAGGTGGTGTTCAAACGATATGAACGCTACAATATCCTCCTTCTGGCCTATAAGTGCAGGATAAAGGAGGGAGGTCCCGAGGCCATAGGCTGTCGGGATGTGAGGTGGGTGGGAGAAGAGCAACTGAAAGGCCTCGAGATGCCACCCGCCGATGAAGAAATTCGTGAAAGCATCCTCCAAGGGGGGCTATGGGATTTCGATGCGGCATAGTGGGGCTTCCCAACGTGGGAAAGTCGACCATCTTCAACGCCTTGGCGGCGGCAGCGGCAGAAGTGGCCAGCTACCCCTTCTGCACCATCGAACCCAATGTGGGGATCGTCCCTGTCCCCGACGGGAGGTTAGATGTCTTGGCCCATCTGACCAAACCCAAAAAGGTTACCCCCACTACTCTGGAATTCTTCGACATCGCAGGACTGGTCAAGGGGGCCAGCAGGGGAGAGGGCCTGGGGAACCAGTTTTTGGCGCATGTAAGGGGAGTGGATGCCATCGCCCATGTGGTCAGGTGCTTTGCTGACAGTGATATAGCGCATATATACAGTACCATAGATCCGCGGCGGGATGTAGAGGTAGTCAATACTGAGCTCATCTTGGCTGATCTTGAAACAGTGGATAGGAGGATGGAAAAACAGGGGCGGCTCCTGCGGCTGGGCGAGAAAGAGGCGGAGGAGGAATTTCACCTTCTGAAAGGTATCAAGGAAACCCTGGAAGGGGGCGGTAGGGCGGATGAGCTCCTCAAGACGGTGGGGAAATCTCTCCCCTCCGACCTCCAACTCCTCACTGCCAAGCCGAGCTTCTATGTGGCCAATGTAGGTGATGAGGCAGGGGATGCGCAGAACAACTACTTAAAGGATCTGATGGATCTGGCCCAGACAGAGGGTATCCCTGTGGTGGTCATCGCTGGAAGGCTGGAGGCGGAAATCGCCCAGTTAGAGCAGGAAGAAAGAGAAGAGTTTCGTCAGGAATTAGGGCTGAAGGATTCCGGTCTAGAACGACTGATAAAGGTGGGGTATGAGATCCTCAGCCTCATAACCTTCTTCACTACGGTAAACCTGGACCTCAGGGCATGGACAGTACCCGGAGGAACCCCTGCTCCCCAGGCTGCCGGAAAGATCCATAGTGATATGGAACGGGGGTTCATCAAGGCTGAGGTGATCCCTTTTGAGGACTTCACCAGCTGTGGTTCAGAACAAGCGGCCAGGGAGAGGGGGGTTCTGAAATCTGAGGGGAAGGATTACCTGGTTCAGGATGGGGACATCGTCCACTTTAGGTTCCATGTCTGACCCTTATACATCTCCCTTCAGCAGACAATAATCCCATGCGTATGCTCTTTAGCCTCTTCACGAAAAAAAGGATCTACATCACCGGTTTTATCCTTATAGCCTTAATTAGTACCCTCGTATGGCTATTTATCCACTCCCTTCCTGATGTACGCCCCTTGAATAACCCTCAGTACAATATGAGACTTGTAGTAAGCGATTGGGGGGGGAGGAAATCCCTCTTCATCCTGGGGCCGCGCAATCCCCGCTGGACCCCCCTCTCCGAGGTCTCGCCCGTCCTCAAGTGGGCCGTCATCGTGGCAGAGGATGACACCTTCTACCAACACAGTGGGTTCAACTTTGCGGCCATGAGAGATGCCCTCTGGGAGAATATCAAAAGGCTGAAACCGCTACGAGGGGGAAGCACTATCACTCAACAGCTTGCCAAAAACCTCTATCTGTCAAAAAGAAAAACTCTCTTCAGAAAATTAAAGGAAGCAGCTATCACCTGGAGGCTGGAGAAACACCTTAGCAAAGACAGGATCCTCGAACTGTATTTAAATCTCATCGAATGGGGTCCTGGAGTATACGGGGTGAGTGAAGGAAGCCGGTATTATTTTTACAAGTCCCCCAGTGACCTGAACTTTTTCGAATCTGTCCTGCTCGCCGCCATCATACCCAGCCCCAAGGGATATTACCCCCTCCGCTATCCTCAAAAGGCCATGAAGCGTTATAGGACGGTCCTCTTGTTGATGCACACAGCCAAACTCATCACCTTCAACCAGTACGAGATCGCCAGCGCTGTAGAACTAAACCTGGACCCTTGGGATCACTCCCTCTATTTCTCCCCCTTGTGGGAGGAGAGAGAAGGGGAGATTTGATCCTCAAGGGCGCCCCGCAGAGGAAGAAGGTGAGGGGAAAACCCACGCTATGTCCACCCTCACCCCAACCCTTCCCGCCAGCGGGAGAGGGAGAAATAGCGGATTTTCATTATTCGTGGGTGACGAACCCGTCATGGGAAATTACTCTCTATAAGGATCAAAGGCCTCTAAGGTCAGTTTGAATTCCTTAGTTCTATATCCTCGTTTGACCTTTACTGCTACTGTTTCACCTATTCTATACTTATTTTCAGCCAGCACAATCTCATGGGTGCTCTTAACATGAATCTCACCCACTTTAATTATGGTATCTCCAACCTTTAGACCTGCCCTTTCTCCTGGCCCCTCTTTTACCAAAGAGCCTATTTTTGCTTCACGGGTGCTACCATCCCACATATCAATACCCAGATAGGCAGGTTCTTCTCCTTTATAATAAAGGAATCCATTGACGCCAAAGGTGTAACTATTTTCCTTAAATAACCCTTTGTAGGGATTATTATACAAGCTAATATGGGCACGATTTCTCATATCAAAATGAATTGTCTTTGACATAGTTGCGTAATCAATCTGCCATCCCCTACTGCATTTTCTAAAATATATGGGTGGGCAATTCCTATATTTAGGCTCAAATGCTGCAATAGCTCGGTCTCCTTTGATAAATACCTTAAAACTCTTTCCCTCTGTATCCCGTACTTCATTATCCATCTGGGCGTTGGTAAAGACCCACTTTTTGCTTATCTCACGGGTCTCATCAGTATAAAGGTCAAACCCATATCCCCTAATATGCCCTTTGCATTTTTCTCTATCCAGCAAATAGGCCTCTGCTGGAGTAGGTTGTGGAACAAGGAGTGTCTTTATGTCTGCAGGATAATCTGTCCTTTCAGGTATCTTGATGCTCCCTA
The DNA here is from genome assembly GCA_030672385.1 of Deltaproteobacteria bacterium. Lineage (GTDB taxonomy): Bacteria > Desulfobacterota > B13-G15 > B13-G15 > RBG-16-54-18 > DAOVGN01. Next base: position 626 of record DAOVGN010000081.1, on the reverse strand, counting down.
TCTCCATTTTCATCTCAGCACCAGCACCACCAGAAAAAAGGGTTCCTTGGTTATTGGCAGCTCTTTCCGCGGGGTCATACTTTAGTTCTTCTATTTTTTCATTTGCACGCGCAATTATCATCTCCAGGGTGGCAGATATGCCATCCTGTACCCTCCCTACCTTAAAAAAAGGCGCCATTTGATCCCTTTCAATATATCCAACAAACGAATCTACATATATCCATTCAAGATCGTACCCAACCTCAAACCGTACTAACTGTTCTTTTTCACTTAAGAAGAATAAGACACCCTTTAGCCCATTCGTATTTTCTCCTATCTTCCAATCAGTGAGCAACTGAACTGTAACCTCATCTATGTTTTTTCCATGAAGAGTCTCGACAGTGACCACAACCATATCTATATCTGCAAGTCTGTATAAGGTAGCGAGATGAGATTCCAGGCTGTTTTCGTATTTAATCAAATTGGCATAATCATAAACCCTTTGTTCTTGAGAAGGACGTCCATCAGGCAGTCTTTCAGAACAGCCTGTATTAAAAAGGATAAATATGCTTAGGGCTGAAATTTTCAGAAATCGTTTCATTTCGGGCATTGAACCCTTAACTTACTAAGCAATAAACCCTCATGAA